>JAFAPY010000291.1 GCA_019246795.1 Streptosporangiaceae bacterium | reverse complement strand
CTCCGGAAAGCACTGAGCGGCCGCGCGGCGGCTTGCCCGACGCGCGCGCTCCGGAAAGCACTGATTTCCTCGGCGTCGCGGAGGACTCTGGCCTGATCGTCCCGCTCGGCGAGCGGGTGCTCCGTGACGCCTGCGCGCAGGGCGCCGCCTGGCGGCGGTCCTGGCCGGAGCTGGGGCTGTCGGTCAACCTGTCCGCGCGGCAGATCATCGCGCCCGGCTTCCCGGACCGGCTGGCTGCCATCCTGGCGGAGACCGGCCTGCCGCCGCAGGCGCTCACGGTCGAGGTGGACGAGCGGATCCTGATAGCCGACGGCGCGCTGGTCACCGAACGGCTCGCCGGGCTGCGCCGCGCTGGCGTGCGGCTGGCCATCGACAACTTCGGCACCGGGTACGCCTCGCTGGCCTGCCTGCGGCAGCTTCCGCTGGACACCATCAAGCTCGACCCGTCGTTCGTGGCAGGCCTTGGCCGCGACGACTCGCTCACCGTGCTGACTCAGGCCGTGGTGCGCGCAGGAGGCGAGCTCGGGCTTCAGGTGATCGCCGAGGGGATCGAGGAGCCCCGCCAGCTCGCCGTGCTGCGCAAGATGGGGTGCCGTCACGGCCAGGGATATCTGCTGGCCGCGCCGACGGCAGCCCCCGGCATGGCGGCCCTGATGGGACCGTCCGGGATCAATGTCTCGGAATGTGAGACAACACGCGCCACCGGTTGACGTCCGGATTCCGGAACCGAGTAAGGTAAGAGCCGTGACACGAACCTTGTTCCTCGTACGTGCACGGCGCGCAGGCAGCTGACCGACCCAGCCGCTGCGCGCTCCCCTCGGCCGCCGTAAGGCGCGAGGGGATTTTTTATGCCGCCGACCGCACGACACGGGAGACCACCTGATGACCGAGCAGATGACGGGCCACAGCGAGCCCGGGACTGCCGCGCCCGATATCCCGAAGGCGCCGAGCCCGCGGGACCTGGCCGCGCGCGCCCACCGTCCGGCGGCTCCGGGGGCGGAGGCCTCCCGGACGGCCGGCGACGCCAGCCCGCAGCCACCCCAGGTCCCACAGACCCCGGCGGGCACGACCCGCGCCACCGGGGCCCAGTCGCTGGTGTACGCGCTGGAGCGGCTCGGCATCGACGTGGTCTTCGGCATTCCCGGCGGTGCCATCTTGCCCGCCTACGACCCGCTGCTGGACTCCACCTCGATCAGGCACATCCTGGTCCGCCATGAGCAGGGCGCCGGCCACGCCGCCACCGGGTATGCGCAGGCCACCGGCCGCACCGGAGTGTGCATGGCGACCAGCGGGCCCGGTGCGACCAACCTGGTGACGCCGCTGGCCGACGCGTACATGGACTCGGTGCCCGTCGTCGCCATCACCGGGCAGGTGTCAACGAACCTGATCGGCACCGACGGCTTCCAGGAGGCCGACATATCCGGGATCACCATCCCGGTCACCAAGCACAACTTCCTGGTCACCCGGGCCGGGGACATCGCCCGGACCATCGGCGAGGCGTTCCACGTGGCATCGACCGGCCGGCCCGGGCCCGTGCTGGTCGACATCGCCAAGGACGCGCTGCAGGCCGCGACCGAGTTCTCCTGGCCGTTGCCCTTCGACCTGCCCGGCTACCACCCGGTCACCAGACCGCACGCCCGGCAGGTGCGCGAGGCCGCGCGGCTGATCACCGAGGCCAGGCGGCCGGTGCTGTACGTGGGCGGCGGCGTCATCAAGGCCCGCGCCGCCGCGCAGCTGCGCGAGCTTGCCGAACTGACCGGCATCCCCGTGGTCACCACCTTGATGGCCAGAGGCGCCTTCCCGGACAGGCACCCGCAGCACCTGGGCATGCCCGGGATGCACGGCACGGTGGCCGCGGTCGGCGCGCTGCAGCGGGCCGACGTGATCGTCGCGCTCGGCACCAGGTTCGATGACCGGGTCACCGGCAAGCTGGACACGTTCGCGCCCGGCGCGCTGATCGTGCACGCCGACATCGATCCGGCCGAGATCTCCAAGAACCGCCGCGCCGACGTGCCGATCGTCGGCGACTGCCGCGAGGTGATCGCCGACCTGGTCAGCGCGGTCCGGGCCGAGCACGAACAGGGACGGCGGGCCGACCTCGCGGCCTGGCAGGCCCAGCTCGATTCCTGGCGGGCGACCTACCCGCTCGGCTACGACCACCCCGACGACGGCTCGCTCGCTCCGCAGTACGTGATCGAACGGATCGGCAAGATCGCCGGTCCGCAGGCGGTGTACGTGGCCGGAGTCGGGCAGCACCAGATGTGGGCCGCCCAGTTCATCGACTATGAGCACCCGAGGACCTGGATCAACTCGGGCGGCCTGGGCACGATGGGATTCGCCGTGCCGGCCGCGATGGGCGCGAAGGCCGGCCGCCCCGACGCGTGCGTGTGGGCCATCGACGGCGACGGGTGCTTCCAGATGACTAACCAGGAGCTGGCCACCTGCGCGATCGAGAGGATCCCGATCAAGGTCGCGATCATCAACAACGGCAGCCTGGGCATGGTCAGGCAGTGGCAGACCCTGTTCTACAACGAGCGCTACTCGAACACCGACTTGCACGCGGCCGGCCAGCCGAAGAGGCCGACCGGCACCCGCGTGCCGGACTTCGTCACCCTCGCCCAGGCCTACGGCTGCGCCGGGATGCGCTGCGAGCAGGCCGGTGAGGTGGACACGGTGATCGAGCGGGCGATGGCCATTGACGACCGGCCGGTGGTCATCGACTTCATCGTGCACAAGGACGCCATGGTGTGGCCCATGGTGGCGGCCGGCACCGGCAACGACGACATCAACTTCGCGCGCGGCATGGCGCCCGATTTCGGAGGGCGGCAGGAATGAGCAGGCATACGCTGTCGGTGCTGGTGGAAAACAAGCCGGCGGTCCTGGTCCGGATCGCGGGCCTGTTCGCCCGCCGCGGCTTCAACATCGACTCGCTGGCCGTCGGCCCGACAGAGCACGAGGAGATCTCCAGGATCACGATGGTGGTGACCTGCGAGGAGCATCCGCTGGAGCAGGTGACCAAGCAGCTCAACAAGCTGATCAACGTGCTGAAGATCGTGGAGCTCGAACCCGGTGCCACGGTGCAGCGCGAGCTGATCCTGGTCAAGGTAAGGGCCGACGCGGAGGCCCGGTCGCGTGTGCTGGAGACGGTGAACCTGTTCCGTGCCAGGGTGGTGGACGTGGCGCTGGACGTGATCACGGTCGAGGCGACCGGTGACAGGGAGAAGCTGGACGCGCTGGTCAAGGTGCTCGAGCCGTTCGGCATAAAAGAGATGGTCCAGTCCGGCATGGTGGCCATCGGCCGCGGCGGCCGCTCGATCACCGACCGCGCGCTGCGGCCCGTGGAGCGCAGCGCCTGAATCGTTCCGAATCGTTGCGGCTAGTGCAGAGAAAGGCTCACCGAAGTGGCAGAGATCTTCTACGACGACAGCGCCGACCTGCCCGTCATCCGGGGCAGGCACGTCGCAGTGCTCGGGTACGGCAGCCAGGGGCACGCGCATGCGCTGTCGCTGCGCGATTCGGGCGTGGACGTGCGGGTCGGGCTGCCCGAAGGCTCGGCAAGCCGGGACAAGGCGGCCAGCGACGGGCTGCGGGTCACCACGCCCGAACAGGCCTGCGAGGAGTCGGACCTGGTCATGGTCCTGGTCCCGGACCACCTGCAGCGGCAGCTCTACGCCGGGGCGATCGCGCCGTCGCTGGTGGACGGCGACGCGCTGTTCTTTGCCCACGGCCTGAACATCCGGTACGGCCTGATCAGCCCGCCGCCCGGCGTGGACGTGTGCATGGTCGCCCCCAAGGCGCCAGGCCACCTGGTCCGGCGCCAGTTCGCGGCCGGCCGCGGCGTGCCGGTGCTCGTCGCCGTGGAACGCGACGCCAGCGGCGGCGCATGGCCGCTCACGCTGGCCTACGCCAAGGCGATCGGCGGCACCCGGGCCGGCGCGCTGAAGACCACCTTCGCCGAGGAGACCGAGACCGACCTGTTCGGCGAGCAGACGGTGCTCTGCGGCGGCCTCACCGAGCTGATCAAGGCCGGCTTCGCCACCCTGGTCGAGGCCGGGTACCAGCCGGAGGCCGCCTACTTCGAGTGCCTGCACGAGATGAAGCTGATCGTGGACCTCATGTACGAGGGCGGCATCTCCACGATGTACTGGTCGGTATCGGACACCGCCGAGTACGGCGGCTACACCCGCGGACCCCGGGTGATCAACACCCAGACCCGCGAGGAGATGCGCCGCATCCTCGCCGAGATCCGCGACGGCTCGTTCGCGCGCGAGCTCGTCGAAGAATTCGACGCCGGCAAGCCCAACTTCCTCAAGCGCCGCGAGGCCGAGCACGCCGAGCTGATCGAGCAGGTGGGCGCCAGGCTCCGCCCGCTGATGTCCTGGCTGCCCGAAGGCGAATAGCCGGCAGCGGCAGCGGGTAGCGGGATGATATGACAGTCAATGCCACGCACACGGATGCCATGCCGGGCACCCGCAGCCAGCCGGGCCTGCAGCCGGAGCACCTGACCGCCGGGACGCAGCCACGGCCTTCCGCGACGGCAGCCGAGGCGGTGCGCGCCTACCTGCGGCTGCAGCTGCAGGCGCTGATCTCGCTGGAACCGCTGGCCCGCCGCGACGAGCCCGACGCGGTGCACCAGATGCGGGTGGCCACGCGCAGGCTGCGCGGCACGCTGCGCACGTTCGGCGAGGTCATCCCGCGCTCGGAAACCGACCATGCCGCCGCGGAGCTGAAGTGGCTCGGCGGCCTGCTCGGCGCGGCCCGCGACGACGAGGTGCTCGCCGCCCGCCTGGAGGCCACTGTGCGGTCCGTGCCGGTGGAACTGCTGCTCGGCCCGGTACAGGCCCGGGTACAGGGCCACTTCGCGCCGCTGCGCGCCGCGGCCCGTGCGGAGCTGATCGCGGCCTTGGACTCCCCGCGCTACGCCAGCCTGCTCGCCGACCTCGACCGGCTCGCCGTCGACCCCCCGCCCGGCCCGCAGGCAGCGGCGCCCGCCCGTGACGTGCTCCCCGCCGCGGTGGCACGGGCCTACCGGCAGGTCAAGCGGCGGATCCGCCGGGCCTGGCAGGAACCGGCAGGGCCGCCGAGGGACGCCGCCTTGCACCAGGCCCGCAAGTCGGCCCGCCGCGCCCGCTACGCGGCCGAGGCGGCCGCACCGGTGGCCGGCAAGCAGGCCCGGCGCTTCGCCGCTCAGATGAAGAAGGTCCAGTCGGTGCTCGGCGAGCACCAGGATGCGGTGCTGGCCCGCCAGGCGGCCAGGGAGCTCGGCATCGGCGCGCACCTGGCCGGCGAGAACGCGTTCAGCTACGGGCTGCTGCTGGAGCGGGAGGCCTGCGCGGCCGAACGGCTCCAGGCCCGGGCCCGCCGGGTCTGGCGGCGGGCGTCCCGCCGCCGGCACCGCCGCTGGATGAGCTAGGACACCAAATAGTGTCTCGGATGCTGAGACGGGCGTCTTGAAGGGCGTCCGTCCCAGCCTCGTTTCGGGTAATGTAGCGCGCACTATGCAGCGCCTGGTACTCGTAGCCAGCCGCAGCGGGAACCTGTAGCACCTGATCCGGGCAGGCCGGCGACCCGCTGCGGGTGAGGCGCTGGCCGTAAGTCCCTCCGCTGCGCGATCAGGAGCATCCCGTGTACGACATGTATCCCTGGAACGAGCCCGCAGACCCCGGCCCCGCAGGCGGCGGGAACGACCTCTCCCAGCGCGGGCTGCCCGCGGCCGAGGCGGTGCAGGCTGCACTCGACCGCCGGGACAACGGCGGCGACGCCGCCGGGCCGGCCACACGGTAACGCCCGGATGAGGGCACCCCGGCGGGCCACGGACGCCGGGAAAGCGCCCGGTCACCGCTAGAGTGCTGCCATGGCTTCCCGAACGATCAGGCTCGCCGTCATCGGCGGCGACGGCATCGGCCCCGAGGTGGTCGCCGAGGCCCTCAAGGTGCTCAGGGCCGCCGCGGGGATCGCCGTCGACGAGACCGGTTACGACCTGGGCGCCCGGCGCTGGCACCGCACCGGAGAGACGTTGCCGGACGCGGTGCTCGAGGAGATCAGGGGCCACGACGCGATCCTGCTCGGAGCCGTCGGCGACCCGAGCGTGCCCAGCGGCGTGCTCGAGCGGGGCCTGCTGCTCCGGCTGCGCTTCGAGCTCGACCTCTACGTGAACCTCCGGCCGGCGCGCCTGTATCCCGGCGTGGCCACCCCGCTGGCCACCGTCAGGCAAAACGGGTCCGAGGCGGTGGACATGCTCGTGGTCCGCGAGGGCACCGAGGGTCCCTATACCGGCGCCGGGGGGGTGATGCGCAAGGGCACACCGGCCGAGATCGCGACCCAGGAAAGCGTCAACACCGCGTTCGGCGTGCACCGGGTGGCCCGGTACGCGTTCGAGCGGGCCATGGCCAGGCCGCGCCGCAAGCTCACCCTGGTGCACAAGACCAATGTGCTGACCTACGCGGGCGACCTGTGGCAGCGCACGGTGAACTCGCTCGCCCCGGAGTTCCCCGACGTCTCCGTCGACTACCAGCACGTTGACGCGGCGTCGATGTTCTTCGTCTCGCAGCCGGAGCGGTTCGACGTGATCGTGACCGACAACCTCTTCGGCGACATCCTCACCGACCTGGGTGCGGCGATCGCCGGCGGCATCGGTCTGGCGGCG
>JAFAPY010000101.1 GCA_019246795.1 Streptosporangiaceae bacterium | reverse complement strand
GACCTTACGGCGGGAGCGGACGGCGGCGGCCAGGCCGTCAAGGACGGCGGCGGTGGTGCCGATGTCCATGCACGCGTCGGTGACGCTTTGCCCGTAGGTCAGGGTGGCCGGCGGCCCCGGCTCCTGCCTGCCCTCGCGCAGGAAGCTCTCCAGCATCACGCCGACCAGGCCTGCCTCCCCGGCCGTCACCTGGTCCGCGATCGAGGCCGCCACCACCGGCTGACGGCGGTGGTCCTTGACGCTGTTACCGTGGCTCGCGTCCACCATCAGCCTGCGCGGCAGGCCGGCGCCCGCGATCAGGTCCAGCGCCTTGGTCACCTCGCTGGCCTCGTAGTTCGGGCCGGACCGGCCGCCGCGCAGGATCACGTGGGTGTCCGGGTTCCCGGCCGTGGTCACCACGGCGGCCGCGCCGTAACGCGTGACGCCGAAGAACGTGTGCCCGGTGGCTGACGCCCGGCACGCGTCCACCGCCACCTGGACATCGCCGTCGGTGCCGTTCTTGAAGCCGACCGGCATCGACAGGCCGGAGGCGAGCTGGCGGTGCACCTGGCTCTCGGTGGTCCGCGCGCCGATCGCGCCCCAGGTCACCGCGTCCGCGATGTACTGCGGCGTGATCGGGTCCAGCCACTCGCAGCCCACCGGCAGGCCGCCGGCCACGATGTCGAGCAGCAGCCGCCGCGCGGTGCGCAGGCCTCGGTGCACGTCGTGGGCGCCGTCCATGTCCGGGTCGTTGATCAGCCCCTTCCACCCGGTCACCGTCCGCGGCTTCTCGAAGTAGACCCGCATCACGATCAGCAGGTCGGCCTGGTGGGTGTCGCGCAGCCCGGTCAGCCGCCCGGCGTAATCCAGGGCCGCCGCCGGGTCGTGCACCGAGCAGGGCCCGGCGACCACGAGCAGCCGGTCATCGGCCCCGTCGAGCACCGCGCGGACCTCGACGCGGGTCCGCTCCACCGTCGCCGCCGCGGCATCCGACAGCGGCAGTTCGTCGAGCAGCGCCGCCGGCGGCAGCAGCGGCGTGTAGCCGGTGATGCGGGTGTCGCTGGTCCGCGGCATCGGCGCGTCTCCTCCCCGGGTGGGCCGGGACCGATGCTACACCGCGGGTCCACCCGTGCCCGCGGCGCTGCGGTACGGCGGGCGCCATAGTTTTCCCGGCGTCCGCACAGGGTCCGCCCAATCCGCTCCCAGCGGAGTCAGCGATCCTGGCTCGCGCGTCATCCGCATGGCCCGGGCGCGGCCGGGCCGTAGTTTCGATAGCAGGGAGTCGGCTGCTTTGGCACGCCCGGTGATCACGTCCTACGCCACGGAGTCGGCCCGCTCTGCCAGGGCGCGGCCGCAAGCCCGGCAGGCGCGGCGCACGCCGTCGTGGCGGTGGGGCCTGCTGCTCGGCCTCGGCTGGCTCGTCCAGGCGGGGCTGCGGGCCTGGCTGAGCCGCGCACAGGTGGTGCCGCTGGCGAACCCCGACGAGTCGGGCTACCTGATCGCGGCCAGGGTGCTGGCCGGCGGCATGCCCGCGGACTTCTCCGGCTCCACCCTGTACCAGGGCGGGTACCCGCTGCTGATCGCGCCGGTGTTCTGGTTCACCGAGAACCCGGTCACCGCCTACCATGCCGTGCTGATGATCAACGCGGCGATCAGCGCCGCCGTGATGCCGCTGGCCTACCTGGCAGGCCGGCGGCTGGGCCTGGGCCGCACGGCCGCGTACGCCACCGCCATGGTCACCGCGCTGCTGCCTGCCGGGCTGTTCTACAGTCAGTACGCGATGGCCGACGCGGTCTTCCCGGTGCTCGTGCTCGCCTGGCTGCTGGCCACGCACACCTGGCTGACCGCCCGTTCGGTGCACGGCAGGCACGCCGCGGCGGCGGCCGCCGCGCTGCTCGCCGGGTACTCCTACGCGGTGCATTCCCGGGGCCTGGTCAGCATGGCCGGCTTGGTGGCCGCCGGCGCCCTGGTCGCGTGGCGGCGTCCCGCCGCGCGTGGCAGCGTGGCGGCCGGCGCCGTGACGCTGCTGGTCACCACCTGGGCGGCCTGGGCGCTGAACCGCCACCTGGCCCTGGTGATGTACCCCGGCGGCACGCGGAGCTTGTCGGGGCAGATGCTAGCCACGCTGGGCAGCGTGCACGGGATGATCACCGTATGCGAGATGACCGCAGGCCAGCTGTGGCGGCTGGTGGTCGACAGCTGGGGCATCGCCGGGCTCGGGATGGCCGCCGCCGCGGCCGCGGCCCTCCGGCGGGGCACCCGCACCGATACCAGGATCATGGCCGCGCTGACCCTCGCGGTCACCGTGGCCGTTGCCGGCACCGCGCCCGCCGCGCTGCCCCCGGACCAGTCCCAGGCCTGGGCGTCCGGGCGTTACCTCGACGGCATGATCGTCGTGTTCTTCGTGGTGGGCGCGGTCGTGCTGCTGCGGGCCGCCCGGCGGCAGATCCTTGGCTACGCGGTGTGTGCCGCCGGGTGCACCGTCGTGGCCGCCGCGGCGGTGGCCGCCTACGCTGGCCCGTCCCTGCCGACGGCAGGATTCGGGTACGCGTTCAACTTCGCCGAGCCCGCCGTGCTCACCCAGGACTGGACCCAGGCCAGTGTCGGGGAGACGACAGCGGTGGCGCTGGGGCTGATGCTGGCCTGGGTGGCGCTCGCGCTCGCCGCCCGCGGCCACGCTCCCCGGTGGGCCTCAGCCTGGTCCCGGCGACGGGCGCGCCCCCTGGCGCCGCGGTGGGCGGCCGGGTGGCCGGCCTGCGCGCTGGCCGTGATGCTGGGGCTGGCCGGGGCAATGAGCACGGCTGCCGTGGCGCAGATGACCAGCCGCATCTCTCAGGCCGACACGGCGGCACAGGCCGGCGACGCCACCGGGCTGGTGGCGGCCAGCGGGCTCAAGCCGCCCGACCAGGTCGCCGTCGCCCCCGCCCTCGGCTGGCAGCAGCTGCTACCGCTGGCCTATGACGTCTACTGGACGCCGCTGCAGTCCTTCAACCCGGCCAGCCAGCCCCCGCCCGGCGTGAACGTCGTCGAGGCGCCGTGGCCGGCGGGCAAGCCCGCCACGGCAAGCTGGCCGAAGGCGCCCCCGGGCTGGCGGATCGTGGCAAGCAGCCAGGCCGGCGGCTGGGTCGTCTGGCGCAGCTGACCGCCCGGCGCCCCGGCACGCTGAGGCCTCCCGCCCGCTCCGGCGCCTTGAGGCCTCCCATCCGCTCCGGCGCCCTTAATGAGCCGCTGTGGCCCGGTCAGCACCGGCTCAGCGGGCCGGGACGTCCGGGGACTTCACCGCGGCGACATGCTTGGCGTCGGCGCGGCGGTGCCGCCTGGCGGTGAAGCGCAGCTGGCCGATGCGGGCCGCGCCGGCCAGGATGACCAGCAGGGCGCCGCCGACCGCCGCCAGCAGCATGGCGACGCCGAGCGGCAGATGGCCCTGCGCGCCCAGGTAGGAGATGTGCACCTTCTCCTCGTTCTGCAGGATAAAGATCAGCAGGAACAGCAGCACGACGACGAAGAACGCGACGGCCACCCAGACCCCGCCGGTCCTGGTCCGCTTCAGCCTGTGGTGGGGCAGCGGAGGCGCCTCCGGCCCGGGCGCTTGCCGCGGCTGGGCGCCCGTCGCCGCCGGCGGCGTCGGCTGCGGTTCGGTGGTCATGGGACCCCCTCGGCAGGAGAATGCGCTGCAATCCTGCCCGCCCGCTGCGGGGTTATGCGCGTTCCGGCAGCCGCCGCCACGGGTAAGGTCGGTTCCATGGTGCTCGCACAGCGCAGGCTGCTCCTGCTGGCCGC
>JAFAPY010000342.1 GCA_019246795.1 Streptosporangiaceae bacterium | reverse complement strand
GCAGCACCGTGGGAATCAGCTCCTGGTGCGAGCCGGAGAGGATCGAGAGGCCGACGACGTGCACGCCCTCCTGGAGCGCGGTCGCGGCGATCCGCTCCGGTGTCAGCCGGATGCCCTCGTAGACGACGTCCATGCCGGCGTCGCGGGCGGCGATCGCGATCTGCTCGGCGCCGTTCGAGTGGCCGTCGAGGCCGGGCTTTCCGACGAGCAACTTGATCCGCCGTCCGAGCGCCTCTGAGACGCGCTCGACCTTGTCGCGCAGCGCGACGAGTGCCTCGTCGCGCTCGGGCGCCGCGGCGCCCTCGACGCCGGTGGGCGCCCGGTACTCGCCGAACACCTCACGCAGCGCCAACGCCCACTCGCCGGTGGTCACGCCGGCCCGGGCGCAGGCCAGGGTCGCGTCCATCAGGTTGACGTGCCGGCGCGTGGCCGGGTCGGCGTCGGCCCGCAGCCGGTCCAGGGCCGCCCGGACCTCGCCCTTGTCGCGCCGCTGGCGCCAGTCCGCCAGGTCGGCCCGCACCGCGTCCTCATAGGCCGGGTCGACGTGGTGCACCGCCGTGTCGGTGTCGGCGGTCAGCGGAGACGGCTCGGTGGCCTGGAAGCAGTTGACGCCGACGACCATGTCCTCGCCCGACTCGATGCGCGCCCGGCGGGCCGCGTGCGCGGCGACCAGCTGGGCCTTGACGTAGCCGGACTCCACCGCGGGCACCATCCCGCCCAGTGTCTCGACCGCCGCCATCTCAGCCTCGGCGGCGGCCGCCAGCTCCGCGGTCTTCGCCTCCACCACCGGGGAGCCGTCGAACAGGTCCTCGTAGTGGAGCAGGTCCGACTCATACGCGAGCACCTGCTGGATGCGCAGGCTCCACTGCTGATCCCACGGGCGCGGCAGGCCCAGCGCCTCGTTCCAGGCCGGGAGCTGGATGGCGCGGGCCCGTGCGTCCTTCGACAAGGTGACGGCCAGCATCTCCAGCACGATCCGCTGTATGTTGTTCTCTGGCTGCGCCTCGGTCAGGCCGAGTGAGTTGACCTGCACGCCGTAGCGGAAGCGGCGGCGGGCCGGGTCGGCGATCCGGTAACGCTCCCGGGTGATCGCGTCCCACAGCCGGGCAAACGCCCGCATCTTGCACATCTCCTCGACAAAGCGGATACCCGCGTTGACGAAGAAGGAGACCCGCCCGATCACCTCGTCCATCCGTTCGCCGGGCACCTGCCCGCAGTCGCGAACGGCATCCACCATGGTCACCGCGGTGCTCAGCGCGTACGCGATCTCCTGCACCGGGGTGGCCCCGGCCTCGGCCAGGTGATAGCTGCACACGTTGATCGGATTCCACTTGGGCATGCGGGTCACCGCGTACGCGATCACGTCGGTGGCCAGCCGGACCGAAGGCGCCGGCGGGAAGACGTAGGTGCCGCGGGACAGGTACTCCTTGATGATGTCGTTCTGCGTGGTCCCGGTCAGCGCGGCGATGTCGGCGCCCTGCTCCTCGGCGACGACCCGGTACAGCGCCAGCAGCCACATGGCCGTGGCGTTGATCGTCATCGAGGTGTTGGTCCGCTCCAGCGGGATTCCGTCGAACAGGGCCCGCATGTCGCCCAGGTGCCCGACCGGGACGCCGACCCGGCCGACCTCGCCGCGGGCAAGGACGTGGTCGGCGTCGTAGCCGGTCTGGGTGGGCAGGTCGAAGGCCACCGACAGGCCGGTCTGCCCCTTGGCCATGTTGCGGCGGTACAGCGCGTTGGACTCACTCGCGGTCGAGTGCCCGGCATAGGTCCGCATCAGCCACGGACGGTCCCCTGGCCCGCTCACGCCCCTTGGCCCGCTCACGCCGCTCACGCCGCTTGGCCCGCTCACGCCAGGCCCTTACTCGTTCCGGAAGCGGTTGATGGCGTCGGTGTGCTTGGCGCGTAGTTCGGCGTCCCGCACGCCGAGGCCTTCGGCCGGGGCCAGGCACAGCACCGCCACCTTGCCGTGGTGCAGGTTCCGGTGCACGTCGAGGGCGGCCTGCCCGGTTTGCTCCAGCGGGTAGACCTTGGACATGGTGGGGTGGATCATACCCTTGGCGATCAGCCGGTTGGCCTGCCAGGCCTCGCTGTAGTTGGCGAAGTGCGATCCGATGATCCGCTTCAGGCTCATCCACAGGTAGCGGTTGTCGTACTCGTGCATGTACCCCGAGGTCGAGGCGCACGTCGCGATCGTGCCTCCCCTGCGGGTCACGTACACCGAGGCGCCGAACGTCTCCCGGCCGGGGTGCTCGAAGACAATGTCGACGTCCTCGCCGCCGGTCAGCTCGCGGATCCTGGCGCCGAACCGCTTCCATTCCTTGGGATCCTGGGTTTTCTCGTCCCGCCAGAACTGGTAGCCCTCTGCGTTGCGGTTGATGATCAGCTCGGCGCCCATGGACCGGCACAGGTCGGCCTTGTGCTCGCTGGAGACCACGCAGATCGGGATCGCCCCGCCGGCCAGCGCGTACTGGGTGGCGTAGGCGCCCAGGCCGCCGCTCGCGCCCCAGATCAGGATGTTGTTGCCCTGCTTCATCGCGGCGCCGTTGTCCGAGACCAGCTGCCGGAAGGCGGTGGAGTTCACCAGGCCCGGCGTCGCGGCCTCCTCCCAGGTGAGGTGCCGGGCCTTGGGCATGAGCTGGTTGGTCTTGACCAGGGCCAGTTCGGCCAGGCCGCCGAAGTTCGTCTCATATCCCCAGATGCGCTGTTCCGGGTCCAGCATGGTGTCGTTGTGGCCGTCGGCGCTTTCCAGCTCCACGGACAGGCAGTGCGCGACCACCTCCTCGCCAGGCTTCCACACGTTCACCCCCGGGCCGGTGCGCAGCACCACCCCGGAAAGGTCCGAGCCGAGCACGTGGTAGGGCAGGTCATGCCGCGCGGTGAGCTGCGACAGCCTTCCGTAGCGGCGCAGGAAGGCGAAGGTGGACAGCGGCCAGAACAGCGAGCTCCACACGGTGTTGTAGTTCACCGAGCTGGCCATGACGGCGATCAGCGCCTCGCCCCAGGCGGGCTCGGGAACCGGAACCTCCTCCACGTGCAGCGACGTGCGGGGGTCCCGGTCGCGGGCGGGGATGCCGTCGAACATGTGCTCGTCGTCGCGGTGCAAGGTGACGGCACGGTAGGCCTCCGGCAGCGGAAGCGCGGCGAAGTCAGCAGGCTGGCTGCCCGGGTCAAGGATCGCGTCAAGGATTTCTTTCATGGCCGCCTCCTAGCTCAGCCTCCTCATCAGCCTGCGCCTGCCGCCCAGCGGCGGCCAGAGCCGATCGGCACCTCGTCAGGGGACCTAGGCCCCGCTCGGGCAGTCTCGCCGGGGGCGGCGACTCGAAGCGTGCATCAGCGCCGCCGCCCGCACCACTGCCGCCAGATGTAAAGATTTTCTTTTTTTTCCCGAACGGCCGTAGTTTCACGTTTTTCCTGCCCAGCCGCTGGCCCCGGAGGCCGAAGGCACGCACGCTGGGCTGTGCACGGGCATCGCGAAGACGCGCCCTATCCGCGGGTATAACGACCAGCGTCCCCGGGTAGGGGGACCTTAGGCCCTGCCGGTATCGTCTGGTGGCGGATAAGTGTGGGTAGAGGAAGCACAAGAAACGAGCGTGCACCATGTCCGAACTAGCCTACGACGACATCAAGGTCGGTGACGAGGCCTCGCTCATCAGGACGATCACCGATGCTGATATCGTGAGCTTTGCCGACCTTACCGGGGACACGAACCCCATTCACCTCGACGCTGAATATGCCGCGCATTCAATGTTCGGCGAGCGGATCGCGCATGGCATGCTCACGGCGGGGCTGATCTCCGCGGTGCTGGGCACCCGGCTTCCCGGGACGAATTCCATTTACCTCGGCCAGGATCTCAAATTCGTGGCTCCGGTCAAGATCGGCGACACCGTCACGGTAACGGCGACCGTGACGGAAAAGCGTAATGACAAGAGGATCATAAAGCTGCGGACTGCCGCGTCGAATCAGCGCGGCGAACTGGTCATAGACGGCACCGCGGTCATGAAGAAGGTGGGCCTGTGACAATGGTAGACCCTGTGGTAATAGTAGAGTAGGCCACGCGATAGTCGTACGCAGGAGTGATAGCAATGCTGGGCGCAGACCTCATCGAGGGAACCGGAGAAACAAGCCTCCCGGAGCTGGCCAAGTGGGTCCGCGAGATCGCGGAGCTCACCGGCCCAGACGACGTGGTCTGGTGCGACGGCTCGCAGGCCGAGTGGGAGCGGACCTGCAGCCTGCTCGTCGAGAACGGGACTTTCACGCGGCTGAACCCCGAGCTGCGCCCGAACAGCTTCTACTGCCGGTCTGACCCGAAAGACGTGGCGCGCGTGGAGGACCGCACCTTCATCTGCTCGGAGCGGGAGCAAGACGCGGGCCCCACCAACAACTGGATCGCGCCCGATGAGATGCGCAAGACCTTCGCGGAGATCTTCGACGGCTGCATGCGCGGCCGTGTCATGTACGTGATCCCGTTCTGCATGGGCCCGCTCGGCAGCCCCATCTCCCAGCTCGGCGTGCAGGTCACCGACTCGCCGTATGTGGTGGTGTCGATGCGGATCATGACCAGGATGGGCACGCCGGCGCTGCGCTCGATCGAGCAGAGCGGGTCATTCGTCCGGGCGGTGCACTCGGTCGGTGCCCCGCTGGCGCCCGGCCAGGCCGACGTGCCCTGGCCCTGCAACGCGACCAAGTACATCTCCCACTTCCCCGAGACCAGGGAGATCTGGTCCTACGGCTCGGGATACGGCGGCAACGCGCTGCTCGGCAAGAAGTGCTACGCGCTGCGCATCGCCTCGGTGATGGCGCGGGACGAGGGCTGGCTGGCCGAGCACATGCTCATCCTGAAGATCACCCCGTCCGGGCGTGAGCCGGCCTACATCGCCGCGGCCTTCCCCTCGGCGTGCGGCAAGACCAACCTGGCCATGCTGGCACCGACGATCCCGGGCTGGAAGGTCGAGACCATCGGCGACGACATCGCCTGGATGCGCTTCGGCGAGGACGGCAGGCTGTACGCCATCAACCCCGAGGCCGGCTTCTTCGGCGTCGCGCCGGGCACCGGCATGAAGACCAACGCCAACGCGGTCAAGGCCATGTGGGGCAACAGCATCTTCACCAACGTCGCCCTGACCGACGACGGCGACGTGTGGTGGGAGGGCCTGACCGGCCAGCCGCCCGCGCACCTGATCGACTGGAAGGGCCGGGACTGGACGCCTTCCTCGCCGGAGCCGGCCGCGCACCCGAACGCCCGGTTCACCACGCCCGCGGACCAGTGCCCGACCATCG
>JAFAPY010000173.1 GCA_019246795.1 Streptosporangiaceae bacterium | reverse complement strand
GCAGTCCAGCTCGGGCGGGCGGGTGCACCAGCCGTTGCCGAGCATCCGGTGGTGCTCGCGGCGCAGCCGGGCCATCTTGGGGCCGATCGCGTCGGCGGGCAGCACGGGGTCCTGGCCGTAGAGGGCCTCGACCTTCTCGGTGACGGCGAAGTATTCATCGGCGACGGTGCGGCTGGCGATCTTGGCGTAGCGCAGGGTCATGTCCAGGCTGCGGTGGCCGAGCATCGCGGCGATCGCCTCCAGGCTCATGCCGCGGTTGATCGCCTGGGTGGCCAGGGTGTGCCGCAGCTGATGGGGATGGATGTGGGGCAGCCCGGCGGCGGCGGCGGCCCGGTTGATCATCCGGGTGACGGCGTGCCGGTCCAGCGGGCGGCCGTTCTCCCGCGGCAGCAGCAGCGGGTGGCCCGCCGGGACGCGCCTGGCCCGGTAGTCATCGATGAGGGCCAGGAGCTGGGGATGCAGCGGCAGGTAGCGGTCCTCGCGGAGCTTGCCGACCGGGACGTGCAGCCACGGCCCGGCACCGATGTGCACCACCGCGCTGGCCTGCAGCCCGGTGAACTCGCTGACCCGCAGCCCGGTGCGCAGCAGCACCTCGACGGTGACCCGGACCAGCAGGCGCTTGTCGTTCTGTGCGGCTCGCAGCAGTTTCGCGGCGCTGGCGTCATCCAGGGCCTTGGGCAGCGGGTGGTCGGTGCGGGGCAGGTCACCGGTGAATATCGGCACCTTCGCCGGGGCCTCGTCCCAGCCCCATTCGTCGATGCGGATGAAGAACATCCGCAACGTGCCCAGCCGGTGGATGACGGTGGCCCGGGGTCAGCCGCGGCTTGTTCTGCCCGGGCCGGGCGCCCAGCCAGGGCTTGTAGTCCTCGATGTGGCGGCGGGTGACCTGCGCGATGCTGACCACCCCGGGCGCGGCCTGGGCCAAGAATGCGGCGAAACAGCGAAGAGCCAGGTCCGCGCCGGACACGCTCCCCGGGCGCAGCACGCAGCCGATCTGGGCCAGGTAGCGGCGCATCGTGGCGGCAACCTGCGGGACTGCGTGCTCTAGTTCGGCCCAGCCCGGCAGGACGGCCATGCCGTTGAGGCCCCGCGGCGGGCCGCTCACCGCCGGCTCCCGGACACCGGCGCGGCGGGCTGAACGGCGAAGACCTGCGCGTCGATCACCTCAGCGGCCTTGCGGTACTGCGCGGCGAGCCAGTCATCTGCCAGGTGCAGGTAGATCCGGGTCGACTCGATCGAGGCGTGCCCGGCCTGGGCCTGCACCGCCTCCAGCGCCATCCCGGCTTCCCGCAGCCGGGTCAGGCAGGTGTGCCGCAGCTCATGGCAGGTCCCGTGGTCCAGCCCGGCCCGGCGCCGCGCCGCGGACAAGACCACGTCCATCCCCTTGGCGGTCAGCGGCTGGCCGCGGCGCGGTCCCTTGAGCACCACGAAGACCCGGTCGGTGCCGGCGCCGGGCGGCCGCTCGGCGTCCAGGTAGGCGGCCACCGCGGCGAAGAACCGGCCCGAGACCGGCACCAGCCGCTGCCGGGCGCCCTTGCCTTCGGCGATGAAAACCCGCCGCTCGGCGGCGTGCAGGTCACCCAGGCGCAGCCCGAGCACTTCGCAGCGGCGCAGCCCGCCCAGCACCATCGCCGCGACCATGGCCCGGTCCCGGTGCGTGTGCAGCGCCGCCATCAGCGCATCGACCTCGGCCGGGGGCAAGATCCGCGGCAGCCGCCGTCCTGCCCGGACCAGCGGGACGCCCTGACCCGGCCGGGACCGCTCCCGGCGGGTCGGCAGGCCCCGCGGCACCGGATTGGCCCTCACGTCGCCGCGGGCCTGCAAGAACGCGAACAACCCCGACACGATCGACAGCCGCCGCCGCACCGTCGCGGCCGACACCCCGCCCGGCTCCTCGCCCGCCCTCAGCGGCTGCAGCGCGCCGTGCCCCGCGCCGCGGCCGGTGCGCTGCGCGGTGATGAACCCCAGCACGTCGGCGGCCCAGACCTGATCCGGCGGCTTGCCCACCACAGCGAAGAACACCTTCAGGTCATAGGCGGCCGCCCGGACCGTGTTGGGACGGCACCGGCCGCCCAGGAACTCCAGATACGCAT
>JAFAPY010000169.1 GCA_019246795.1 Streptosporangiaceae bacterium | reverse complement strand
TGCCCACCACGTCAACCTCGTCAACATCGCGTTGCTGCAGCCAGTCGGCAAGCGGCGCCCCGGCGTCATCGGCGCCCTCGAATCCGCTGTAGGCCGCGGCGTGGGCACCCTTCTTGAAGACCGCCTCGACCCTCGTCATGTCCAGATCAGGGTGGAAAGCCGCACCGGGCGTCCCTGCGACGCAGTGCGGCGGCCACGAGGATGCGTAGTCCGGGTCACCGGAGAAGTGACAGCCGGGCTCGACGTGGTAGTCGTTGGTCGCCACGATATGCGCATAGCCATGGTGGTCGGTAAGGTACCGGCTGATCGCACGAGCGACATCTCCGCCGCCATCCACGGCGAGCGAACCGCCCTCGCAGAAGTCGTTCTGGACATCGACGATGATCAGCGCGCGCATGAGGTCACTCTACGTCGGCGGGGGTGCCGCCGGTGACGCGGACAAGCTCGGCAAACGACGTCGGGAACACGGCGTGCGGATGGCCGGCCGCCGCCCACACCACGTCGTATTTCTCCAGCCACGTGTCGACCAGGGTGGGGATCGGGGCAGGATGGCCGACCGGTGCCACGCCGCCGATGGCCTGGCCGGTCCAGGCCCTGACCGATGGCGCATCCGCCCGGCGCACGGCGGCGGCACCGATGAGCGCCGCCACCTTTGCCGTGTCCACCCGGTGGGCGCCGCTGGTCATCACCAGCAGCGGCGCCCCGTCCGCGCTGAACACCAGGCTGTTTGCGATCGCGCCGACCTCGCAGCCGAGCTGGGCCGCCGCGGCCGCGGCCGTCGGCGCCGGCTCGGGCAGTTCCCGCACCTGCCCGGGCACGTCGAGATCCGCGAGCAGCGCGGCGAATGTCGTGACGTCCACTGGCATGCGTGCAGGGTATCCGGGTCCCGGGCCGAACCGCTGTGCTGGCCGGCGCGCGTCGGGCAAGCCGCCGCGCGGCCGCTGTCTGCTGGGCCGGAGCGCACGGGTCGGGCAAGCCGCCGCGCGGCCGCTCAGGTCCGGTAGCAGTAGGAGTCGGAGGAGGAGTCGCCGCCCTGCAGCCTGACCTGGTGAACCCGCAGGCCGCGGAAGTCCTCGCCGTGCGGGAAGAACTTCTCGTCGATGCGGAGGCCGCCGCCCGCGGCCGGATCGGTGTCGATCTTGGCGAACCAGCTGCCCACGCTGTCCGGGAAGAACTGGTCGTCCCACGACCCGTACAGCGAGTTGGTCAGGTAGATCCGCTTCCCGTCCCGGCTGACCTCCACCATCTGCGGGCCGCCGGCCAGCCGCTCGGCCGGTGCCGCGGGATGCGCCACCCGGCCGGTGATGCCGCCGAGACGGACCGAGCCCGTCTCCCGCGGGTGGGCAGGGTCGCTGACGTCGTACTGCTTGAGCTCGCCGATGCCCCAGCAGGAGACGTAGAGGAACCGGTCGTCGACGGACAGGTTGATGTCGGTGACCAGTGGCGGCACCGCCCCGAACGGCTGCAGCGCGGGCGGCAGCGTGGGCGGGTCGGCGGGCTCGGCCGGGATCGTGATCACCTTGTCGGCGCGCCAGGTGCCGTCTTGGAGGCTCCACCGCCACACCGAGGCGGACAGGTCCTCCGTGCTGACCACCACGCCGACGAAGCCCCAGGTCGCATCGGGGTCGTGCGCCGGGCGCAGCTCGAGGACCATCTGGTACTGCGCGCCGAGGTCGACCGTCTGCACGTGTTTGCCCGCCGCCAGGTCCCAGAAGTGCAGCGCGTGGCCGTACTTGCGGCCGAGCAGCAGTTCCGGGTTGATCCCGTCTTCGATCATCGAGGGAGTGCCCCACTCGCTGGTGATCAGCGTGTTCTGGTTGAGATGCCACCAGGCGTCGTAGGCAAGGTACTGCGGTCCGCGGTCGGTCTCCCAGGCGCGCAGCACGTCGAAGGTGTCGTGGTCGAGCAGGGCGATGCCGCCAGGCCCGTCGGCGTGGCCGCCGCCGAGGCAGGACACGAAGATCCCGTCCGGGCCGCAGTGCAGGGTGTGCGGCCGGGAGTAGCCCGCCTTGTCCGCGAGCTCGGCCGCGGTGATGGTCCGGACCAGCGCGGGCTGCCGGGGATCGGGATAGGTGTCGTACACGTGGATGTTGGACGACCGCAGCCCCGGCAGCAGCAGGTAGCGGCGCCGCAGACCGTCGGTGTGGTGCCCGGCGTGGGCGAACGCGCTGCTGCAGGCGTTCCAGCCGAAGTGATGCAGCTCGTCACCGCGGGTGGGCAGGTCGGCCCAGCCGACGACCCGGCCGTATCCGGCCGACCCGGGGTCGGTGTCCAGCACGGTGAGCGCGTCCGGCCGCTGCGCCGCCCGGTCGAAGGCGACAACGTAGGCGAGCTGCTCAGGCGGGGCACCGATCGCGTCCGCCGGGCTGCGGTAGAAGGTCGGGTCCATGTCATTCCCGGCGGGATGCTGCATGGTTCCTCCTCGGCGACGTCGGTGTTAGGTCCGGTCGACATGCTAACGGCGGTGCGCTGGTGTCGCGCAAGCGTCACGGCGGCCGCTGACGGCGTTGACCGGCTCACGGTGGCCCGCGTCACCACAGTAGGGCATTGCCGACAAAGTAGATAGCCTTCATCGGGACTATGCCGGTCCGCTGGTCTGTCACTCCTCGTCGCGGTCCGGCTCGAACACCGTGGGGATGGCGGGGTAGCCCCGGGACAGCTGCAGCGCATAGGGGGGCAGCTCCGCGAGTGCGGCACGGTGCCGCGCCCGGGCCGCCTCCGTGTCCTCGCGGCTCACGATCTCCCCGGAGACCACCAGCGGCACCAGCAGCTCCCGGTCGCCCGGCCCGGGCTCGGGCGGAAGCAGGCTGATCCGTTCGGTCAGCGCGGTGCCGTGCTCGTCGCGGTGCCGCACCGCCCACTTGCGGCCGCCGCGGCCGGGCTTTCCCACCGAGCGCTTGGCGACCGGCTGCAGCGGGCTGTCGTCGTGGTCGTCGGGGGCCCTGGCCACCAGCTTGTACACCAGCGCGGCCGTCGGCGCGCCCGATCCGGTGACCAGCGAGGTGCCGACTCCGTACCCGTCCACCGGAGCCGCCGCGAGCGCGGCGATGGAGTACTCGTCCAGGTCGCCGGTGAGGACGATCCGGGTGCTCGATGCGCCGAGCTGGTCGAGCAGCTCCCGGACACCCCTGGCCACCACCGGCAGGTCACCGCTGTCGATCCGCACCGCGCCAAGGCCCGGGCCGGCCAGCTCCACCGCCGTGCGCACCGCCCGAGCCACGTCATAGGTGTCGACCAGCAGCGTGGTCTGCTTGCCCAGCGCCTCGAGCTGGCTGGCGAACGCGTGCCGCTCGCTGTCGTGCACCAGCGTGAACGCGTGCGCGCTGGTGCCCGCGCTCGGGACGCCGAACTCATACCGCGCGCGCAGGTTCGACGTAGACGCGAAGCCAGCGATGTAGGCGGCCCGGGCGGCGGCGACCGCGGCCCGCTCGTGGGTTCGCCGTGAGCCCATCTCGATCAGCGGGCGGCCCCCGGCCGCCGTCACCATCCGGGATGCGGCCGACGCGATCGCGCAGTCATGGTTGAGGACGGACAGCGTGAGGGTCTCCAGCAGCACCGCCTCGGCGAACGTGGCCTCCACGACCAGGATCGGCGAGCCCGGGAAGTACATGTCACCTTCGGCGTAACCCCAGATGTTCCCGCGGAAACGGTAGGATTCGCAAAAGGCGAGCGTCGCAGCGTCCACGATGCCCGAGCTGGCCAGGAACTCCAGGTCGGCCGGGCCGAAGCGGAAGCGCGCTATGGCGTCGAGTAGCCGCCCGGTACCCGCCACCACGCCGTACCTGCGGCCGTGCGGCAGGTGCCTGGCGAACACCTCGAAGATCGCCCGGCGCTTGGCCGCGCCGCTGCGCAGCGATGCCTGCACCATGGTCAGCTCGTAGTGGTCGGTCAGCAGCGCCGTGCCGAGCTGGTCTGCCCCGGCCCCGGCGGCTTCCGGCGCGGCGGTGCCGGGCAGGGCCGGGGGCTGACGGTTCACCGGATTGGTCACAGGTGGAAGACTACGGACTGGGAGGTGAGTCGTTGTGAGCGTGGCGCCCGCTGAAGTGGATCTTCCGCGGTCAGAGGAAAACCCGGTATCGGACAAGCCGTGGGTCACCATCGTGTGGAACGACCCGGTCAACCTCATGTCGTATGTGACGTATGTGTTCCAGAAGGTTTTCGGCTATCCGAAGAAGAAGGCCACCCGCCTGATGCTCGACGTACACCACAAGGGCAAGGCCGTCGTCGCTGCGGGGGCTCGCGAGGCGATGGAGCACAACGTGGAGATCCTGCACGGTTACGGCCTGTGGGCCACGGTGTGCCAGGACGGCTAGAGTCAGCCTCCTGATGGAACCGTTCCGGCCGGTGCGGGGGGGCGGCGTGCGAGTCCGGCTGTCGGCAACCGAGGCTTCGCTGCTGCGCGGCCTGGTCGGCGAGGTGATGTTCCTGATTGCCGCAGAGCCCGGGCAATCGCCCGACGGCGCGCCCGTGGCCTCCCGTGATCCTGGGCACGCCGATGACCTGGCCGCCCTGGAGGGACTGCTCGGCGAGCCAGCCCCGGAGGCGCCAGAGGACCCGGTCCTGGCCAGGCTGCTGCCCGACGCCTACCGCGATGACCCGGAGGCGGCGGGGGAGTTCCGCAAGTACACCGAATCCGCGCTGCGTAGCGCAAAGTGGCAGGCCGCCCGGCAGATGCTGGACACGCTGCCCGACTCGGGCGGCCGGGTGCAGCTGAGCAGTGAGCAGGCGCATGCCTGGCTCAAGGCCTTGAACGACGTCCGCCTGGCCCTTGGCGTCCGTCTGGGAGTCACCGAGGAGTTCGAGGAGCAGTGGGGGCGCCTCAAGCCGGACGACCCGCAGTGGGCCGCGTTCGAGGTGTACGCCTGGCTGGGCGTGGTGCAGGAATCGCTGGTACATGCACTGCGTTAGGCTCGGTGGTCGTGCTGAGGATCACGCGCGACCTCTACGACAAGATCGTGGCCCACGCCCGCGCCGACCACCCGGACGAGGCCTGCGGGGTGCTGGCCGGCCCGGCCGGCAGCGGCCGCCCGGAACGCTTCATCGCGATGACCAACGCCGAACGCTCGCCGACGTTCTACTGCTTCGACTCCGGCGAGCAGTTCCGGGTGTGGCGGGAGATGGATGAGCGAGACGAGGAGCCCGTGGTCATCTACCATTCGCATACCGCCACGGAGGCGTACCCATCACGGACCGACATCTCGCTGGCCAGCGAGCCGGGCGCGCACTACGTGCTGGTGTCGACCAGGGACAACGGCGACACCGAGTTCCGCTCGTTCCGCATCACCGACGGCACGGTCACCGAGGAGCCGGTCACCGTGGTGGAATGATCCCGGCACGCGCAGGGTTGGCACCGAAGGCGTAACAGCGGAAACCGAGGAGCGTTGCCCATGGCGATCGAGGTCAGGATCCCGACGATCCTTCGCAGCTACACCGGGGGCGCCAAGCAAGTCGAGGGCAAGGGGTCCACGCTCGACGAGCTGATCAGCGACCTGGACTCCAGGCACGGCGGGCTGCGGGACCGCCTGGTGGACGGCGGCGGCCTGCGGCGCTTCGTCAACGTCTACCTCAACGACGAGGACGTCCGCTTCCTCGCCGCCCTGGACACACCGGTGAAAGACGGTGACACCGTGACCGTCCTGCCCGCGGTGGCCGGCGGTGCCATGGCCGCCGCCGCAGCCTGCTGACCCGCCGTCTTCACCACCCCTGTCCCTATCCCGAACGAGCCGTCGGCGATGCGCTACGACAACCTGCTTGATTCCCTCGGCCGGACGCCCCTGGTCGGCCTGCCCCGCCTGTCGCCGTCTGCCGAGGTCCGGTTGTGGGCCAAGCTCGAGGACAGGAACCCGACCGGATCGGTCAAGGACCGGGCGGCGTTCTTCATGGTCGCGCAGGCGGAGAAGGATGGGCTGCTCACTCCCGGATCGACGATCCTCGAGCCCACGTCGGGGAACACCGGGATATCCCTGGCGATGGTGGCCAAGCTGCGCGGCTACCGCCTGGTCGTGGTCATGCCGGAGAACACCAGCGAGGAGCGCCGCACGCTGCTGCGCATGTACGGGGCGGAGATCATCGGCTCGCCCGCGGCGGGCGGTTCCAACGAGGCGGTCCGCGTCGCCAAGCGGCTCGCCGGGCAGAACCCGGGCTGGGTGATGCTCTACCAGTACGGGAACGAGGCGAACACGCGCGCACACTATGAGACCACCGGGCCGGAGATCCTGGCCGACCTGCCTCAGATCACCCACTTCGTGGCCGGCCTCGGCACCACCGGAACCCTCATGGGCGTCGGCCGCTACCTGCGCGAGCACAAGCCGGACACCAAGATCGTCGCCGCCGAGCCGCGGTACGGCGAGCTGGTCTACGGGCTGCGCAACGTCGACGAGGGCTTCGTCCCCGAGCTGTACGACTCCTCCGTGCTGACCACCAGGTTCTCGGTATCCTCGGCTGACGCGCTGCGCCGCACCAGGGAGCTGGTGGCGGCCGAGGGCATCTTCACCGGAATCTCCGCGGGCGCCGCCTTGCATGCGGGGCTGGCCATGGCCGCCAAGGCGGTCGCCGAGGGCCAGCGCGCCGACATCGCGGTGCTGATGGCCGACGGCGGGTGGAAATACCTGTCCACCGGCGCCTACGAGGGCACCCTGGATGAAGCGGAGGCCCGCCTGGAAGGCCAGCTGTGGGCCTGATGCGTGCCGCCGCCCGATAGGCTGTGCGTCATGTCGCGACCTGACGGGCGATCCGTCACCGAACTCCGCCCGGTCACGTTCACCAGGCGCTGGCTGGACCATGCCGAGGGATCGGTGCTGGTGGAGTTCGGCCGCACCAGGGTGCTGTGCGCCGCGAGCGTCGCCGAGGAGGTGCCGCGGTGGCGGCGCGGCAGCGGGCTCGGCTGGGTGACCGCCGAATACGCGATGCTGCCCCGGGCGACCAACACCCGCGGCGACCGCGAATCGGTGCGGGGACGGCTGGGCGGCCGCACCCAGGAGATATCGCGGCTGGTAGGCCGGTCGCTGCGCGCCTGCGTGGATTACAAGGCGCTCGGCGAGAACACGATCGTCATCGACTGCGACGTGCTGCAGGCCGACGGCGGCACCCGTACCGCGGCGGTGACCGGCGGCTATCTGGCGCTGGCGGACGCCGTGGCCTGGCTGCAGGACAGGAAGCGGACCAAGGGCGGCCCGATCCTGACTTCTGTCGCCGCGGTCAGCGTCGGCGTCGTGGACGGCGAGCCCAGGCTGGACCTGTGCTACGAGGAGGACGTGGCCGCGCAGACCGACATGAACGTCGTCTGCACCGCCGCAGGCGATTTCGTCGAGATCCAGGGCACCGCCGAGCAGGAGCCGTTCAGCCGCGGCGTGCTCGGCCAGCTCCTCGACCTGGCAGTGGCCGGCTGCGAACAGCTGACCAGGCTGCAGCGCGCGGCGCTGGCCTGATGGCCGCGCACACGCTGGTGCTCGCCACCAGGAACCCCGCAAAGCTGCGCGAGCTCGCCCGGATCCTCAGCGCAGCGGGCAGAGGAGATGGGCGGGCGGTCCGGCTGGTCGGCCTCGAGGAGTTTCCCGGCGCGCCCGACGTGCCGGAGACCGGGGCGACCTTCGAGGAGAACGCGCTGGCCAAGGCGCGGGCCATCGCGGACTACACCGGCCTGCCCGCGGTCGCCGACGACTCCGGGCTGTGCGTGGACGCGCTCGGCGGCATGCCGGGCGTGCTGTCGGCCCGCTGGGCGGGCAGGCACGGCGACGACAAGGCCAACCTGGACCTGCTCCTGGCCCAGGTCGCCGACGTGCCGGACGCCAGGCTGGGCGCCCGATTCGCCGCCGCCGCGGCGCTGGTGGTGCCGGGGCCGCCGGTGCGCGAGTGGGTGGTGACCGGGCAGCTGGACGGCCGGCTGGTCCGGGTGCCGCGCGGCAGCGGCGGATTCGGGTATGACCCCATCTTCGTCCCCGACGGATCCGAGCTGACCACGGCGGAGATGACGCCCGAGGGCAAAGATGCGATCAGCCACCGCGGTCGCGCCCTCCGTGCCCTGCTCCCGTTCATACTGGCTCAATTCGCGCAAGGAGACACATGACCGGCAAGCTCGAACCCGGTGATCCGGCGCCGGACTTCACCCTGTCCGATGCGGACGGCCGTCCGGTGTCGCTGTCGGGCTACCGCGGCCAGCGGGTGATCGTCTACTTCTACCCGGCGGCGATGACTCCAGGGTGCACCAAAGAAGCCTGCGATTTCCGCGACAGCCTTGCCGACCTGCGCGGCTCAGGCATCGCGGTGCTCGGGATCTCCCCCGACCCGCCCGCCAAGCTGGCCAGGTTCCGTGACAAGGAAACGATCACCTTCCCGCTGCTGTCCGACCCGGACCGCGCGGTGCACAAGGCGTACGGGGCGTACGGGGAGAAGAAGCTCTACGGCAAGACGACCGTCGGCGTGATCAGGTCCACGTTCATGATCGGCGCCGACGGCAGGATCGCCCGGGCGATGTACGGCGTCAAGGCGACCGGCCACGTCGCCCACCTGCGCGCCGAGATCGGCGCCTGATCCGGGTCCCCGAGCTGGGCGCCTGATCCGGGGTCCCCGAGCTGGGCGCCTGACCCGGGTCCCGAGCTCGGCGCCTGACCCGGGTCCCGAGCTCGGCGCCTGACCGGGGTCTGTGGCCCACAACCCCCGATAGACGGGGGCAGGGGCCCACCGACCCCGCATCGTCGCTGCGCCGGCGCAGTACCCTGTTTCCTGCCCGGCGGGCGTGGCGAAATCGGCATACGCGGCAGGTTTAGGTCCTGTTGGTGGCGACACCGTGGGGGTTCGACTCCCCCCGCCCGCACGGTCTCGGGTCTTCCAGCCCGCGACGGCCATACGGAGCCGACCGCTGGCGGATAGGCGCACCCGCATGGTGGCCGGCCCCCGGCAGCGTATGACTGGGCATTCCCCGACCGCCCGGAAGGACGGCCATGCCGGAGATCCCCGCGTCACACCGCGACCTGCTCGACGGCCAGTTCGCCACGCTGGCCACGCTCGGCCCCATGGTCGGCCACAGCTTTCCGAGGTCTGGTTCGTCGCCGACGGTGACACGATCGGCCTCTCGCTGAACCGGACACGGCAGAAGGTCACGGACCTCCTCGCGAACCCGGCGGCGTGCGTCTTCCTCCTCGACCTGACGGTCCCTACCGCCGCCTGGAGATCCGCGGCGACGCCGAGATCCGGCCAGATGAGGACCACTCCTTCGCGGACCGGGTGGCGCCAGGTACGGCACGGACCTGCGCGAGCGCGACAAGCCGGGGGAGACGCGTGTCGCCGTGACGATCAAGCCGAGCCGGATCAACGCCGTCGACATGCGCGGCTGACGCGTGGGCGCCCGGGACGCCGCGGACGCGATTGCGGCGGGGCCGCGCAGGACCCCGCCGCGTACCTTCTGGCTTTTGTCTCGTGCCGGTTCCGCCTCCTTCGATGACTTTGCTTTCCGTACGGTCCTGGCGTTCGGCCTGCTGCTCGGCGGCCACCGCCCTGGGCTACTGCGGAGGTGAGCGCTGGCGGCGCAGGCCTTCCGTCCAGATTCGCGACGTCATTCCCGCTGGCCCGGTGTCGCGCTGCGGCCGTGCTGCCCGGCCCGTCGCCGGGCGTCCAGGCGGCACCCGGGGTGGTGCCGGAGGGCGGGGCCACGCGGGCGGGGCGCCGAAATTGGCCGCTACCAGGGCATCGAACTCATCACGCAGCCACTGGGGATCGGCACAGATAAGGTCCGCGAACCTCGCGTCCGCCTCGGCCGTGCTCAGCCCGTCCATCTGTCGATCACTCCCGGGAACCTCGTGCTGGCCCCACTAGGTCTACGACCGATACAGTATTTATATAGCGCGCACTGCAGAAAACTGTCAATACCTTCACAGGATCGGCAGGGATGTCGTCGATGACCGCAGACCGGCTGGGGGACCCGGATTATCCTGCCTACACCATCGGGCGGGCGGCCGAGGTGCTCGGCGTGCAGCAGGCGTTCCTGCGCTCCCTGGATGACGTGGGCGCGGTGAGCCCGCAGCGCTCGGCCGGGCGGCACCGCCGCTACAGCCGCCGCCAGCTCTCCTATGCCCAGCGGGTCAGGGAGCTGTTCGACCAGGGCCACACCCTGGCCTCCGCGCTGCGCATCCTGTCCCTGGAAGACGAGCTGGCTGCTGAGCGCGCCCGGGCCGACAGCCTGCACCGCGAGCTCGCCGACCACGGCGGCGAGGCGCGCGAGGGCGACGAAGCCAGCGCGCAGGAAGCGACCTAACCTCCCGGGCTGAACCGCCCGGCAGCACCGAGGCGACGTGAACGCATGCATGCGCCCCGCCGTGCTCGGCGGTGCTCCGCCACCACGCCAGGGGCTGCACGATAATGTGCAGCTGTGAGGGGGGTGACACAATTGAAAACTGTTCTGGCCGAACCGCCGGTGATCCCGCTACCGAACCATCAACATCCGCAGGCAAGGTCCCCCCCTCGCAAGCAAGCAACATCAACGCCCCGCAAGGAACGGAGCACTCGATGGCTGACGCGGACACAGCCAAGCCCGCCGCCCAAGACACGCTGATGGCCGCTATCGACCGCACGCGCGCCGAGCTTGCCCGCACGATCGACGCCATTGCGGACAGGGTCAGCCCGAGGAACAACATCCGTCGCGCCGCCGAACGCGCCCGGCAGGATGCCAGCCGTGCCGCCGAACGCGCCCGGCAGGACGCCAGCCGTGCCGCCGAACGCGCCCGGCAGGACGCCAGCCGGATAGACCCGCGCCTGGCCGGGGCGGCCGCCGCGGCGGTAGCCGTCGTCGCCGGCGCCCTGATCCTGTGGCGGCTCCGCCGGCGAACGTGAGTCAGCCGGCGCTCTTGGTCAGCTCCTCGTACTGGGCCGCGGACAGCAGGTCCGGCGGCAGGGCGGCTTCGCCGTCGCTGCCGGCGGCGAGCCGGACCCGGAACATCCAGCCAGCCGCATACGGCTCGGCGTTGACCAGGGAAGGGTCGTCTTCCAGCTCGGTGTTCACCTCGGTGACCTCGCCGTCCACGGGCGAGTACAGGTCGCTGACGGACTTGACGGACTCGACCTCGCCGCAGGGTTCCCCCGCGGTGACCTCGGCGCCCGGCGCCGGAAGCGATACGTAGACCACATCGCCGAGTTGCTGTGCCGCGTAGTCGGTGATGCCGACCCGGGCCGACATGCCCTCGACGGACACCCACTCATGCTCTTGGGTATAGCGCAGCTCGGCTGGAACGTTCATCGTCATGATCTCCTCCGGTAAAACGGCAGGTCCGTGAGGCGGGCCGGCACCGCTTCGCCCCTGACGTCGACGGCGAGCGCCCCGCTGTCCTCGGCGGTGCCGGCATCAAGGTAGGCCATGGCGATCGGCACGCCGAGGGTGGGCGACGGGGCACCGCTCGTGACCGCGCCGATCCGGCCGCCCCCGGCCTCCGCGAGCACCGGATAGCCGTGCCGCGGTACCCGGCGGGACGCGATGGTCAGGCCGGCCAGCTGCTTTGCCGACCCTTCCGCGGCGCGGGCGGCCAGGGCCGGGCGGCCCACGAAGTCACCCGGCTTATCGAACTTGACCACCCGCCCCAGTCCGGCTTCGAATGGTGTCACATCGGGGCCGAGCTCGTTGCCGTACAGCGGCATGCCGGCCTCGAGCCGGAGCGTATCGCGGGCCGCCAGGCCGGCGGGCAGCAGGCCGGCCGCAACGCCGCCCGCGCTCAGCGCGGACCAGACCGGCTCGGCATCCCCAGGCCGGCAGAACACCTCGAAGCCGTCCTCGCCGGTGTACCCGGTGCGTGCCACCCAGGATCTGCGCCCCGCCACGTCGCCGAACACCCCCGCGTAATACTTCATCGCGCCCAGGTCCGCATCGGTCAGCGCGGCGAGGATGCCCGCCGCGGCCGGCCCCTGGATGGCGATGAGCGCGTAGTCGGCGGTCGCGTCGCCGACCGAGGCGTCATAGCCCGCGGCCCGGTCGCGTAGCTGGCCGACCACGGTGGCCGTGTTCGCGGCGTTCGCGACCACGAGGAACTCCTGCTCGCCCTGCCGGTACACCACCAGGTCATCGAGGACGCCGCCGTCTTCCGCGCACATCATCGTGTACCTGGCGCGCCCCGGCGCGACGGCGGACAGCTGGCCGGTCAGCGCATAGTCGAGCGCCGCGCCCGCGCTGGGCCCGGTCACCGTGATCTCGCCCATGTGCGACAGGTCGAACAGCCCGGCCGCGCGCCGCACCGCGAGATGCTCGGCGGTCTCGCTGGTGTAGCGCAGCGGCATCTGCCACCCGGCGAACGAGGTCATGGTGGCCCCGAGCCGCTGGTGCACCGCGTCCAGCGGAGTCTGCCGCGGCGGTTGCGGTGATGATCTCACCCGCGCATGGTATGCCGGACCCATGGATGTTCTCACCCCACCCCAGATCGACGCCGAGCTGGCCTCCGTCCCCGCCTGGACTCGTGACGGCGGCTCGATCACCACCGTGGTCGCCCGCAAGGACTTCCGCGACGCGTTGCTGTACCTGGGAGCCGTGGCCTACCTGGCGGAGACCGCCAACCATCACCCCGACGTCGCCATCAGCTGGAACCGGGTGACGCTGACCCTGAGCACCCACTCCGCCGGCGGGCTGACCGCCGCAGACTTCGCCCTGGCCCGGCAGATCTCAGCTCTGTGACCCGCGGCCTGCCGGTGCGGCCCGTGCGGTGCCTGCCGCCTGCGGCGGCCGGGGTGTGCGACGCCGGTGTCAGGGCGGCGGTGCGGCCGGGCCGCCCGGTGGCCGACAATGGTGCGGTGGAAGCTTCGCCGTCCTGGCCGCGCGAGGTGGTCGTCCTCGGCTCGACCGGCTCGATCGGCACCCAGGCGCTCGACATCATCAGGCGTAACCCGGACAGGTTCCAGGTGGCGGCGCTGGCCGCGGGCGGCGGGAACGCGGACCTGCTGGCCGGGCAGGCAGCCGAGTTCGGCGCGGCGGTCGTCGCCGTAGCCGACTCCGCCGCCGCTGCCGAGGTGCAGGCCGCACTTCGCCGTCATTTCTCCAGAACGGGCGGTGGTTCCTCCTCCCGGCAGCTGCGTGCCGGCGACCCGGCGCCGCCGGCGGTGCTCGCCGGTCCCGACGCGGTCTGCGAGGTGGCCGCGTGGCCGTGCGACGTGGTGCTCAACGGCGTGACCGGGGCCGCGGGCCTGCGGGCGACGCTGGCCGCGCTCGACGCAGGCCGCGTGCTCGCCCTGGCCAACAAGGAATCGCTGATCATCGGCGGCCAGCTCGTGACAGCGCGGGCCAAGCCTGGGCAGATCGTGCCGGTGGACTCCGAGCACTCGACGATCGCGCAGTGCCTGCGCGCGGGCCGCACCGGTGAGGTGCGCCGGCTGGTGCTGACCGCGAGCGGCGGCCCCTTCCGCGGCTGGAGCCGGGACCGGCTGGGCGGCGTCACGTCGGCTCAGGCGCTCGCGCACCCCACCTGGACCATGGGGCCGCTGGTCACCATCAACTCGGCCACGCTGATGAACAAGGGCCTGGAGGTGATCGAGGCGCACCTGCTGTTCGGCTTCGGGCTGGACCGGATCGACGTGGTGGTGCACCCGCAGTCGATCGTGCACTCCATGGTGGAGTTCGCCGACGGCGCGACGATCATCCAGGCGTCCCCGCCGGACATGCGGCTGCCGATCTCTCATGCCATGGCCTGGCCGGACCGGGTGGCCGACGCCGCCCCGGGCCTGGACTGGTCCGCGGCGGCGGCCTGGACGTTCGAGCCGCTGGACGACGCGGCCTTCCCCGCGGTCGCGCTGGCCCGCGAGGCGGCGGCGGCCGGCGGCACCGCGCCGGCGGTCTACAACGCCGCGAACGAGGCCTGCGTCGCCGCCTTCCTGGCGGGAAGCATCGGCTTCACCCGGATTGTTGACACCGTGGCACGGATAGTCTCGGAGCATGACGCCGCGCGCACGCCGGCGACGTCGGTGGCCGACGTGCTGGCCGTCGACGCCTGGGCGCGCCGCCGGGCCCTGGAGCTGAACAGCTAGGAAGGACGGCCGGATGGACCTGCTCGGCTGGGTCATCTTCCTGGTCGCCCTGCTGGTGTCGGTCATGCTGCACGAGACCGGTCACTTCGTGACGGCCAAGCGGTTCGGCATGAAGGTGACCCGCTACTTCGTCGGCTTCGGGCCGACGATCTGGTCCGCCACGCGGGGGGAGACCGAGTACGGGATCAAGGCGCTACCGTTCGGCGGGTTCGTCAAGATCGCCGGCATGACCTCGCTCGACGATCCGGAGAACCCTGCCGACGAGCCGCGCACGTTCCGCCGCCACCCGGGGTGGCAGCGGATCATCGTGCTGGCCGCCGGGTCGTTCATGCACTTCCTGCTGGCCTTGGCCTTGATCGTCGGCCTGGCGCTCGGCATCGGCATCGAGAACGACAACACCACCCAGCTCGGCACGGTCAGCCCCTGCGTGGCCTCCACCGTGACCGCGCTGGATAACGGCACCTGCACCGCGTCGGACAAGACGTCGCCGGCCAGGCTCGCCGGGCTGCGGGTCGGCGACACGGTGACGGTGTTCGACGGCAAGCCGGTCAGGAACTGGACCCAGCTCGGCAACGCGATCCGCGGCACGCCGCCCGGCTCGGCGGTCACCATCACCGTGCGGCGCGACGGCACCCTGCGCACGCTGCACACCACGCTGGCGAGCGTGCCCGGCCGCAGCGGCGCCTACCTGGGCATCGCGCCCACGGTGGTGTTCCAGGTGGCCGGCCCGCCGCGCGCGGTAGAGTACTTCGGCTCCTCGTTCGGCCAGGTGGTCGCCGGCTCCGCCAAGGGGATAGCCGCGCTGCCCGCCGCGCTGCCGAAGCTGTTCAGCAAGGACCGGGCGAACACGGCCGCCGGCCAGGTGAGCAGCGTGGTCGGCGCCGCTGAGGCCACCGGGGCCGCGGTGGCCGCCAACGTGGGCTGGCAGGCCAAGGTCAGCTTCGTGTTGCTGCTGATCGCCGAGCTGAACATCATCGTCGGCGTGTTCAACCTGCTGCCGCTGCTGCCGCTGGACGGCGGTCATATCGCCGCGATCGTCTACGAGCGGGTCCGGGCCTGGCTGGCGCGGCTGCGCGGCCGTCCCGATCCCGGCCTGGTCAACATGGCCAGGCTGCTGCCGGTCAGCTTCAGCATCTTCATGGTGCTGATGTTCTTCGGCGTCATGCTGATCCTGGCCGACATCGTGAACCCGGTGAATATCGCAGGTTAACTCCGGCTGATATCCGACGCGGCCGTCAGGCTCCTGCCCGTCCGGTCCCGCGGGGATGGAACAATGGCGGGGGTAGCGAACCGGGATGTGCCTACCGAAACGGATGAGGGCTATGAATACTGACCTCGGGATGCCGCAGCCGCCGGCCCTGGCAGTCGCCGCGCGCAGGCAGTCCCGCCAGATCATGGTCGGCCCGGTGCCGGTCGGCGGTGGGGCGCCGGTGTCGGTGCAGTCGATGACGACGACGCTGACCGCCGACGTGAACGCGACGCTCCAGCAGATCGCCGAGCTGACCGCCGCCGGCTGCCAGATCGTCCGGGTCGCGGTCCCCTCCGCCGACGACGCCGACGCGCTGCCCGCTATCGCACGCAAGTCGCAGATCCCGGTGATCGCCGACATCCACTTCCAGCCCAAGTACGTGTTCGCCGCCATCGAGGCCGGCTGCGCCGCGGTCCGGGTGAACCCGGGCAACATCAAGGCCTTCGACGACAAGGTCGCCGAGATCGCCCGCGCCGCGTCCGATGCCGGGATACCGATCAGGATCGGGGTCAACGCAGGCTCGCTGGACAAGCGGCTGCTCGCCAAGTACGGCAAGGCAACCCCAGAGGCGCTGGTGGAGTCGGCGCTGTGGGAGTGCTCGCTGTTCGAGGAGCACGGTTTCCGCGACATCAAGATCTCGGTGAAGCACCACGACCCGGTGGTGATGATCAACGCCTACCGGCTGCTCGCCGGCAGCTGCGACTACCCGCTGCACCTCGGCGTGACCGAGGCCGGCCCCGCGTTCCAGGGCACGGTCAAGTCCGCGGTCGCGTTCGGCGCCCTGCTGGCCGAGGGCATCGGCGACACCATCCGGGTGTCGCTGTCGGCGCCCCCGGTGGAGGAGGTCAAGGTCGGCATCGCGATCCTGGAATCGCTTGGCCTGCGGCAGCGCGGCCTTGAGATCGTGTCCTGCCCGTCCTGCGGCCGGGCCCAGGTGGACGTGTACTCACTCGCCGACGAGGTGACCGCCGGGCTGCAGGGCATGGACGTGCCGCTGCGCGTCGCGGTGATGGGCTGCGTGGTCAACGGCCCGGGCGAGGCGCGCGAGGCGGACCTCGGCGTGGCGTCCGGCAACGGCAAGGGTCAGATCTTCGTCCGCGGCAAGGTGGTCGCCACCGTGCCGGAATCGAAGATCGTGGAGACCCTGATCGACGAGGCCATGCGCCTTGCCGCCAGCGGCGAGACCGCCGAGGGCAACGGCGGCCCCGTGGTCACCGTCCACTGAGCGGCCGCGCGGCGGCTTGCCCGACGCGCGCGCTCCAGACAGCACTGAGCGGCCGCGCGGCGGCTTGCCCGACGCGCGCGCTCCCGGGAGCACTGAGCGGCCGCGCGGCGGGGAGCACCGAGACCTCGAAGGCGTCAGGAGGCCTGGGCGGCTCTCATCCCTGACCGGCCCGATAGCGACTCGCCCGCGACCAGCTCGCCGACCTGGGCAGAGAGCTGGTCGCGGGCGTCCGCGGGCAGCATGTCGTCGGTGATGAGCATGTCGACCTCACTGAGCCTGGCGAACGAGCTCAGGCTGACCAGGCCCCACTTGGTGTGGTCGGCTAGCACGACGACGCGGCGCGCGACCCGGATGAACGTCCGGTTGGTCTCCGCCTCCGCGAGGTTCGGCGTGGTGAGCCCCGCCTCGGCATCAAAGCCGTAGCAGCCGAGGAAGAGCAGGTCGAAGTGCAGCGACCGGATGGTCAGGTCGGCGACCGGGCCGACCAGCGCGTCGGAAGGGGTGCGGACGCCGCCGGTCAGCACCACCGAGTCGGCCGTGCCGTCCAGTCCCCGCGTGCCGCTGAACAAGTTGGTCACCGGCAGCGAGTTGGTCACGATCGTCAGCCCCGGCACGTCAAGCAGGCACTGCGCCAGCGCGAACGTGGTCGTCCCTCCGGTCAGCGCTATCGCGGTGCCGGGAGTGACCAGGTTCGCGGCGGCGCGGGCGATCGCGGTCTTCTCCGGCTGTTCCAGGATCAGCTTGGTCTCGAAGCCCGGTTCGTGGCCGGTCGGCGTGCCGGGCAGCACCGCGCCGCCGTGTACCTTCTCCACGAGGCCGTCCCTGGCGAGCACCTCAAGATCCCTGCGGATCGTCATATCGGAGACGCCGAGCCGCTGGACCAGGTCGCTGACCCGTGCGCTGCCGTCGCTCCTGACCGCCTGCAGGATGAGCGACTGCCGGTGTCTGGCAAGCATTCCGAGGTTCCTCCTCCCCACGGACGGCGCCGGGCCGTGCGGGTGGCCCTCGCTGCGTCGCCCGTCCTCAGTGAGACGTTTGCCGACCGTGTTCGGTTCCGGTGCCGCGTGTCCAGAGCAGATGAAATCGCAGGCGGAAGGCCGGCCGCTGCTGCGCGGCACCGGGATGCCGCCGCGCTCGCGCCCGGTGAGCCCTCCGCTGCCCGGCGCGGCCCCGGGCGCGTGCGGACAGGGGCTAGCACGGACAGTGAATGTTCAGGGACGTACAGTACTGGCGAGCGTATCGATGGTGTTTCGCGTTCGTTGCCGTATAGTGACTTGTTAACGCTAACATCATCCCAGCGTTCTCTCGTGACGGATTGATCACCGGCACGGGTTGCCGGTGCGTTGAGGTACCTGTGAGGCAGCCCCGTGAGGCAGCCCAGTGAGGCAGCAGTGACAAGCCGGAAGCCGACGGTCCGTCCTGGCGCCAGCACGCGGCGGGAGCACGGCAAAGGCGCCAGCGGTGAGGGGAGGTGCGGCGGAGGAGTATTCAGCTGCGGCGAACCGCACCCGGTCCTATTGGCCGGGATTGGCGATTGCTCGTTTCGCGAGCGGCTGCCGGTGCCGTCGCGGGCTCGGTGTCCCAATCGAGCCTGCGTGGTGCCTTGACTTGTGATCACCAGCGGACTTAGCGTCGACGGGCGGTTCGCCGGAAATGCCGAATACTGGTCGCACGTCGATAACGGTGCGGTTACGCCGGACGAATCACAACAGCGGACATCGGAATATGCACGTCTCGGAGTCTCTCGCGGCGATGTCGACGGGACTCGCCGCGCGCGCTGCGGGCTTTGGCTCGGAAGAGTATCCCGTCCGGGAAAAACTCCATGGAGGTCCTTGATGAAGAAGAAGATCGACCCGGTGGTCGACGAAGCGATTGAGACCCTGAACATGAAGGACGGGCCCTCTCGCCGTCGGCTGCTGGAGGGGGCCGGGCTGTTCAGCGCCTCGGCGGCCGCCTCAGCGCTGATCGCCGCGTGCAGCTCGTCGAGCTCCAGCAGCGCCCAGCCAAAGACGTCGGCGTCGGCGACAGCTGCGGCGGTAGGGAACTTCCCCTCGACCCCGCCGTGGCAGTTCTGGTTCGTCAACCACGTCACCACCAACCTGTTCTTCGTCCCGACCCAGAACGGGATGAAGGACGCGGCCAAGCTGCTCGGCCTGCCGGCGCCCAGGTGGGGCGGATCGGCGAACTCGCTCGCCTCTGAGATGGTGTCCTACCTGAACACCGCGATTGCCGCCAAGGCCAACGGCATCGCCACCACCGTCATCAGCGCCACGTCGTTCACCACCCCGGTCAAGAACGCCATGAACGCCGGCATCCCCGTGATCAGCTACAACGCGGACGGCGTCGTCAGCCACGGCGTGGCAGACATCGGCACTAACCGGCTGTGCTACGTGGGTCAGGCGCTGTACCTGTCCGGCCAGCAGATGGGCCAGCAGATCCTGACGCTCCTGCCCACTCCCGGGGAGGTCGCCATCTTCATCGCCACGCCGGGCACCGGCAACATCCAGCCCCGCTTCGACGGCGCGGCGTCGGTGCTGACCCCGAAGGGGTACACGGTCAAGGAGATCGCGACCGGGGCGCTGACCTCTGCGGAGGGGCCCGCCGAGAAGGCGTACCTGACCGGGGCGAAGTCCAGCCTCAAGGGCGCGTTCGCGGTCGACGCGGGCTCCACCGAGCAGCTCGGCCCGTCGCTGGCCAGCGTCGGCCTGGCCGGCAAGATCCCGGCCGGCGGGTTCGACCTGACCCCGGGCACGCTGACCGCGATCGGCGCGGGCCAGCTCAACTTCACCATCAACCAGGACCCGTACCTGCAGGGCTTCCTGCCGGTGCTGTACCTGTACCTGTTCAACCTGACCGGCGGGCAGGTGTCCCCCCCGGACACCGACACCGGGCTGGGCTTCGTGACGAAGTCCAACGTCGCGCTGTACCAGAAGTCCAGCTCCTACCTGGGCTCGGCGGGCTCGCCCTCTCTCATCTCGCGGTCTGGTGCCATCCAGAACCCGCCGGCGACGACCAGCACCTGATCAGGCACCGGGCCTATAGGTAAAAGCGCGCCGGCGTCGGATACTGGGCATGGACGCAGTTCGGTAGTTGGCGTCGGCGCGCCGCTGAGCGAGCAGAAGGGGATGGCGCCAGGTGAGCGAGACCGCACAGCAAGCGCCCGAGGTCGTCGGCAGGCCGCCGGGACAGCCGAAGCGGAGCCCGGTGCGTGCGCTGCGAGACGTCGGCGCGCTCCTGGTCCGGCAGCGCGAGGCGACCGTCTTCGTGGTCGTGGTCCTGCTCATCATCTACTTCGGCTTCATCTCCTCGACCGGACGGAGCACGTTCTTCACCAAGACGAACGTCATCAACCTGACCCAGATCGCGGCGCCGGTCATCATCATCGCGCTGGGTGAGGTGATGCTGCTGATCTGCGGCGAGATCGACCTGTCGGTCGGGTTCGTCTACATGTTCGCGCCGTTCGTCATGCATTACCTGATCGACTTCTACCACTTCCCCGCCCTGCTGGGCATCCTCGGCGCGCTGGTCATGGGCGTGGTGGTCGGGTGGGTCAACGGCTTCCTGACCGTCACGGTGGGCCTGCCGTCGTTCATCACCACGCTCGGCACTGGGTTCATCCTGTGGGGCCTCACGCTCACCACGTCTCACGCCGAGCAGCCTTCGAACGGCATCCCGGCCCCGGTGCGGGGCATCGGCCACTGGATCGGCCAGTACGCGTGGGCCGAGATCACCTGGGCCATCATCTTGACCGTGGTTTTCCAGATCCTGCTCACCCGGACCCGGTGGGGGCTGCACACGGTCGCCACCGGCGGCAACCAGCTCGGGGCCAGGGAGGCAGGGGTCAGCGTCGCCAGGATCAAGTACGGCAACTTCATGCTCACCAGCCTGCTCGGGGCGTTCGTCGGCCTGCAGATCGCGTTCCAGATCAGCATCGTCGACCCCAGCTCCGGCGGCTACACGCCGATGTTCTACGCGGTGGCCGCGGCCGTCATCGGCGGCACCGCGATGCTGGGCGGCTCGGGCAGCATCATCGGCGCGTTCCTCGGCGGGTGCATGCTCGCCGTGCTGCAGGACGGCTTCGACGTGATCGGGGTCAGCGCGAACCCGCTGAATATCATCCTGGGCGCCGCGATCCTGGTCGCCATGATCGCGAACGTGCAGCTCAGTAAGCTAAGGGAGCGGGGGAGGGTCTGACATGACCGACCAGGCGGCCCACGGCGCGGCGGTCCCGCCGAACGCGGACGGCGACGTGCTGCGGGTCGAGCACATCTCCAAGAAGTATGGGGCCGTCACGGCGCTGGTCGACGTGAACCTGCACCTGGGGCACGGCGAGGTGCTCGGCCTGATCGGCGACAACGGCGCCGGCAAATCCACCCTGCTCAAGATCATCTGCGGCTTCCAGCCGCCCACCACCGGCCGCATCGTGCTGGACGGGCAGGAGGTCACCCTGAAGTCGGTGGACCACGCCCGCTCGCTGGGCATCGACGCGGTGTACCAGGACCTCGCGCTGGTCAACCAGCTCACCGTCTACCAGAACATGTTCCTGAACCGGGAGCCCGTGCGCCGGCCGCTGCCGCTGCTGCGCAACCGGGTCATGCGCAACCTGGCCAAGGAGCACCTCGACGACATGGGCGTGAACATCCCGTCGGTCAACGCTGAGGTCGCCAAGCTGTCCGGCGGGCAGCGCCAGGCCATCGCGGTAGCTCGTTCTGTCTATTCCGACGCCAAGATCCTGCTGCTCGACGAGCCGCTCGCCGCCATGGGCGTCAAGGAAGGCGCCATCATCCTGGACCTCATCACCAGGCTCAAGACCGAGGGCAAGGTCTCGGTCATCATCATCGCGCACAACTACGGCCAAGTACTGCAGGTGTGCGACCGGGTGAACCTGATCCAGGGCGGCAGGATCACCCTGGACAAGCGGAGCTCGGAGACATCGGCCCAGGAACTGACCGACCTGGTGGTCGCCGAGTACCGCAAGGCGCTGGAGGAGCGCGAACGGGAGGACCGCGAGCGCTCCGCGTAATC
>JAFAPY010000150.1 GCA_019246795.1 Streptosporangiaceae bacterium | reverse complement strand
GGGCTTGCGCCGGCCCGGGGCAACCGCGATCAGACGGTCTTCCTCGACGCCGGGCACGGCGGCGTCGACCCCGGCGGCACCGGCACCACCCAGGCCGGAGCGGTCATCAGCGAAGCTCAGGTGGACCTGCACATTGAGCTGGACGCCGCGGCCCTGCTGCGTTCCCGCGGTTACCGCATCGTGGTGTCCCGGGCCAGGCACACGACGGTGATCAGGCTGACCCGGGCCATGATCTCCGGCGGGTTGCTGACGGCAACGGGCGTCCGCGACGATGTCGCGGCCCGCGACCAGTGCGCCAACATGGCCGGGGCCAGCATCCTGATCGGCATCTACATGAACGCCGGCCCCGGCGGTGCCGGCTGCGTGACGGACTACGATGCCAGCCGGCCCTTCTCCGCCGGTAACCGGATGCTCGCCACCCTGCTGCAGCGCGACGTGCTCGCGGCCATGAACGCCCGCGGCTGGGGCATACCCGACGGCGGCGTGCAGCCAGACACCGGCATGGGCTCGGCGATCACCGCTGCCGACCAGGCCTACGGGCACCTCATCCTGCTCGGCCCGGCCAAAGCCGGATACTTCACCACGCCCAGCCGCATGCCAGGAGCCCTGATCGAGCCGCTGTTCGTCACCGACCCGTTCGAGGCGTCGCTCGCCGCGAGCGCGCAGGGACAGCATGTGATAGCCATGGGCATTGCCGAGGCGGTGGACCAGTACTTCGCCAGCATCGGCAAGCGGGCCGCGTAGCTCCACGCGCCGCGGCGTTCAGCCCGCAGCGGTGATCGTGCTCGGCGCAAGCTCCCTTGCTCAGCTGACCGCTGCGATCCGTCATCGCCCGCGCGGCGCTGCGCCCGCGGGTGGCGAGGAACTCGCGGGTGTCGGCCAGCCCGGCCGGGCGGCCGGGCGCCAGCGCCTGGTTGACCATGTCCGGGGTGCACTGCTGACCGAGCCGGCTCAGGTCCTGGCTGTTGAGGATGGCGTCGAACCGTTCAATGACGGCCCGGTTGGCCGCGGCGGCCATCGCTCACCTGCGTGCCAGGCAGAAGCTGCCCATATTGGTGATACGGCTGAGCCCGTCAAGACCCGCCGCCGCTCCAGCAACCCGCGCCGGGCGCAGGCCCGGGCGGCCCGGGCCGAGGTCATCGCCGCCGCGCGGCCGCTGTTCCTGGCTTGCGGTTACCCGGCGTGCACCATCGAGGCCACCGGGGAAGCGGCAGACGTGCCCCTGGCCGCCGTATACCTGCACGACCGCCCCGAAACCCGCGCCGCCGCCGCCGAAACCCACCTCCGGCGGACCTCGCCAGCCACGCGCCGCCTGGCCCGGGGCGTGCTGGAACGCTCCGAGCTAGGAGGCACGTGTTGCGCACCGCCGCGGCTGCTGACCCCCGAATGCGGCAACCTCCTCCAGATAACCAAGCGACAGCGCCTGGCTGGGCAATCACGCGTTGCCGGGCACTGCGCGCTCACCGACGGCCTCACAGAGGCCGACGCCCTGGACTCGATGGCGCGAGGCCGGCTGAGTCGATCACGCTCCGTGATAGCCTTCACAGAAATCGAATTCAGCAACGGCTCGCGCTAGACACTCGCGTTCGCGCGGGCGACCGCTTCAGGCAGGCCGCCAAGCTGGGCGCCACCGCAAGGAGGTGCCGGTCGCTACGCCTGGTTACGATCAGTGAGCACTGCATGCCGCCTGCGTGGAACGGTTCGTGGAACGACGTGGCGGGTAATCCCAGCGCAGCCAGTGCCGTCAGTGCAATAGCCCGTGTTATCTGTGCAGCTAACGCGCTCAGTGCACGGGGCCGTACTTATGGTAAGGAAAAGGTCTACGGTTCGATTCCGTAACGGGGCTCCAGGTTATGGAAAATTTTCGAACGACTCGAACGAGCGGCGTGGAACGAGCCCGGGAGACGCTCTCCAGCTCCCATTGCACAGCGAAAGCTCCCATTGCACCGCGAGAGCACCGACGTCAGTTACTGAAGGTAGCCGTCGGCGGGCCGTCCCGGGACAGTCTGGTCACCGTCCGGTGAGATACGCCTAGGCAGGTGCCACCGCGGGTGCTCGGCGCGCGAGCTTCCCGGCGCGCTAGCCACGGCAAGGGCTTGCCGATTTGTTCACGCCGCGCTACGATCCCCGTCTGATCCGTTACCCGGCATGACCG
>JAFAPY010000148.1 GCA_019246795.1 Streptosporangiaceae bacterium | reverse complement strand
CAACGGCTCACGCTCAGTGCTGTCTGGAGCGCGCGCGTCGGGCAAGCCGCCGCGCGGCCGCTCGGTGCTTCCCGGAGCGCGCGACCGCTCAGCTACGCGCCGGGCACCCCGCGCGTCAGCCGTTCACGAGTATGTACCTGGCGACCTTTCCCTTCTTCTCGTTGAGCTCCAGGACGGCGCCCTGCAGCACGCCGTCGCTGTAGGAGCTGCCCGGGTTGAGCGCCAGCGTCCGGCCGAGCTTGGCGACGCCACGGCTCTCGTGGATGTGCCCGTGCACCGACAGCGGCGGGGAGTACTTGAGGATGGCCTCCCGCACCGCTGTCGAGCCGACCGGCTTCATCACCGCGCCGCCGTGGATCGGCCGTAGCTTGGCGTCCAGCGCGGGTGCCTCGTCCAGCCCGGTGCCGTACGGCGGCGCGTGGAAGTTGAAGATCGCCCGGTCCATGTCCGGGACCTGGGAGGCTACCGCGTCGATCTTGGCGGCCAGCACGTCCTCGGGCGCCTCGCGGAAGGTGTTCCACGGCGTCGGATTGGTCCAGCCCATCGACACGAGGTAGAACCCGCCGATGTCGAGCACCTTGGATTCGGCGAAGCTGACCGCGGGGTTCTGCTCGATGATCTGGTCGATTTCCCAGATGTCGTCGTTGCCGCCGTTCAGGATGCACGGGATCTCGCCGCCGCGCAGCTTGGCATCGGCCATGTCCAGCCACCGGTCCAGGCCGCTGGTCATCTCAGCGGAGAACCTGCGGTCCACCGAGCCGTCGGCCTCGTTCAGCTGGTCCAGCTCGTCGGGCGCCATCACCGCGGGGTAGGAGCCGCGGTCGCGGATCTTGCGCTGGATGTCCTCCAGTTCAGCCTGTGTTTCCAGCCGGACCCGCTGGCCGCCGAACGACACTTCCCAGTACCCCGGCATCGCCAGGATCGGCACCAGGACCTTGCCGGTTACGTCCCCGCCGAGCACCACCACGTCGGCCTTGTAGAACGCGGCGGCGTTGAGGAATTTCCGCCAGCAGATCTCCGAGCCGTGAATGTCGGTGGCGAAGAAGATTTTCATGGGGAGCCTGCGCCTTCGGTGGGGTTCGCATGTATCAGTGCTCGACTTCTTCCGGCAGCTCGTACCAGCGGACCCGGTCGCCCACGTTGGCCCGGAGCTTCCACTTCAGCCCCTTGGGCACCGTCTCGGCGACCTCCAGCAGCTGCTTGGCCTGGATCAGCGGGTCGAACCGCGCCGCAGCCGGGGTGTGCTCGGCGGCCAGGCCGGGAAGCTTGGCGAGGTTGCCGGTCACGGTGCGCCACCAGCCCCAGTCGGCGGCGAGCACGGCGCCGAACCGGTCCGGGTCGATGAACGGCCGGGCCCCACCAGACCCGTGCGACCCGTCGCGGCCCACCCGCACGCCGGACAGCAGGTGCACGATGTCGTGCGCGTCCTTGGCGTTGATCTCGACGATCTGCAGCTTCGACAGCAGCAGGTCGGCGGGGTCCAGCGTCGGCGACGGCGAGGCGAACGAGGGCCGCAGGTCCAGCGTGTGGCACATTGTCAGCCGGTCCACGATGACGTCGACCGGCCGCCCGGATGGGGCGGTGAAGTACATCTGCCGGTCCCCGTTGAGGTTGTTGAACCTGCGGTCGGGCTCGCAGCCCAGGCGTTCCAGCGCCTCGGCCACCTGGCGGCGCCGCTTGCCCAGGCAGGCGAAGTCGATGTCCTGGCCGGAGCGCTGCCGGGGCGGGAAATCCGGGCACAGCACGCGCACGCCGAGGCCGCCGAGGATCTTGAGCTGGTGGCCGGCGTCGGCCGCGCCCTGCACCAGCCCGAGGGCCTCGGGCAGCGGGTCGTTGGGTGTGGTCATTGCCGAGTTGCTCCTCGCTGTGCCGGCAGTTCGATCATCGTGACGCTCGTCGGTTCTGTCTAGTTCCTGGTAAAGAATCCCACGTTGTGGGGCGGTGGCCGGTTCCGGGGGCCAGCCACCGTCGAGCGTTCTGCATAAGAACTGCTCATTGACCTGAACGGGCGGTGGTTCCTCGCTCGGTGCCGCTTGGCGGTCACGCCGGTCGCGGCGGTAGAACTCCAGCGGTTCCGGCGGCAGCGGGGTGTTGCCGGCGATGAGGTCGGCGGCCTTTTCCGCGATCATCATGACCGGCGCGTAGATGTTGCCGTTGGTGATGTACGGCATCACCGACGCGTCGGCGATGCGCAGGCCGCTCGTCCCGTGCACCCGCATGGACCCAGGGTCGACGACCGAGGCCGCGCCGGTGCCCATCTTGGCCGTGCACGAAGGGTGCAGGGCGGTCTCGGCGTCCCGCGCCACCCAGGCGAGGATCTGCTCGTCGGTCTGCACCTGCTCGCCCGGCGACAGCTCGCCGGCGCTGTAGTCGTCGAACGCGGGCTGGTTCAAGATCGTCCTGGCGATCCGGATCGCCTCCGGCCATTCCCGCCTGTCGGTCGGGGTGGACAGGTAGTTGAAGCGGAGCGCCGGGTGGGCTGCCGGGTCTGCCGAGGTGATCTTGCAGGTGCCGCGGGAATCGGAGCACATCGGCCCGACGTGCACCTGGTAGCCGTGGCCGCCAGCGGGCGCGGAGCCGTCGTAGCGGATCGCGATCGGCAGGAAGTGGAACATCAGGTTCGGATAGGCCACCTCGTCGTTGCTGCACGCGAACCCGCCGCCCTCGAAGTGGTTGGTGGCGCCGGGCCCGCTCCGTGCCAGCAGCCATTTCGCGGCCACGAGCGGGCGGTTGCGCCACTTCAGCGCCGGCGCGACCGATACCGGCTGCTTGGAGCCGTACTGGACGTAGACCTCCAGGTGGTCCTGCAGGTTCTCGCCCACGCCGGGCAGGTCGGCGACGACGTCGATGCCGAGCCCGGCCAGGTCCGCGGCGTTGCCGATACCGGAAAGCTGCAGCAGCTGCGGGGTGTTGATCGCCCCGCCGCACACGATGACCTCGCCGGCCCGGACCCGCTTGACCGTGCGCTGGTGGGTGAACTCGACGCCGACCGCTTGGGTGCCGCGGAAGATGATCTTGGTGACGAGAGCCCGGCTGGCCACGGTCAGGTTCGGCCGGTTCATCACCGGCCACAGGTAGGCGCGGGCGGCCGACAGCCGCCGGCCCCGGTGGATGTTCCTGTCGAAGGCGGCGAAGCCCTCCTGCCGGTAGCCGTTGACGTCGCCGGTGAGCGAGTACCCGGCCTGGCGCACCGCGGCGAAGAACGCGCCGAACAGCGGGCTGGACGCCGGGCCGCGCTCGAGCACCAGCGGCCCGGACACCCCGCGCCACGGGTCGCCGTCGGCGGCGGCCAGGCAGTTCTCCATCCGCTTGAAGTACGGCAGGCAGTGCGCGTAGTCCCACGCGGCCATGCCGGGGTCAGCGGCCCAGCGCTCGTAGTCAAGCGGGTTGCCGCGCTGGAAGATCATCCCGTTGATGCTGCTCGACCCGCCGAGCACCTTGCCCCTGGCGTGGTAGATGCGCCGGCCGCCCAGGTGCGGCTCCGGCTCGCTTTCGTATTTCCAGTCGTAGAAACGGTTGCCGATCGGGAAGGTCAGCGCGGCCGGCATGTGGATGTAGGGGTCCCAGACGTAATCTGGCCTGCCCGCCTCCAGTACCAGTACCCGGGTGCCCGGGTCGGCGGACAGCCGGTTCGCCAGCGCACTGCCGGCGGAGCCGCCGCCGGCGATGACCACGTCGTAACCTCGCGATGCCACTGCTGCCTCCTGCGTGCCTGCGACCCGTCAGATCTGTGTCGCGGCGTCGAGGTTCTCGCGCACCGTCTGGGTCATCTGATGGTCGGGGCCCAGGTAACGCTCGCAGTCGGTCAGGGCCCGTTGCAGCACTACGACCACGTCGCTGAGCCTGCCCGCCGTGTAGTAGGCGGACGCCAGGTTGCACCGGGTGGTCAGCGTCTCGATGTCGCCGGGCCCGAGCATCCGCTCGCTGTCCTTCAGCGCCCGCTCGTACTGCGGGACCGCGTCGGTCAGCCTGCGGGCCTGCTGGTAGCACGCGGCGAGGTTGGACCGCGCGATGAGCGTGTCCCTGTGGTCGCGCCCCTGCACCCGCTCCCTGTCGACGAGCGTGCGCTCGTAGTGCGGGATTGCCTCCCGCAGCCGCCCGGCGCTGCGGTAGGCGTAGGCCAGGTTGGCGCGGGCGGCGATCGTGTCCGGGTGGTCGGCGCCTTCGATCCGCTCCCGGTCGGCGAGCACCCGCTGGTAGGCCGCGATGGCGTCCTTCAGCTTGCCCGCGGCGCGGTAAGCCGAGGCCAGGCTGGCACGGGCGGCGATCGTGTCCGGATGGTCGCCTCCGCGCATCCGCTCCCGGTCGGCCAGCGCCCGCTGCAGCTGCGCGATCGCGTCCTTGGCCCGTCCGCTGGCCAGGTAGGCGCCGGCCAGGCTGGCCCGGGCGGACAGCGTGGTGGGATGGCCGGAGCCCAGCGCTCGCTCGGAGTCGCCGAGCACGCGGTCGTAGGCCGAGATCGCGTCGGAGGTCTTGCCCGCGGTCGCGTACGCCTGCGCCAGGCTGGCCCGCGCGCCCAGCGTGACCGGGTGCCCGGGCCCGCACACCCGTTCCGCGTCGGCCACGGCCCGCTCGTACAAGGCCACCGCGTCGTCGGCCCGCCCGGCGCTGACGTAGGCGTGGGCGAGCTGGGCGCGAGCCGCGATGGTGTCGGCGTGCTCGGGTCCCTGGTTGCGCTCGCGGTCGGCAAGCGCCGCCTGGAAGACCGCGGTTGCCTCGGTGAACAGGCCCGCCGCCTCGTACGCGGCGGCGAGCCTGTCCCTGGCCACCACGCTGTTGGCGTGCCCGGGCCCGAGCAGCCGGGTGCTGGTGCTCAGCAGGGACTGCCAGTAGGTGATGGCGGCGCGGAACAGGCCGCTGTTCTCCAGCGACAGGCCGGTCCGGAACAACAGCGGATGTGCCTCGGTCTTCCACAGCAGGGCGCCGTCGCCTGACTGCAGCGCCGTGGTGCAGTCCCGCAGCGCCTGCTCGAGCTGCGGGCCGCCATCGGTTTCCGGCCAGGTCTGCAGCAGCGCGTCCGCAGCGGACAGCACAACGTGCTCCAGGTCGGTCTGCGGCAGCCAGGCGCGGACCGCCGCCGCAACGCTGGCGTGCATGCTCACCGTGCGCACCGCGCTGCCCGGGTCGATGCTCACCAGGCCCGCCGCGGCCAGGTTGCTGATGGCGCCGCGCACCGCGGTCTGGTCCGCGCCGCCGGCGGTGCTGGGCCTGCCGGTGACGTAACTGCATGCTGCGGGGCTGGTCAGCACGGCGCCGGGCACCCCGTGGTAGTCCATCATCGCGGCCAGCACCAGGGTCGGCCAGGCCAGCCCGGCAGGCGGGAGCTCGTGCGCGCACTCGACGGCGATGGACCAGGCGGCAAGGACCGGGGCTGACGCGCCCGGGATCGCGGGCATGTGCTTGCGCCGCTCGGCGAACAGCCCGCGGTACTCCCGGCAGCTCTGCCTGCGGGCGCTGATCACCGCGGTGGCCTGGGCGAGCACCAGCGGCAGCCTGTCCAGCTCCTCGGCCAGGTCGAGCGCCTCGATCCGCTGGTCGGGATGATCGGTGAGCCGGGAGCTCAGGTAGGCCAGCGCCTCGCGCCTGCTCAGCCCGGGCACGGCGATGACGCTGACGTCCTTGCCCTCGAAGGACGCCGCGGGCAGCCTGCTGGTGATCAGGACCCGCCCCGCCGAGCCGGACCCGCTGCTGGGCAGCACCGACCACAGCGCGCCCAGGTCCGCGAGGTCGATCACGTCGTCGATGACCAGCGCCCACGGGCGCCTGGTGCGGGTGAGCCAGGCGAGAAAGCGGGCCGCGGCGTCGTCGGCGCTCTCGCCGGGATTGCTGCCGTCCACCGTGGTCGCCGCCAGCGCGAAGCCCGAGGTCACCGACTCGGCACTGGAGCCGGTCACCCACACCAGGACCTCGGCGGTGCGGCCCTGCCATACGGCGTGGGCGAACTGCACGGCCAGCTGCGTCTTGCCGGTGCCGCCCTGGGCGGCGGCCGCCTCGGTCTCCTCGCCGTGCACCAGCACGACGGTCTGGCCCGGCGCCATGGTGGCGGCGAGGTCAGGTCCGGTCTCCGGGCGCGGGTAGTAGTACTCCGCGAGCGGCGGCACGGTCCCGGACAGCACGATCGGGAGCTGCGGGGTTCCGGATTGCTGCTCCACCACGTTCGACAGCCCTCGCCTCTCTCCCCCCCGTGTTGCCCAGCGACACCAGACCCGGCACGCGGAAGACAGCCCCATGTGCAGCGTACCGAGTTGCACAGCACGATAGTGGGGTTCTCGCGCAAATCGCCATAGCCGGCAAAACGGGCGGGTACTGTCGGCGCGCTGAGCTCCCGCGAGGCGGTCAGGTGCTGGTGGCGTTGTCGAGGTTCTCGCGCAGCGTCGCGGTCATCGGGTGGTCCGGGCCGAGGTAGCGCTCACTGTCGGCGAGCGCGTGCCGCAGCATCGTGATGACCTCCATCAGGCGCCCGTCGGCGTAACAGGCTGCGGCGAGGCTGCAGCGGGCGGCGAGCGTCTCCGGGTCACCCGGCCCGAGCATGCGCTCGCTGTCGGCGAGCACCCGCTGGTAGGCCTCGATGGCGTCGCCGAGCCGCCCGGCCTGCTGGTAGGCGGCGGCCAGGTTGGATCGCGCGGTCCGCGTGTCCGCGTGGTCGGGTCCCTGCACCCGTTCCCGGTCGGCGAGCGTGTGCTCATAGACCGGGATCGCCTCGCGCAGCATGTCCGCGCCGCGGTAGGCGAAGGCGAGGTTGGCGCGTGCCGTGATCGTGTCGGGGTGTTCGGGGCCCTGGATCCGCTCCCGGTCGGCGAGCACCCGCTCGTAGGCCGCGATGGCGTCCTTCAGCTTGCCCGAACGGCGCAGCGCGGAGGCCAGGTCGGCGCGCGCCGCGATCACGTCCAGGTGATCGCGCCCGTACCGTGTCTCGGTGTCGGCGAGCACCCGCCGGTAGGCCTCGATCGCGTCCCCGGGCCTGCCGCCGTCCAGGTGCAAGGCGGCTAGGCCGGCCCGCGCCGCGAGCGTCGCCGGGTGGCCAGGGCCGAGGAACCGTTCGGCGTCGGCCACCAGCAGCCGGTAGGCGGAAAGCGCATCCTCCCCCCTGCCCGCAGCCTGGTAAGCATCTGCCAGGCTGGCCCTGGCGGACAGCGTGACCGCGTGGCCGGCGCCGAGCTGTCTGCCCGCGTCGGCAGCCGCGCGCTCGTAGATCGCGACGGCCTCGGCTGGCCTTCCGGCGCTGGCGTACGCGTGCGCGAGCCGGGCGCGTGCCGTGATCGTGTCAGGATGTCCGGGTCCGCGGTCGCGCTCGGAGTCGGCGAGCACGCCGGCGAACGCGGTGATGGCCTCGCCCGAGCGGCCTGCCGATTCGTAGGCGGCGCCGAGCTTGTCCTTCGCGGCGGCGGTGCTGGCATGCCCGGGTCCGAGCCGGCCGGTGCTGGCGGTGACCATGGACTGCCAGTACGCGATCGCCCGGCCGGCCAGGCCGCCGGCCTCCAGGCTCGCGCCGCTGCGGAACAGCAGCGGGTGGGCCTCCGGCTGCCACAGCGTGTCGGGACCGCCCCCGGCCCTCCGCAGCGCCGCCACGCAGTCGCGAAGCGCCTGGTCGAGCTCCGCACCGCCGGTTTCCGGCCAGGCCTGCACCAGCGCGTCCGCGGCGGCGTGCACCACGTGCGGCAGGTCGGCCGCCGGCAGCCACGCACGGACGGCGGCCCGCACGCTCGGGTGCATCCGCACGGTGCGGACCTGGCTTGCGGAGTCGATGCTGATCAGGCCGGCCCGCGCCAGGTTGGCGATGGCGGCGCGGACCATGGCCTGGTCGGCCAGGGTGGCGGCGCCCGGCCGGCCCGCGATGTAGCCGCACGCCGCCGGGCTGGTGAGCACCCCGCCGGGAATCCCGTGCGGTTCCAGCATGGCCGCCAGCGCGAGCGTCGGCCACGCCAGCCCGGCCGGCGCAAGCTCATGGGCGCACTCGGCGGCAAGGGACCAGGTGGCCAGGATCTCCGCGGAGACTCCCTCGGCGCGCACACCGGACATGTGCCCGCGCCTCTCGGCGAGCAGCGCCCGGTACTCGCGGCAGCCCAGCCCCTTGACGGTCATCACGGCGGCGGCCTGTGCCAGGCCCAGCGGCAGGCCGTCCAGGTCCTTGCCGAGGTCCAGTGCCTCGATGCGCTGGTCGGGGTAATCGTTGAGCCTGGAGTCAAGGTAGGACAAGGCCTCCCGGCGGCTGAACCCGCTGACCGGCACGATCCGCAGGCTGGCGGCATCTGCATGGCTCGCGGTGCTGAAGGCGTCCGGGGGCAGCCGGGTCGTGATCACGACGCGGCCGGTTCCCGGATCCGGCCCGGACCCGTTGCCCCCGCTGCTGACGCTGCTCCCGGGGACCGGCCACAGCCCCTCCAGGTCGCCCAGGTCGCCCAGGTCGTCGACGATCAGCGCCCACGGGCGGGCGGTGTGCGCCAGCCAGGCGGCGAAACGGTCGGCGGCGGCCTCCGCGCCTGCGTCGGGCTCCGCGGCCCCGACCGCGCTCGCCGCCTGCGCGAAGCCGGTCAGGACCGCCTCGCGGCTGGTCGCGGTGACCCATACCAGGACCGCGACCGCCTGGGCGCTGCGCAGCGCGTGAGCGAACTCCGCGGCAAGCTGCGTCTTCCCTGTTCCGCCTTGGGCGGCCGGTGCCGCGGGAGTCTCCTCGCCGTGGGTCAGCACCACGGTCTGGCCGGGGGACACGCCGGAGGAGAGCGCGGCGCCGGTTTCCGGGCGCCGGTAGTAGGGGTCCGCGAGCGGCGGGATGGTCCCGGACACCAGGACACGAGAAAGCGGCGGCGTTCCGGCGCGCTGCGCGACCACGTTGACGGCCTCTCCCGCGATGCTCCGGCGGCCGGGAAGGCGATGCCTGCCGGCTCCCGGTTCCTGGGGACCGCGGCGGGCGCCCGCCTGCACCGGCACAGTCTGGCAGAACGCAATAGTAATGCCGATTCACGCTCCCGGCCATGACAATGCGGAAAGTAGCTGATAAGGGCCGGGATGCCTCAAAGGGCAATTCATTGCCGTTTAGCGCCTGCCCGCGTCCGGTGCCAGCGGCTTGCACTGGACGATGCAGCGCAAATAACATCTCACCGGCATCCCGGACGTATGTCTGTTCATCGCCCGGCGGAACCCGTATCTTAACCAGGGACACCCAGATCGTGGGTCGGCCAGCAGCCCCGACCGCGAAGCCCTGAGGAGGCAGAGCCGATGAGTGGCGACATCGTGGCGGGCAGGCACGGCCGTCCGCGGCCGACGCTGGAGGAGGTGCCGCAGGAGTATGCCGCGTTCAAGATCGAGCAGCGCGGCATCGACCTGATCCCCGACGCCGAGCGCAAGATGCGGCCTTCGGGCCTGTTCTGGCTGTGGGCGGGCGCGGTGTTCAACGTGGAGTTCTTCTTCTACGGCACGCTGATCATGGCGTTCGGCCTGTCGGTGCCGCAGGCGGTGGCCGCGATCTTGATCGGCAACCTGTTCTACGCGCTGCTCGGCTTCGCCAGCTTGCAGGGCCCGCAGACCGGCACGACGGCGTTCATGGTCAGCAGGGCGCCGTTCGGACAGAACGGCAACCGGCTGGTGGCCCTGTTCAACTGGCTGACGCAGGTCGGCTTCGAGATCGAGGGCATCTTCTTCGTCGTCGCCACCGTCATCCTGCTGTTCTCCCTGCACGGCACCAGCCTTGGCACCCCGGCCAAGATCGTGGTGATCATCCTCGCCGCGCTGCTGCAGATGGTGATGCCGCTGCTCGGCCACGCCACGATCAGCAAGGTGCTGCGCTACCTGGGATATGTGTTCATCCTGTTCTTCGCGGTGCTGGCGGGTTTCACGTTCAACCGGCTGCACCTGTCCACCTTCCACGTCAAGCCGGTGTCGCTCGCGGTGTGGACGACCGCGCTGGTGCTGATCATCTCGGTCGGCGGGCTCGGCTGGACCGAGAACGGCAACGACTACTCGCGGTACCTGCCCCGGACCACCCGGGCGCGGCAGACGTTCTGGGCGGCGGCGCTGGGCGGCGCGATCCCGTCGATCGTCCTGGAACTGCTCGGGGTGTTCGCGTTCACGATCACCACCAAGACGGTCGGCATCGCCCAGCTCGGCGTGCCGCAGTCGTTCCCGTCCTGGTTCGTGACGCCGTTCCTGATCTTCGCGATCTTGCAGCTGCTGACGATCAACACCATCGACATGTACTCCTCCGGCGTTACCTTGCAGGCGCTTGGCGTCCCGGTCCGGCGGTGGGGTGCGGTGATCATCGACACGGTGGTGTGCGCCGTGGTCACCGGGATCATCTTGTTCCACGGCAACTTCTACAAGGACTTCGCCGGGTTCCTGCTGTACATCGTGGTGTGGCTGGCGCCATGGTTCGCGATCCTGATGACCGACTGGCTGCTGCGCGGCCGCCGGTATGATCCGCTGTCGTTGCGGTCGGCGCGGGACGGGCTGTACTGGCGCAACGGCGGCATCCACTGGCCGGCCGTCATCGCGCAGCTGGTCGGCATGGTCGCCGCGCTGATGTGGATCAACGCGGCCACCGCGTTCCCCGCCTACACCGGCCCGATCTCCAACGACTTCCCCGGCCTGGCCGGCGGGGACTTCAGCTGGGCCATCGGCATGGTGGTCGGCGCCGGCGTGTACCTGGTCCTCGGCTCGCGGGGCGTCCACAAGGAGGCGGAGGCCCAGGCTCAGCTCGGCGACGCCTGACCGGTGAGCGAAGACACGGCGCTGATCGGGGCCATGCCCAAGGCCGAACTGCACCTGCACATCGAGGGCACCCTGGAACCGGAACTGAAGTTCGGCTTGGCCGCCCGCAACGGCATCCGCCTCCGGCACCGCTCGCCGGCCGACATCCGGGCGTCGTACGCGTTCACCGACCTGTCGTCCTTCCTGGCCGCCTACTACGAGGGCATGTCCGTGCTCCGGGAAGAGCAGGACTTCTATGACCTGGCCATGGCGTATTTCCGCAAGGCGAACGCCGACCACGTCGTCTATGCCGAGGTCTTCTTCGATCCCCAGGCGCACACCAGTCGGGGCGTGCCATTCGGGACCGTCATCGCCGGCCTGGACCGTGCCCGCGCCGACGCCCAGGCCGCCCTCGGCCTGCGGGCCCAGCTCATCATGTGCTTCCTGCGGGACATGCCCGCAGATTCCGCGATGCGGACCCTGGAGCAGTCGTTGCCCTACCGGGACAAGATCGTCGGCGTGGGCCTCGACTCCGACGAGCGGGACAACCCTCCGGTGAAGTTCGCCGACGTCTTCGAGCGGGCCCGCGGCGAGGGCTACCGGCTCACCGTGCACTGCGATGTGGACCAGGCCGATGCCGTGGGCCACATCTGGCAGTGCCTGGACGACATCGGCGCGGAGCGGATCGACCACGGCGTCAACTGCGTCGAGGACGGCGCGCTGGTGGCGCGGCTCGCCCGGGACGGCACCGGGCTGACCGTGTGCCCGATATCGAACCGGTGGGTGGCCGGCGGCCTGAAGGCGGCTGAGCTCAAGGCCATGCTGGACGCGTCCTTGCGGGCCACCGTGAATTCCGACGATCCGGCGTACTTCGGCGGCTACGTGAACGACAACCTGGCGGCTGCGCAGCGCTCGGCCGGCCTGACCGCGGCCGAGGTCGCCAGCCTGGCCCGCAACTCCTTCGAGATCGCCTGGATCGGCGCGGCCGAGCGGGACGTCTACCTCGCCGGCCTGGACGCGTACCTGCGGCGGGTCCCCGGGTCCGCGCCCGGCAGCTAACGTCGCGCAGGACCCGTTGCCTCCGGGTCACGGCGCCACAAGGCACCTCCCGCTAGCCGCCGGCCATCGCGCCGACGACGAGGAATGGCTCGGCGCCCGAGGTGACCGCGGCGGGCAGCGGGACGTCGGGCGGCTCGTTGGACAGGTCACGCTGGCAGGCGTAGAACCTGATGAACGCCCGCCGCCGCCCGGTGGCCCGGTCGCGGATGGTCCCGCGCAGCACTGGGTACGCGGCCTCCAGCGCGTCGAGCAGGGCCTGCCGGGTCATGGTGTCATGCCCGCCCCCGAGCCGGAGCGTCACCTCCCCGCGCACCCGGGCCAGGTTCTTCAGGTGCGCCGGCAGCACCACGCGGATCCCGCCGTTCGCTGCTTCTCCGGGGGGACGATCCTGCTCATCGTGCCGCCCGCTCATGGCAGCGTCTGGACTTCCACCGACAGCACGGCCGGCAGGTCGCGCACGATGGGCTCCCAGTTGTCGCCGGCGTCGGCGGACGCGTAGACCTGCCCGCCGGTGGTGCCGAAGTAGATGCCGCAGTCCTGCAGCGAGTCGACCGCCATCGCGTCCCGCAGCACGTTGACGTAGCAGTTCTCCTGGGGCAGCCCGCGGGTCAGCGGCTCCCACTCGCCGCCGCCGCTGCGGCTTCGGTACACGCGAAGCCGCCCGTCCGGCGGGAAATGCAGCGAGTCGCTGGTGATCGGTACCACGTAGATGGTGTCCGGCTCATGAGCGTGCACGGCGATGGGGAAGCCGAAATCTGTCGGCAGGTCGCCGCTGATCTCCCGCCACGTCTGGCCGGCATCGTCGCTGCGCATCACGTCCCAGTGCTTCTGCATGAACAGCGTGTCCGGGCGGGACGGATGCATCTCCACGTGGTGCACGCAGAACCCGACCTCCGGCTCGTCTTCCGGGAGCGTGCCCTGCGACCGCAGGCCGCGGTTGACCGGACGCCACGTCTGGCCGGCGTCGTCGCTGTGGAACGTGCCAGCTGCGGAGATCGCGGTGAACATCCGCCCCGGATGCGCCGGGTCGATGATGATCGTGTGCAGGCACATCCCGCCGGCGCCGGGCTGCCAGCCGGGACCGGAGGAGTGGGTGCGCAGCCCGGTCAGCTCGGTCCAGGCGGCGCCGCCGTCGTCGGTGCGGAACAGCGCCGCGTCCTCGGCCCCGGCGTAGGCCACGTCCGGGTCGTCCGGCGACGGCTCCAGGTGCCAGATCCGCTTGAACTCCCACGGCCTGGGGGTGCCGTCGTACCACAGGTGGGTGCCGGGCTCGGTCGCGTAGCTGAAGTCGTTGCCGACCGGCTGCCAGGTGGCGCCGCCGTCGTCTGAGCGCTGGATCAGCTGGCCGAACCACCCGCTGCTCTGCGACGCGTAGATCCGGTCCGGGTCGGCGGGCGAGCCCTTGAGGTGGTACACCTCCCACCCGCCGAAGTGCGGGCCGCTGACGTCCCACGTGGCGCGGCTCCCGTCCGAGGTCAGTACGAAGGCCCCCTTGCGGGTACCGGCCAGTACTCGCACCCGTGTCATGTGCGCTCCCTTCTGTCGTTATCGTGAGGACGGACACCGCGCCGGAAAGTCATCGCCCGTCGTTTCCGGCTGAGCCGAAGACAATTCCGTCCACATGCGCGGCCGGGTTCTCCACAGTCGGCGCTGCCTGCAGGGCAGGCGCTCTCCCGCCGTGGCATCCACAGGCGGCGGGCCCGCTTGCGGCCGTCATCCACAGGCTCGGCCACTTTGTGCACATGGCGATCCACAAGGGTTCCGGGGTAGCGTGCTCTTTCCTGGGCAAGGGCGTGCGAAACCAATCTACGCCGGGGCAAGGGCCCAGGTGGGTACGGCGGCGGCGAGGCGATCCCTATGGACAGAGCCGGCGGCAACTCTGCTTCTATCGACGCTTCTCTTGACGATCCGCACCAGCGCGCGGTTGTCGTGGACGTCATCCTCCTCCTGACCAGGGACGGGCAGATCCTGCTGCGGGAGCGGACGAACACCGGCTACGGCGACGGGGCGTACGAGCCGCCGTCCGGGGAGCTGGCCGACAGGGAGACGATCGTGGAGACGGCGGCCCGGGTGGCCGCGGAGGCCGGGATCGCCGTCGGGGCGGAGAACGTGTCGCTCGCCCACGTCATGCACGATGTTTCCGGCGGCGGGCGCATCGCGTTCTTCCTGTCGGTATCCGGCTGGGTGGGACAGCCTGCCTCGACCGGCACGCGCTGGTTCCCGCTGGGCAACCTGCCGACCAACATGCTCGACAGGGCCCGGGTTGCGTTGCGGAACTATGCCGGTGGCCTGCGGTTTTCCACCTACCCGGCGTTCGGCCCTGCCGCGCGAAGCCCGGCAGCCGACCCCTGGAGGCCGGTCCGGGTCGGCAGCCCCGGCGCCGAGGCGCATGACGCCGGCATCCAGCCGGGCAACGGCAGGCCGCACTGGTCGGGCAGGCCGCACCGGGTCGGGCGGAGCAGCACGGCTGGCGGTGCCCGCGGTGCCGGCGAGTGCCATGCCGCCAGCGCGGGCGGATCTTCGGGAGCAAATGGGACCAGCAAGCCATCGGGAGCGGGTGGGTCATATGTGGCTAGCGGCGTTGTTGAAGGATCAACGGCGCGGGCGCGGGGCGCCACGGCACAGCGGGAGGAAACCTTCGGCGGTCGGCTCCCCGGCTGATCACCCGGCAGGGGCGGCGCCGGCCGATGCCGGCGCCGGCCGCCCGCGGCACGGCCGTCACGCCCGGCGCCAGCCCGGCCACCACGCGCGCGCCTTACCGGGGCCACCCGCTGAGCGCTGCCCGGCGCGGCCGGCGCTCGGTTAGGCTGGCGCGTGATGGCAGAGATCCTGAAGGCGCACGGCTCGCACAACGATATCTTCGTCGCCCGGCTGACGCCCGGCGACTTCGCGTCCGAAGCGGACCTGCGCGCGTTCATCCGCGCCCTGTGTGACCGCAGCGGCCCGTACGGCGGCGATGGCGTCTATTTCTGCGACCTGAGCCCGCGCATTCCCGAGGCCTGGTTCTTCAACCCGGACGGATCGTCCGCGGAGTTCTGCGGCAACGGGATGCGCTGCCTGGGCAGAGTGATCCTCGACCTGCGCGAGGCCGACGCGGCGGTAATCCGCAGCGGCCAGCAGGAGTACACGGTGCGGCGCGGCGCCACCGCCCCCCAGGGCGTGCGGCAGGTGATCGTCGAGCATCCGGCGGTCAGCTTCGGCCCGGAGGACGGCGGGACACCGGTGGTGGCCCGCCCGGGGCCGGTCACCGAGACCAGGCTGCCAGAGCTCGATCCTGTCCTGCGGTTCACCGCGGTCCGCCTGCCGAACCCGCACCTGGTGGCGGTCGTCGACAGCTACGCCGAGCCGGGCCTGGTGGCGATGGGGGAGCGGGTGGCGGCCCGCAGGGACCTGTTCCCGGCGGGCGCCAACCTGTCGGTCCTGCTCCCGCTCGGGCCCGGGGAGGTCTTCGTCCGCACGTTCGAGCGAGGCGCCGGGCTGACCGCGTCCTGCGGTTCCGGCATGGCCGCGTCCCGCGCGGTCTACTCGCGCGTCGGCCGGGCCGACCCCGACCGCGAGGTGGTGATCCGCAATGCCGGCGGCATGGCTGCCGCGTCGCTGCGGGTACGGGACGGCCGCTGGTTCCCGGTGCTGCAGGGAAACGCCACGTTCGTGTACCGCGCCGACGTCGACCCGGGCCAGGTGATCCGCAGCCCGGCCCGCGCCGCCGGGCGTCGGGCTTACCCCGGCGGCAGCCGGGCTTACCCCGGCGAATTTCAGCCTTTCCCCGGGGAGACCCGGGCCTACGCCGCCCTGGACGCGCAGAACGCGGCGCGGCTGCGCGCGGCTGGCATCGAGGCCGGCCGTCCCTCCGCCCGGCTGGCCGCCTCGCACCGGGGAGGTGACGGCCCCCGCACCGGGGAGGTGACGGCCCCCGGCTAGCGCGGCAGCGGCCCGCCGGCCAGCGCGACGACCAGGCCGGCCGCTGCGGCGGCGAGCAAGGTGAGCACGACGCCGCGGCGCAGCACGAGCAGCAGCACCGCGGCCCCGCCGAGCACCGCGAACTGCCAGCCGGCCTGCAGCGCCCGGGCGAGCGGGACCGCCGCGCCGAAGATCGCGCCGATCGCGGCGGGCCCGGCGCCGTCGAGGAAGCACTGCGCGAACCGGTTCCCCCGCAGCGCGCCGAAGTGCCGGCCGCCGCCCAGCACGAATGCGAACGACGGGGCGAACGCCACCAGTGCCGCCAGCAGCCCCCCAGCCAGCCCCCCCGCGGCGAAACCCACCGCGGCGACCGTCTGCACCACCGGGCCCGGGGTTATCTGGCCGAGCGCGACCGCGTTCAGGAACTGGGCGCTGGTCATCCAGCCCCGGCCCACCGCGTCGGCCTGCATCAGCGGGATGATCACGAAGCCGCCGCCGAACGACAGCGCCCCCACCTTGAACGCCACCCAGGCAACCGAGGCGAGCACCCCGCCGCCCACCGCCGGCAGCAGCGGCGCTATCGCCGCGGTGACCGCGCCGCGCCGCGCCTGGCGTATGCCAAGCTCGGTCAGGCCGCAGCCCAGCAGGACCAGCACCAGCCACGGCCCGATCACCGCCGCCGCGGCCCCGCCCGCAAGCAGGTACGCCACCCAGCGGGCGCGGGCCGCCCGCCCGGCCTCGCCGTCCCGCGCGGATGCGCGTTTCCAGCTCGGCGCCAGCAGCATCACCCCTGCCTGGACGGCGACAGCGGCGACCGCCGCCCCGGCTCCCGCGCCCGCGCCGCGGACCCACAGCGGAGGCGTGCCGGCCAGGAAGAGCGCGGCGAGGAACAAGATGACGATCAGCCCGGGCACGATGAACGCCATGCCCCCGGCCACCGCGCCGAGCCTGCCCCGTACCCGCCAGGCGCAGAAGATGGCCAGCTGCGTGGACGCAGGTCCCGGCAGCAGGTTGCACGCGGCGATCGCGTCCTCGAACTCGGCCGCATCCAGCCAGCCTTCGCGGTCCACGCACAGCCGGCGCAGCAGCGCGATGTGCGCCGGGGGGCCGCCGAAGCCGGTGCAGCCGATCCGCCCCCATTCCCGCAGCACCGTGCCCAGGCTGGCCAGGTGACCGGCGTCGGCGCCTCCGCCGGCCGTGGTTGGCGGCACGTGCATCGGCACAGACGCATTCAACTACACCACCCGGACCGTCAGCGCGGCCGGGCGGACCGAGACGGCCAGTGTCGGCCCTGGCGCGATAAGCTCGCCGTCGACCTGGCGCGGCAGGTCAGCAGCGGCGCTGATCTCGACCCGGCGCGCCTGGAATCGTCCCAGCTGGCGGTCCTGGCGGCGGCTGCGGGTCAGCACAAGCGCCGCCACGCGCGGCCAGCCCAGCGCACCGGAGGGCGCGAGGACGCCCACGTCGAGCAGGCCGTCGTCCAGGCTGGCGTCGGGCAGCAGCGTGAACCCGCCCGGCAGCAGGCCCGCGTTCCCGGCCACCACGCACCGCGCCGGCAACGACACCGGCTGCCCGCCGTCCAGGCGGAGGGTGAAGTCGCGCGGCGGCAGCCACAGGTGCGCCGCCCCGGAGGCCGCGTAGGCCAGCCAGCCGAGCCTGCGCTTGGCCGGGTCGCTCGCCCCGCTCACCACCGCCGCGTCGAGCCCGATCCCCGCCATGGCGGCAAACCACATCCCCTCGCCGTCGGCGCCGGTCCCGTCCGCGGACACCCCTTCCGCCCGGGCCAGGTCGATGCGGCGGTCCGTGCCGCGCAAGGCCACCTCGATCGCCGCCTGTTCCCGCGCCGGTATTCCCAGCGCCCGCGCGGTGAGGTTCGCGGTGCCGAGCGGCACGATCGCCAGCGGCAGCCCGGTCCCGGCGAGCACCTGCGCGCAGGCCCGTACCGTGCCGTCGCCCCCCGCCGCGACCACCAGGCGCGCCCCGGCGCCCACTGCCCTGCGGGCCAGCGGCAAGCTGCCGGGGCCCGTGCTGGCCTGCTCGAACAGCGGCTCCCAGCCGCTGGCTCGCGCGGCCGCCCGGCACTGCCGTACGAACCGGCGCGGGTCGCCGACCATCGCCGGGTTGATCACGAACGCGGCCAGCGGCATGCCTTATGGTTTCACCAGCGCACGCCGGTTTTCACCCGCGCGCCGGAGACGCCAGGCCAGTCCGGCCGCCTGCGCCAGCCCCTGCGCGGCAGCGCCGCGGTCTAGGTCCCGGCGTCTTCCGGCAGGTGCCAGCGGTACGGCGCGACGAGCTTGTCCACCGAGGCGGGCCCCCACGACCCGGGGTCGTAGGGCTGGACCGGCGGCGGGTTGTCCAGCAGCGGGGTGGAGACCTCCCACAGCCGCTCGATCCCTTCCGCGCTGGTGAACAGCGCCTGGTCGCCGAGCATGGCCAGGTGGATGAGCCGCTCGTAGCCCTCCAGCGCGTTCGCCTGCGCGAACGACTCGGAGTAGCGGAACGCCAGCTGCGACGCCCCCAGGATCATGTCGGGCCCGGGCACCTTGGCCAGGAACTTGAAGCTGATGGAGCCGGGATCGGCGAAGTCAATGACGATCTCATTGCGCCGCCCCGTGGGCTGGTCGCTCCGGATCACCGGGAACATGCGCAGCGGCGGCTCATGCATCCCCAGCGTGATGACCTGGCGCGAGGCGCCCAGCGCCTTCCCGGAGCGCAGGTAGAACGGCACGCCGTGCCAGCGCCAGTTATCCACCTCGGCCCGCAGCGCCACCATGGTCTCGGTGCCGGAGTCCGCGGGCACGCCGGGCTCGGACCGGTAGCCCTTGTACTGGCCCCGGACCGCGTGCCGCACGTCGAGAGGACGCAGCGCCTCGTACACCTTGTACTTCTCGGCACGCAGGTGCCTGGCGGACAGCGACACCGGCGGCTCCATGGCTACGAACCCCAGCACCTGGAACAGGTGGGTGACCACCATGTCGCGGTAGGCGCCGGTCGCGTCGTAGAAGTTAGCCCTGCCCGCAATGGTCAGCGTCTCCGGCACGTCGATCTGCGCGTAGCTGATGTAGTCGCGGTTCCACATCGGCTCGAGCAGCCCGTTGGCGAACCGCAGCGCCAGGATGTTGTCGACCGATTCCTTGCCGAGGAAATGGTCGATGCGGAACACCTGCGACTCGTCGAACACCGCGTGCACCGCCCGGTTCAGCGCCCGCGAGGAGGCCAGGTCGGTGCCGAACGGCTTCTCGATGATCACCCTGCTCCGGTCGGTGGCCAGTCCCGAGTCGCCGAGCATGTCGACCATCGAGGTGAACGCGGCGGGCGGCACGGCCAGGTGGAACAGCCGCCGCGGGTTCCCCCCGATCTGCTTCTCGGCCCGCTGGACCGCTTCGGCGAGCCCGGCGGCATTACCTGGTTCTGCTGCGCTGAACGAGAGGTGGCGCGTGAACTCCGCCCACGCCGGATGGTCCGGTGTGGTGATGCCGAACTCGGCAGACGCTTCCCTGGCATGCTCGATGAACTGCTCGTCGGTCATCGCGAACGACGGCGGCGCGGACCCGATGATGCGGTAATCACGCGGCATCAGCCCGGCCACCTGCAGGTGGAACGCCCCGGGCAGCAGCTTGCGCTTGGCCAGGTCGCCGGTGGCGCCGAAGATCACGATGACGTGGTTGTCCGGCCGCGGCAGCTCGCTGGCGGTCATGCCTTCTTCTCCGCGTGCCCGCCGAACTCCGACCGCATCGCGGACAGGACCTTGCCGGTGAACGCCCCGGCGTTGCGGGACTCGAACCGCTCGTACAGCGAGGCGGCGATGACCGATGCCGGCACGCCCTCGTCCACCGCGGCGAGCACCGTCCACCGGCCCTCGCCGGAATCGGACACCCGGCCGCTGAAGTCGTCCAGGTCCGGCGACTTGGCGAAGGCGGCGGCGGTCAGGTCGACCAGCCAGGAACTGACCACCGAGCCGCGCCGCCACACCTCGGCCACCTCGCCTACGTCGATCTGGTACTGGTAGGCCTCGGGGTTGCGCAGCGGCGTCGTCTCCGCGTCGAACTGCGCCTGGTGCATGCCCACGTCGGCGTGCTTGATGATGGAAAGCCCCTCGGCGATCGCGGCCATCAT
>JAFAPY010000159.1 GCA_019246795.1 Streptosporangiaceae bacterium | reverse complement strand
CGGGGTCCACGATGGTCCCAAGCCGCTGCATGTCCGGACCTGGCAGTGCCGGGGGTGCGGAGCCTGGCTGGACCGGGATGTGAATGCGGCGGTGAACGTCGCCACGGCCGCCGGGCTGGCGGTGACAGCTTGTGGAGCGCAGGTAAGACCCGGGCAGGTTGCCCTGGCGCAGCGCGATGAAGCAGGAACCCTCCGAGGTGCCGCGTAGTGCGGCACGGCAGGAATCTCCCGCCTTCAGGCGGAAGAGGAGGTCAACGTAGAGGTCTGGACCTCCTCCTCGCTGAGTTGGGAGAATTCGGCCTGATCGCGGCGCTGGCGCGGTGGCTGCCGCCAGGGCCGGCCGAGCTGGTGGGCATCGGCGACGACGCGGCGGTGCTGGCCGCCCCGGACGGCAGGGTGGTGGCCACCACCGATTTCCTGCTCGAAGGGCAGCACTTCCGCAGGGACTGGTCCGGCGCGGCCGACGTCGGCGGCAAGGCCGCGGCCCGCAGCCTGGCCGACATCGCGGCGATGGGCGCGGTGCCCACAGCGCTGCTCGTCGCGCTGGCCGCGCCGCCGGACCTGCCGGTCAGCTGGGCGCGGGAGCTGGCGGCCGGGCTGGCCGCCGAATGCGCCAGGGCGGGCGCGAGCGTGGCCGGCGGGGACACCGCCCGCGCCGCGGCGGTGCTGCTCGCCGTGACCGGCCTGGGCGACCTGGCTGGGCGTGCCCCGGTGCTGCGGTCCGGCGCGGCCCCCGGCGACCTGGTGGCGGTCGCCGGGCGGCTCGGGCATGCCGCGGCCGGGCTGGCCCTGCTGTCCGCGGGCCTCAAGGACGGTCCCATGGTCGCCGCGCACCTGCGGCCGCAGCCACCCTACGACGCGGGCCCTGAGGCGGCCGGGCTGGGTGCCACGGCGATGATCGACGTCAGCGACGGGCTGCTCGCCGACCTCGGGCACGTCGCCGGGGCCAGCAGGGTGCTCATCGACGTGGACTCGGCACGGCTGCGCCCCGGTGACCGGCTGCTCGCCGCGGCGCGCGCCGTAGCCGGTGCCCGCCATGATGATGCCAGAACGAGCGGTGATGCTCCGGCACCGCCAGCCGGGGAGGACCCGGGGCAGGCGATGGCGTGGGTGCTCGCCGGGGGCGAGGATCATGCCCTGGCGGCCACGTTCCCGCCCGGCACGCGGCTGCCGTCACGGTGGGCGGTCATCGGCCAGGTGCGGTCCGGCCAGGGCGTCGTCGTCGACGGCAGGCCGTGGGCGCACCCGCCCGGCTGGGATCACTTCGCCCAGGCGGGGCCCGCTAGCGGGTGACCTTGCCCGCCTTGATGCACGAGGTGCACACCTTCAGCCGCTTGGGCGTGCCGTTCACCATGGCGTGCACGACCTGGATGTTGGGGTTCCAGCGGCGGCGGGTGCGGCGGTGCGAGTGCGAGACGTTGTTGCCGAAGCCCGGACCCTTGCCGCATATGTCGCAGACGGAAGGCACGGTTCGCTCCATTGGTTCCGGTTACGGTGATGCCGCCGCAGATTTGGCAGCCGATGCAGCTTACCCGATGTCGGTGCCCGCGCGCGACCGGCGGCCCCACACCTCAGCCGCCTTCTCGAACTCCTGCGCGGCACGCGGGCCGTTGCGCAGCAGGTGCCCGGTGAACCGCTGGCGGTCGGTGCCGCGGAACTCGACCTGCTCCGTCCGGTACATCACCGGCGTGGTCTCGGGGAGATTCCCGGTGCGCCAGGCCAGGTACCGGTCCACGAAGGCCTCCACGTTGGCGGCGCTGGTCCAGTCCGCCTTGTAGGCGACCCGCCCGCCGCGGCCGATCACCCAGGTCATGTTGGGCATCAGCCCGTAGGCGCGGTGCACGGTGCCGGCCAGGTCGTCCACCAGGATGTCCCTGCTGATCCCGGTCTCGTCGCGCAGCAGCGCCGCGTGGGCCAGCTTGGCGTCAAGGCCGTCGTGGTGCGGCACGTTCTCCCCGGGGTGCGCCTCCCGGGTGTAGACGAACACCCAGGCGACCTCGGGGCGGCGGGCCGCCGCGGCATCGAGCAGAGGACCCTCTGCGGAACAGTACGGTCAAGTGAACGAGCCGAACTCCATCACCAGCGGCTTGGCCCGCCACAGGTCGGACAGCGCGATGGCCGCGCCGTCGCCCAGCCGCGTCAGCGTGAAGTCGGCCGCGGGCTCCCCGGCGCGCGGCGCGGCCCAGAACGCGGCCTCGTCGGCCAGGTCGCCGCCTGCGGCGACGTAATCGTCGAAGCGGGCGTAGTTGTACGGTGCCGCAGCCTGTGCCGGGTCCGGCTGGCCCATCGCGCGCTCCCTTGCCGTCTGCTAATGTCCGTGCCCGCTCCTATGCTGCACCCTGAAGGGAGCAGGTGTGACCACGCTGCGCGATCCGCTGACCCGGACGCTGGGTCCCAAGACCGCCAAGGCCCTGGAGAACGTGTTCGGCATGCGGACGGTCGGCGACCTGCTGCGCCATTACCCGCGCCGGTATTACTCCCGGGGCGAGCTCACCGACCTGTCCTCGCTGCGGGAGGGCGACCACGTCACCGTGCTGGCCCGGGTCGACCATGTCAGCACGCGTCCGATGCCCCCGTCGCGCAGCAGGGCCGAGGTGATCGTCACCGACGACCGGGCCAAGCTGATGCTGACGTTCTTCGCCAAATCATCCCGGGGCCTGTACCGGATCCGCCAGCTCGTGCCCGGCATGGTCGGCATGTTCGCGGGCACCGTGTCCAGCTTCCGCGGTCGGCTCCAGCTGATCCACCCGGAGTACGAGATGCTGCCCGGCGCCCCGCCGAACGCCGACCTGACCCCCGAGCTGGCCGCGGAGTTCGCCTCCGAGCTGATCCCGGTGTACCCGGCCAGCGCCAAGATGAGCTCCTGGCAGATCGCCAAGTCGGTGCGGACGGTCCTGGACACGCTGGACGTGGCCGAGGACCCGCTGCCTGCCGGGCTGCGCGAGCGGCACCGGCTGTACGGGCAGGCGGCGGCGCTGCGCGCCATCCACCGCCCGCTCGACGCCGCGGATCGCGACCAGGCGCGGCTGCGGCTCAAATGGGACGAGGCCTTCATCCTGCAGGCGGCGCTGGCCCAGCGCAGGCTGGCAGCCGCGGCCATGCCGGCCGCGCCGCGGCCCCGGATCGCCGGCGGCATCGCCGACGCGTTCGATGCCCGGCTGCCGTTCACGCTCACCGCCGGTCAGGTCAGCGTCGGCGAGACCGTCGCCACCGAGCTGGCTTGCGCCTACCCGATGCACCGGCTGCTGCAGGGCGAGGTCGGTTCCGGCAAGACGGTGATCGCGATCCGGGCGATGCTCCAGGTCGTGGACGCGGGCGGCCAGGCCGCGCTGCTCGCGCCGACCGAGGTGCTCGCGCAGCAGCACTACCGCTCCGTCACCGGCATGCTCGGCCCGCTGGGCCTGCGCGGCCAGCTCGGCGCCGCCGAGCAGGCGACCGGCGTGGCCCTGCTCACCGGGTCGGTCGGCACGGCCGCCAGGCGCAGCGCCTTGTCGGACACGTTCACCGGCGACGCAGGGATCGTGATCGGCACGCATGCGCTGCTGGAAAGCGAGGTCCAGTTCGCAGACCTCGGCCTGGTGGTGATCGATGAGCAGCACAGGTTCGGCGTGGAGCAGCGGGACGCGCTGCGCGCCAAGGCGGCGGACAAGCGGCCGCACGTCCT
>JAFAPY010000379.1 GCA_019246795.1 Streptosporangiaceae bacterium | reverse complement strand
TCCCCGGTCGCCTCGTTCAACCACCCCGGCCGAGAGCGCAAGCCCGGCTCGATCGGCACGCCGATCCGGGGCGTGCAGATGCGCGTGGTGGACACCGAGGACCACGAGGTGCCGCAGGGTGAGGTGGGCGAGATCGTCATCCGCGGGCCCAACGTGATGAAGGGCTACTGGCACCGGCCCGAGGCGACCGCCGAGGCGCTGCGCGGCGGCTGGTTCCACACCGGCGACCTGGGCCGGGTCGACTCCGACGGCTACTTCTACATCGTGGACCGGAAGAAGGACATGATCATCCGCGGCGGCTACAACGTCTACCCGCGGGAGATCGAGGAAGTGCTCTATGAGCACCCCGCGGTGGCCGAGGCCGCGGTGATCGGCGTGCCGCACCCGGCCCTGGGCGAGGAGGTCGGCGCCGCGGTGGCCCTCAAGCCGGGAGCCGCGATCACCGCCGAGGAACTGCGCGACTACCTCAAGGAGCTGGTCGCGGCGTACAAGTACCCGCGGCACGTGTGGATCATTGAGTCGCTGCCGAAGGGCCCGACCGGCAAGATCCTCAAGCGGGACATCGTCATCCCGGCCGACCTGGTGAGCCAGTGAGGCTACCCTGCCGTTCCCGGGCCATGCCCGAGCGGGCGGTTGAGGCTGGTCGTCGGCGAACCTGGCCACCCTCGCTTACCGGATCGCCTCCTACTGGCTTCCTCTCCTGTCTGCCCTGCCGGCCTACCTGCTGTTCCGCCACCGCTACGGACGGCCGAGCCCGGGAATCGCCGCGCGGGAACTCCATCCGACAGCGCCGTCTGCGTTATGCAACCCGCCCGCGGACGATAAGCCCGGCCAGCGCAGCCGGATCGCAGAACGGGCTCAAGTGGGCGGCTCCCGGCAGGACCGTCAGGCTGCCTCGTGGCAGACGGCCGGCCAGGGCCGACATCGCCGCTGGCGTGGACACCTGGTCATGCTCTGCGGCGATCAGCGTGACAGGAACGCTGATGGCGGCGACGCGATCAGCCCGGTCGTAGCGGGCGATGGCCTCCAGCGCAGCCGCCCACGACCGGCAGTCGCCATGCTCGATGCAGGATCGCGCGTACCGCACGACCGGGCCGGCGGCAGCCAGTTCCGCCGCGGTGAACCAGCGGCCGAGCACGGCCCCAGGGTCGACCGGCTCGCCGCGGCGCAGGGCTGCCGCAGCGGCGGCAAAGGCAGGGTAGGGGGTGTCGCGGCTGCAGATAAGCGTCAGGGTGCGGATGCGATCGGGAGCCAGCAGCGCCAGGTCCAGCGCCACCTGGCCGCCGAAGGAATGGCCCACAAGATGCGCCCGCTCCGGCAGCCCGCCGTTTGTGGAGGCCAGCCGGGCCGCCAGCTCCGCTGCGGCGTCGCGGGCGTTGCCGGACGGCGTGGCCGCCGGGCACAGAACATGACGGCGGCGCCCGAGGTGGGCGGCGACCCCGTCCCATGCCGCCGGGGTCAGCGGGGTGCCGTGCAGCAGCACCCACCACTCCACGTCGTTATCCAGCGGCGGCACGCCGGTCAGCCCTCGCGGGCGAGGCCCGCGTGCTGGTCGCGCAGTTCCCGCTTGAGAATCTTGCCGCTGGGGTTTTTCGGCAGCGCGTCGGCAAGAACCACGTATTTGGGCCGCTTGTAGCCGGCGAGCCTGGTCCTGGCGTGGGCGTGGATGTCCTCGGCGGTCACACGGGCGCCTGCCTTGGGCACGACAACGGCGGTGACAGCCTCGACCCAGCGCGGATGGCTGATCCCGAAGACGGCGACCTCGGCGACGCCGTCCAGCTCGTAGATGGCCTCCTCGACCTCACGGCTGGCGACGTTCTCCCCGCCGGTCTTGATCATGTCCTTCTTCCGGTCGACGACCGACAAGTAACCGTCCCCCGTTATCACCCCCAGGTCACCGGAGTGGAACCAGCCGCCGCGGAAAGCTTCGGCGGTCTTCTCCTCGTCGTTGAAGTAGCCCAGCGTGGCGTGCGGGCTGCGGTGCACGATCTCGCCGACCACGCCCGGCGGGACGGGGTTCCCGTCGTCGTCGACCACACGGGTTTCCACGTTCAGCGCTGCGCGGCCTGCCGATCCGGCCCGCTGCAGTTGCTCGGAAGGTCCCAGGATGGTGGCGACCGGAGCCATCTCCGTCTGGCCGTAGAAGTTCCACAGCTGCACGTCCGGCAGCCGCCGCTGCAGCTCCCGCAGGATCTCCGCCGGCATCGGTGAAGCACCGTAATAGCCCTTGCGCAGGCTGGACAGGTCCGTGGTCTCGAAGTCCGGGTGGCGCAGCAGCGAGATCCACACCGTCGGCGGGCAGAACAGCTTGGTGGCCTTCTCCTTGGCGATGGCCGCCAGCATGGCCGCAGGGTCAGGGCCGGGCAGGATGACGCTCGTGGCGCCCAGGTACACGTCGGCGCAGAAGAAGCAGTCCAGCTGTGCGCAGTGGTACATCGGCAGCGCGTGCACCTCCACATCATCGGCGCTCATGCCGCCGTCGACGACGCAGCTGACATACTGACCGATCAGCGAGCGCGACGACAGCATCACCCCCTTGGGGCGCGACTCGGTGCCAGAGGTGTACATCAGCCGCAGCGGATCGTCGTCGGCGATCGCGACGTCCGGTGCGCTGCCGTCGCCGGACTGCCACCAGCTGTCGACGTTCTCCCACCCTGCCGCAGGGCCGGTCCCGTCGAGGTCGATCCAGCCCCGGACCCCGCCTGCGATGCCCGCGGCAGCCAGCGCCTTGTCCGCGGTGGCCGTCAGGCCGCCTTCGGCGGCCATCCCGGAGGCTCCGGAGTGCCGCAGGATGAAGGCGATCTCCTCGGCGCCGAGCATGAAGTTGACCGGCACGAGAACCACGCCGATTCTCGCCGTCGCGAAGGCGAGCAGCGCGTACTGCAGGCAGTTGTGGCTCAGCAGCGCCAGCCGGTCCCCCTTCGCCAGGCCGCGGCCGGCCAGCGCGTGCGCGGTCCGGTTGACTGCCGCGTCGAACTCGGCGTAGCTGAGCCGCAGGTGCCCGGCGATGACGGCGAGCTTGGCCGGGTACCGGGCCGCGCTGCGGTGCAGCAGATCCCCGACTGAATGCTGGCGGGCCCGGGCGACGACTGCGGTGGTTGGCAGGCTGAACACATCCATGAGCGGACTGGCCTTCCGAGGGGCGCGAACGGAGCCGCGAAGCCAGGACGTGGGCTCTGATTCTAAACTGTTCACGGTGGAGACCAGGAACTGGCACCGTACCCAGCGCGGGCCGACGGGGAGCAGCTGACCGCGTGGCAGCCCGAACGCGGCGGGCCCGGGTCGAGGACGTGCATGACCTGGCGATGGGCATGCCGGGTGTCACCGTCGAGTACGGAACCCAGGGCAACCCTGTGTACCAGGTCGGCGGCAAGTCGTTCGTGTTCTTCCGCAACCCGCGGCCGGATGCGGTCGACCCCGGCACCGGGGAACGCTACCCCGACGTGATCGTGTTCTGGGTGCCGTCGGAAGCCGACAAGCAGGCCCTGGTCCAGGACGCGGCGTCGCCGTTCTTCACCACGCCGCACTTTGATGGCCACTCCTCGGTGCTGGTGCGGGCGGGCCGGATCGGCGAGCTCACGCTGGCCGAACTGACTGAGGTGGTCCAGGACGCCTGGCTCACCCGGGCGCCGCCGCGCCGAGCTGCGGCATGGCTGTCCGCGCAGCCCGGACGCTAGCCGCGGCGGGCTCGGTCGGCGGGCTGTGCCGTTCCCAGGCGGCGTGGCCTGCCTTGAGGTGGGCAGCCTTGGCGCCGGCCACGGATTACTCGTCGGCCACGATGGAGCCGACCCGTTCTCCCAGGCCGGGGTCGCGCCGGACCAGCCAGATCGAGTAGAGGATGGACACCACGATCAGGCCGAGCCCCACCCAGGGGAACCAGTCGTACGGCTGGATCGGCGGCGACGGGTTGAACAAGTAGTAGATGGGGATGCCGACCGCGACCACGCCGAGGGCCGGCAGTACGACGTGCTTAACCACGTTGAACTCGGCCGGCCGGTACCTGCGGTAGTAGAACGGCAGCGCCACGTTGGCCGCGAGGTAGACAAACAGGACCAGGATCGTGCCCATCGTGGCGGATTCGGCGAAGAAGTTCAGCGCGCTCAGGCTGTTGCCGTGGCCGCCGATCCAGTGGCCGAGCGCCCAGCCCAGGGTGATGGCCGAAGCGATGCCGACGAAGGCGATGATGGCATTGACCGGTGTCCGGCGGACCGGGTGCACCCGGCCGATCCAGCGCGGCAGCAGGCCCTCGCGCCCGGCGTTGAAGATCAGCCGGCACTGGGAGTTCACCGCGGCGATGAGCACGCCCAGGGTGGAGGTCAGCCCGGCCAGGTAGGCGATGAAGGCCAGCCAGGCCGCCACGCTGTGAGCGACGGCGATGAACGGAATGAGCGGGGCCGCGAGCGCCGCGGCACTGTAGTGGAAGCCGGTGACCGTGGCGTAGGCCAGCAGCAGGTAGGTGAAGGCCATGAGGGCGATCGACAGGAACACGGCCCGGGGCACGTTGCGCCGGGGGTTGGAGGTCTCCTCGGCCAGCGCCGCCGAGTTCTCCCAGCCGATGAACAGGTATACGGCCAGCGGGAAGGCGACGCCCAGGCCGCTGAAGTGGTTGGTGATGTGGCTGGGCTGGAACGGCACGGAGCTGAGGTGGCCGCCGTTCTTGATCAGCACGGCGATGGACACCACGAGCAGCACGGTCAGCTCGAAGGCGAAGAAGAATCCGGCCAGCCGGGTCGACACGGCCACTCCGCGGAACATCATCACCATGGCGCCGGCGGTGAACAGGGCGGAGAAGATAATCCACGGGATGTTGGTGCCCGTGTAGTACTGGATCATGATCGACAGGAACCCGCCGGAGATGACCAGCACCGACGCGATCGCGATGATGTAGCCCATCCCGGCCACCAGCGCGGTGGTCACCGCGCTGGTGCCGCCGAACGTCTTGCCGACGAAGGTGATGAACCCGCCGGTCGACGGGTGCGCCCGGGAGAATTGCGACAGCGTGTTGCCGAGCAGCGTGATGGCGACGGCGGCGACGAGCACGACCAGCGGCGAGGCGAGGCCGGCCAAGATCACGATCCCCGCGAAGCCGAAGTAGAAGCTGTAGGCCGGGCCGATGTTGGCCATCGTCGACGCGGAGATGTCGAC
>JAFAPY010000149.1 GCA_019246795.1 Streptosporangiaceae bacterium | reverse complement strand
TGGGCGCGCGGATCTCCGGCGGCGGCACCGGCTTCATCACCGTCGACGGCGTCGACGAGCTGACCGCGGTCGAGCACACCGTGATGGCGGACCGGATCGACGCCGGCGTGTTCGCGATGGCCGCGGCGATCACCGGCGGCGAGGTGGACCTGGTGGGCGCCTCGCTGGACCATTTCGGCGTGGTCCGCTGGAAGCTGGAGCAGATGGGGGTGGAGTTCGGCACCTACGGCGCGGTGGTCTCGGTGCGCCGGGACCGCCCGCTGCGGCCGATCAACGTGATCACCAGCCCCTACCCCGGGTTCGCCACCGACCTGCAGTCGCCGATCATGGCGCTGGCCTGCCTGGCCGACGGCGCGAGCTATATCCGCGAGACCATCTACGACGGGCGCTACACGCTGGTGGGCGAGCTGAACAAGATGGGCGGCACCGTGCAGCTGGATGACAGCAGGGTCATCGTGCACGGGCCGGCCCCGCTGCGGGGAGCCCCGGTACAGGCGCACGACCTGCGCACCGGCATCGCGCTGGTGCTGGCCGGGCTGGGCGCCGACGGCGAGACCACCATCACGCCCGGCTACCCCATCGACCGCGGCCACGCCGCCATCGCGCAGCGCTTCACCGCCCTCGGCGCCGACATCGCGGAAGCGCCTACGGCCGCCTGACGACCATCCGGGAACCGGACCGGCCAGGCACGGACACAGTGCGCCAGCCATGCCCTCAGCAGGGAGACGTTGCGCCAACCACGCCTCAGCGGGGGCACGTTGCGCCAACCATGCCCTTTCGCGGCCTCCCGGGGGACGCTTGGGGGCTTAGTCCGGTGACGCGTTGCGGAAGGGGAGGGCGCGGGCGAGGGCGAGGAAAGCGTCGTTGGCTTCCCGGTCGCCGACGGTGACCCGGGCGCCCTCGGGGACGAACGGGCGGATCGCGATGCCTTCGGCCTCGCAGGCCGCGGCGAACTCCGCGGTGCGCTCGCCCAGCCGCAGCCAGACGAAGTTGGCCTCGGTGGGAGGAACGGCCCAGCCGTCGGCGAGCAGCGCCTCGCGGACCCTGATCCGCTCCTTGACCGTGAGCTCGACCCGTTCCAGCAGCTCGTCCTCCGCGGCCAGCGACGCGATCGCCGCCGCCTGCGCGATCCGGTTCACCGTGAACGGGAGCATCGTCATCCTGGCCGCCGCCGCGACGGGCTCCTGGGCGATCATGAAGCCGGTGCGCAGCCCGGCCAGGCCGTAGGCCTTGGAGAACGTGCGCAGCACCGCCAGGTTGGGCCGGTCCCGGTACAGGTCCACGCCGTCGGGCACCGCCTCGTCCCTGACGTACTCGCGGTAGGCCTCGTCGAGCACGACCAGGCAGTCGGCGGGCACCCGGTCCAGGAAGGCGGCCAGCTCGTCGGCGTGCACCACCGTGCCGGTCGGGTTGTTGGGATTGCACACGAAGATCAGCCTGGTCCGCGGGGTGATCGCGTCCGCCATCGCGGCCAGGTGGTGGGTCTCCGCGCGCAGCGGCACCTGGACCGCCTCGGCAGCGGCCAGCGCGGTCAGCGTCGGGTACGCCTCGAAGGAGCGCCATGCGTACAGCACCTCCGCGCCCGGCTCGCCGCACGCCTCCAGCAGCTGCTGGGTGACGCCGACCGAGCCGCACCCGACCGCGACGTGTGCCGCGGGCACGCCGAACCGCGCCGCGATGGCCTCGGTCAGGGCCTGCGCGGCGTTGTCCGGGTACCGGTTCACCGCCCGGGCCTCCGCCGCGATGACGTCGATGACCGAGGGCAGCGGCGCGAACGGGGACTCGTTGGACGACAGCTTGTACGTCTTGCCGGCGGCGCTGACCGGTGTGCGGCCGGGCCGGTAGGCGGAGAAGCCGTCGAGCACCGAACGGAACGAACGTGGCGGCGCGTCAGTCATACTGCCAAGTCTGGCACCTTCTCGGTGGTGCAAGGCCACGGCTGGGGCAGGGATGGACATGGGCCCGCTGGACGGGATCACGGTGATAGAGGTGGCGGGGCTCGGCGCCGCGCCGTTCGGCTGCATGGTGCTGGCCGACCTGGGCGCGGACGTGCTGCGTGTCATCCGCCCGCCGGGGGCGGGCGGCACGGCGCTGCATGACCTGATGGGCCGGTCCAAGCGGTCCGTCGCGGTGGACCTGAGAACGGCCGAGGGCCGCGGCATCCTGCTGCGGCTGGCCCGGGACGCCGACGTGCTCGTGGAAAGCTTCCGGCCCGGCGTGGCGGAGCGGCTCGGCTTCGGGCCGCAGCCGTGCCTGGAGGCCAACCCGCGGCTGGTCTACGCGCGGCTCACCGGCTGGGGCCAGGAAGGCCCGCTGGCCGGGACCGCCGGCCACGACATCGACTACATCGCGATCTCCGGCGCGCTGTCGCTGATCGGACCGGCCGGCCAGCCTCCGGTGCCGCCGGTCAACCTGGTGGGCGACTTCGGCGGCGGCGGGATGCTGCTGGTGGCCGGCGTGCTGGCCGCGCTGGTGGAACGCGGCCGCTCCGGCCGCGGCCAGGTGATCGACGCCGCGATGACCGACGGCTCGGCGCTGCTGACCACGATGATCCACGAGCTGCGCGCGGCAGGCCAGTGGTCCGGCGAGCGTGGCGCCAACCTGCTGGACGGCGGCGCGCCGTGGTACGGGGTGTACCAGACCGCGGACGGCAGGTACCTGGCGGTGGGCGCGATTGAGGGCAGCTTCTACGCCGAGCTGCTCGCCCGGCTCGGCCTGGCCGAAGCCGACCTGCCGGACCGGTCGGACCGGCGTGCATGGCCGGCGCTGCGCGAGCGGCTCGCGGCCGCCTTCCGGCAGCGGACCCAGGGGGAATGGCTGGCGGTGTTCGAGGGCTCCGACGCCTGCGTGGCTCCGGTGCTCGGCATCGACGAGGCCGCCGGGTATCCGCACAACGCACGCCGCGCCACGTTCACCGAGGTCGCGGGCGTGCCGCAGCCGTCCCCCGCGCCGCGGTTCAGCAGGACTCCGGCTGCGGCGCCGCGCACGCCGCCTGCGCCCGGCGCCGACACCGGCACCGTGCTTGCCGACCTGGGGTATTCCCAGACCGAGATCGCGCAGCTGCGCGACCGCGGCGTCGTCGGCTAGCCGCCGCCGATCCGCACCGCCTTGACGATCAGCAGCACCACGGAGATGACCAGGTAGCCGCGCAGCATCAGGATGCCCATCCTGGTGCCGGTGGACCACTGCACCGGCTTGAGCAGCGCGAGCGGCGGCATCCGCCAGTTTTCCCGCTCCTCCGCGGTCATCGCGGTACGCGGGTGCGGCTGGCGCGGCGGGCGGCGGGACCGGGTGACCCGGAGCCACGCGCCCATACCGATCGCGGCGCCGGCGAGCCCCACGGCCAGCCAGCCCGCGGTCAGCGTAGCGCTCACGTTCGAGAACAGCGTGTCGATGACGAGGGTGCCGGACAGCACGAGCAGCACGCCGATGATGATGCTGGCGACGATGTTCAGCCAGCGCGGGTTCATCCACGGGCCGAGCACCTCACGGTCGTTGCACAGCAGCAGCAGGAAGGTGCTGGCACTGGGCAGCAGGATCCCGGCCAGGGCCTGGACCGCCGTGGTGAGCAGGCCGAGCGGGGTTCCGGGGATCAGCACGATGGCTGCGGCGACGAAGACCATCACCGCGTAGCTGAGGTAGAACGGCTTGGCATCGCGGAAACCGCGGTGCAGCGAGTGCTTGATGCCGAACACGTCTCCGAACGCGTAGCTGGTGGACAGGGTGACCGCCGAGGCGCCGATGATGCTCGCGTCGAGCAGCACGATCGCGAACAGCCCGCCGAGCACGTTGCTGTGCCTGGCCAGCGCGTCGGCTATGCCCAGCGCGTCGGTGAACTGGCCGACCAGCGGCGTGCCCCGCACCGCGTACTCGGCGACGACCATGATCGCCGCGGCGCCGCCCACCACGACGAAAGCGCCGAAGGTGGTGTCCGCCCGCTCGTACCCGATGAACCGGGGGGTGATGCGCTTGTCGATGACGTTGGACTGCTGGAAGAACAACTGCCACGGTGCCACCGTGGTGCCCACGATTGCGATGATGAGCAGCACCGCGGTGGAGCTGAACCCGCCCTGCACCCGGGGGACGACCAGATGGTAGAAGATCGGGCCCCAGCGCGGGCTGGACAAGAACGCCAGCGGGACAAGGACCAGGCTCGCCGCGATGAAGAAGAACATCGCCCGTTCCCAGCGCCGGAAGCTGCCGCTCGCGGTGATCCCGATCAGGACGGCGCCGGTGATCGGTACCGAGATGTACTGGCTGACGCCGAAGTACCGAAGCGCGAGCGAGACCCCGATGAACTCGGTGACGATGGTCAGGAAGTTGAGCAGAAACAGGTCACCGACGCTGAACCAGCCCCAGAACCTGCCGAACCGCTCGTTGATCAGCCGGGCATGACCGACGCCGGTGACCGCGCCCAGCCTGACCACCATCTCCTGGTTGATGATCAGCACCGGGATGAGCAGGATCAGCGTCCACAGCAGGCTGTAGCCATAGTTCTGGCCCGCCTGCCCGTAGGTGGACACGCCGCCGGCGTCGTTGTCGCCGACCATCACGATCAGGCCCGGCCCGACGATGGCCAGGAACGTGATCAGCTTGCGCCGCAGGCCGCCCTCAGCGTACTCGCCGACATTGATCTTGCCGAGCGCGCCCTCGATGTCGCCGAGATGGGCCTCGTCCAGGACCGCGGTGGGCTGGCTGCGCTGTGCCCGGCGGGGCGTTTGGTGGTCTGGCGAGGAAGCCGACGGCCGGGATAGGCGCTGGGAGGGTGCCGCGGCGGGCCGCTGCGCCGGGGCCGCGGCGGGGGACGGCGCGGCGCTGCGGGGAGGCGGCGGGG
>JAFAPY010000137.1 GCA_019246795.1 Streptosporangiaceae bacterium | reverse complement strand
CGACCACCCGGTCGCCGTCCCGGGCAATGGCGACATGCTGAGACCGCTCGAAGGAGGCTCGCAGCGCGTGCGGGGACCGCCCGTTGTCGAAGTCGTCGGCCGCGAGGTCCGCCTTGGCCTGAGCCCAGTCGATCCCGTCGAGCGATTGGTCCACACGCACTGTCATCCTTGAATTATGTCCTGGTGCGCCGGTCACGTAGCGGCTGCGGCCCGTCGGCACCGACCGCGCAGAACGCCTCACCCAGTCCGCCACCTACGGGCACAGGTAATGGTCAGTCCTGACCTCGGTACTTCCAGGTCAGAGGTCATTTTCAGTGCCTTTGAGTGACTGCTCATGACCGCAGTTCTCCCCTCGCCATGGCACGAATGTGGCACGGGGCCAGCCGGGGCGGGTGGCCCGTCACCTGGTAGGTTAAGATTTAACATTGGGATTTGAGGATCCCCGCAGTGGATTTTCATCCTCGATAGGTATCCGGGTGGCATTGGACAGTCTGCCTGCAGCGGAGTAAAAACTCAGGACGAACAACAGCTCTGTCGCGCGGCGCCGGCCGAAGGTACCATACAACTCGTCAAATGCCTCATCCGAAAGCGCTGCGCGCGCCTCCAGCTCGTCAGCGACCCGGCACACCAGGTTGGCCGCGGAGTCGAGGGAACTCACCGGAGAGTCACTGAGCACGGCTTCAAGCTCGGCTTCCGATACGCCGTTGTTCCGGGCGATGAACGAGTGCTGATGCAACTCGTAGCCCGCATTCGCTGCATGAGCCTGCCGGCAAATGGCTATCTCCCTCAGCCGCGGCTCCAGCTCGCACTCATACACAGCCTGCACCAGATCCGTCCACGGCACGACCGCCTGCGGCACAATCCCCAAGAGCCGGTAGATGTTGATCGGCGCAACGCTTCGCAGCCGCTGCAAAGCAGGCTCGGGAATTTCTGAGTCCTCAGGCAGATCAACGGAACGCACAGAGCTCTCCCTCCTCGGAGACCAGCATCCACACCTCCAGCATCCTCATGCGATCACCGCGTGGCAAGGGCCGGAGCGGCCGCCCGCTGCGGCACGTTCATCACCCCGCGTCACTTACACAGCCGGTAGGACACGTCGGTGTGGGACACATGATCCGTTGCTGCACTTTGCTGCTGCACAAGGCCTGACAGAGCCTCGTATGAAGATCACAATTGGCTTCTGACCTGCGGTGGAGCTAAGGGGACTCGAACCCCTGGCCTTCTGGATGCAAACCAGACGCTCTTCCAGCTGAGCTATAGCCCCGCGATGTCTCCCGCCAAGGTTACCTGGTGCACGGGCCGGTGGCGCAGGCCAAGCACCATTGATCGTTCGGCACAATGAGCCTATTTGAGCAGCCGGGACAGGCGGCGATCGGCGAGGGGCTTGCCGCCGGTCTGGCAGGTCGCGCAGTACTGCAGGGCAGAGTCGGCGAACGACACCTCCCTGATCGCGTCGCCGCATACCGGGCAGGCGTCGCCCGTCCGGCCGTGCACGCGCAGCCCGCTTTTCTTCTCGCCCTTCAGGTCCGCGGCGGCCAGGCCCGCCGAGCGTTCCACCGCTTCGGTCAGCATCATCTTGATCGCGTCGTACAAGACCGCTACCTCATCGGGCGTGAGGCTGGCCGCGATCTTGAACGGCGACATCCTGGCCGCATGCAGCACCTCATCGGAGTAGGCGTTGCCGATGCCGGCGATGACGGACTGGTCGCGGAGCACCCTCTTGATCTGGGTCCTGCGCCCGGCGAGCAGACGAGCCAGCGTGTCGGCGGTGAATTCCGCGGCCAGCGGGTCCGGTCCCAACGTGGCGATTCCGGGTACCTCGGCCGGGTCGCGGACCAGGTACACGGCGAGGCGCTTGTGCGTGCCCTGCTCGGTCAGGTCGAACCCGGAACCGTCGTCCAGTGCCAGCCGGAAGGCCAGCGCGCCCTTGCCCGGCTTCGGCGGTGCCGCAGGAAGGTCATCGCGCCAGCGCAGCCAGCCGGCCCGCGCCAGGTGCATGACCAGGTGCAGGCCCTGGCCGGTGGCGACGTCGAGGAACTTGCCGTGCCTGCCTGCCTCGGTGATCACCTGCCCGGCAAGGCTGGCCAGTGGCGGGTCGAACGTCTTCAGTACCGAAAACGAGGCAGCGTCGGCGCGCGTGACGGCATGCCCGGTGGCGTGGGTGCGCAGGAAAGCGGCTAGTGACTCCACTTCCGGAAGTTCCGGCATGATCCACAGTCTGCCATGTGGCAGCCAGGCTCAATCCCGCCTCGTGGTGGCCGGAATGGTCGCGGCCTGCGCCTGCGCTGCCACCAGATCCGGCAGCTCGCCCAGGTCGGCGAGCAGGTGAGCCGCCCCTGCGCGGCGCAGCCTGCCGGGGTCGTGTACCCCGCTGAGGACCCCGACGATCAGTCCGGCCCCGGCGCGCCGACCGCTCGTCACGCCGCTCTCAGCCGCAGTGACCACGGCCACTTCCCGCACGTCGCCGATGCCCAGCCGCAGTATCGCGGTCAGCACAAGGTCAGGCCAGGGGAAGGCCCTGGCCACGTCGTCCGCGCACAGCACCAGGTCTGCGCGCTGCCACCAGTCCAGGCGGTCGAGCACCACGCTGAGCGCGGGCCGGGACAAGCTCGACATCAGGCACACCTTGATGCCAGCGGCGGTGAGCTTCGCCAGCGCCTCGTTCGCCCCGGGCAGCGGCAGGACGCCGAACCGGTCAATGGCCGCGCGGAAGGAGCGCTCGAAGGCAAGACTGGCCGCTTGCGCCCGCATCTCCTCCTCAGGGAACAGGCGGTGCATGATGTCAGCCGGGGACCAGCCGCGCGACCGGTCAAACTGCACCATGGACCTGACGTATGCGGCCGTGCCCGTCACCACGCCTTGAGTGGCGATCGCCTCTGCGAATGAGCGCTCAAGCACGTTGCCATCGACCGAGGCAGCTCCGACGACGTCGCAGCAGACCAGCGATACTGCACTGGCATCGCTCACCGGCTCGCCTCCCGTTAGGTGCCGGCTCAGCTTACCCGCGGCATGCCGGGAATCGCCCGGCAGCGCGAATCAGCCCTCGTCGGCTGCCGTGGCCTCGGTCCACAGGTCAAGTTCGGCGCGGTCGGACTGGACCTTGCGCCATACCGCGAACGCGCCGAGCCCGAGCACGGCGAGCATGATCAGCTTCTTCACAGCGAAGAACCCCTCACCTCGATGACGTCGGATCCTGCCCGCCGGCACAAGTCTACCGACCGCAGGCGTACGTGAGCTTAGCAAGCCAGGGGCCGGGTCCCTGAAGTCCCGGAGCCGACTCCGGCCGGCGGGTAAGCGGGAGGAGGCGAAAAAGGCCCTTGCAGGCACGCGCGTCGCCCCGGGTCATGGAGTACTCGAGGGTGTGCTGGGTAGCGCGGAGCAGCACCGGGAGGTCCGCGATGCAAGTTGAGAACCATCTTGATCCGGCAATCTGGCGGACTGCCGAGCTTGAGGCGCCGGAAACCCTGAGCGCTTTCTTCGACAGTCCAGCTCACAGTGGCCAGTTCGCAGCCGAGGAGGACGGTAGGCCAGAGGCACCGGGCTGTAGCACGTTCGTCCGCCCCTCCGGCTTGCTAGCTGACCGGGCCGCGGCGGGATCGCCTCGACCCGGCGTGAGACCATACCGCGGGCGGCACCGTCGGCACCGCTATGTGGGACGCCACCGGACATGCGGCACAGCCGGTGACGGACGGGTTCCGCGGCCCGTCATCACGCCGAAGTCCCGACTGGTCAGCCCAGCGCGGCAGCACCGGAGGCGCACCCGCGCCAGGCAGGCCTTCCGGAGCTGAGCGCAGGCTGCCACGGGCGCGGCGGGGCGCTGTCCCGCAGGAAGGCCGACCGGAGCGCCGAAGGTGCGCCCCCTGAAGCCGATCCGTCAAAGGATCGAGTGCAGCCACGCACCTCCGGCATGAATACTCCGGCTTGAGGACGCCCTAGGTGCTGCGCTTCCAGGTAACGCTGAACCTGTTGCCGCTTCCGTTGAGCGCTCCGGGCTGGGCCTTGACGTGGGCCGCCGAGTCCACCATGGTGATCTCGTCATCAGTGAACGATGAGATGACGCCCTTGGTTGTGCCCTCCGTCACGGTCGAGCCTGAGTCCCCCCAGCGAGTGAAGTGGGCCAGCGGGTAGATGCCAGCCGAGCCGCCGCTTGGTGCTTCCGCGATCCACTCGGCACTGCTATTCGCACAGCTGGAGCAGGTCTGGGTGGTGGAGAAGCTGTTCGCCGGGTTGGTGGAATCGGTCACCTTGATCGTGTAGCTCGTCCCGCTCCGAACCACCGAAGCGCTGATGCTGTCCCCCGGCGCGACAGTGCTGCCGACCACCTGGATGTCGTTGGCCGGGTACATCTCCCACCACGAGTAGTGGTATGCGGTGCCCTGGTAGCACTCGATCAGCGTGCCGCCTTGCTCGACCGTGGTGCTGCTGTAGCCGTCGATGCCCACCCAGAAGGCAGCCAGCGATGTCGTGCTGGTGCAGGTGACCGACGGCTCCTTCCACTTGGCCGCTACCTCACTAAACCCGCTGCCGGTGTCCGCGTAACCAGACCAGTTGTCGCTTTGCACCTGGCTCAGGCCCCTGATCCCCGATGCGGGCGTGGATACCGGCTGGTTGGTGTGGTGCCAGCCAACCAGGAGCTGCCCGAGCGCGGCACGCGCCGCCGCGGCGCCGCTGGAGGGCGGGGAGCTGGAAGCACCGGCCGTACCGGCGCCGGCGGCAGAGGTGGCACCCAGCACGAGGCCGAGCGCCGGCAGCAGCTCCAGCAGAGGATACAGCAGGAGCTTAGGGACACGGTGCATGTGGGTTTCCCTCCCTGGAAGGCGGTCCTCGGTGACCGCGTGCCTGATGGTACGGCGTCAACCATCGCGGTCGAGACCCGCTGTCAGCGTGTGGCGAGTTCCACGCGGCGCGGGGAAGGGCGCCCCGCCACGGCAGCATTATCGACAGCAGGCACACCGGATGGCACCCGACAGTCTGCCATCTCGTCAAGGGCGGCCGATGAGTTATGGGTAGCCGGGCCGTCCCATCCGCCGAACGACGTCAGGACCTGGCAGCCAACATCGGACCCGCTGGTCCGGCTAGGCCGCTGCCCTTGACTTGGCGCATGAATTCCTCGATGGCCGGGAAGGCGAGGTCCGGCCGGTCGCGGAAGATGTCGTGCCGAGCGTCGGGCAGACGCACCAAGCGCGTCAATTCCATGGCGCTGCCCGGCTCCGATCAGCACTCGGCCCGCGGTCGTCCCGGTCGGCCCGGAGGTGGTCTGCGCTTGCGTTGGCTTCACCTCCAACGTCATGCTCGATCCGTGCGGCATGCGACGCAGGACGATCTTGATCGGGTAGAGACCTTGCTGACGGAGCTGCGCAGGCTCCCCCAGTTGCGGGAGCGCAAGCCTGGTTACTTCTCGCGGGGATCCCGGGCATTCTTGCACTTCCACGAGGATGCTGGTGACATGTACGTGGATGTCAGGCTCGACAACAAGTTCCAGCGCGTACGGGTCACCAGCGGAAACGAGCAATCCGATTTTCTTTCACGGGTGCGAGGAGCGCTCGGCCCGACCTCTTGACGCGCCGTTGACAAACCACTTTGAATTTGCCAGGCTCGCTCGACGTGATCTCGTGGAACGATTTCAAGGCGCAGCAGCCAGAGATTGCCCGTGCTGGAGCCGACCTGCTGTACCACTTCGGCGTCGGCCTGGCCTTCCTCGGTACGGTCCGGGCCGACGGCGGACCACGGCTACACCCGATGTGCCCGCTGCTTACCGGAGCCGGGCTGTATGCGTTCATTGTCCCGTCACCCAAACAGAGGGATCTCCACCGTGACGGGCGCTATGCCATGCACTCATTCCCCCTCGACGACAATGAAGACGCCTTCTACCTGAGCGGGGCGGCCAGCCACGTCCCGGATCTCCGGACACGGACGCGGCTGGCACAGCAATTCGCCGACGAGCGTTCCGATCTTGCGGTGCCACCGCCGGATGAGGAGGAACACCTCTTCGAGTTCCAGGTCCAGACCGCGATGCTCACCCGGACCTCCGGCCATGGTGATCCGCATCCGCAACACACCATCTGGCATGCGGCGTAGGGACGTGGTCCGGGCCGCTCGCACTCGCGGCCTGCTCGGGTTAGTTGCGGTAGTGCGCGTGCCGACGGAACCGCCCGGCAGCCTCGGGATACTAAGCAGTGTGAGAGCCGAGCAGCGGGGCGCCGGGGGCCGCAGCCTTCCCGCGGCCGGTCCCCCAGCACCATCGCGCTGTACGGCTAGAGCACCAGGTCGCGCTGATACCAGGTGCCTGGCTTACCGCCGAGGTGGGCCGGGTCGGCCGGGCCGACAGGGACGAACCCGGCTTTCGTCAGCACCTGGCTCGAAGGCCAGGACCGCCGGGGCATGGCCGGCATGCAGCCGCTTCAGCTCGGGCATTGCCCGACCTTACCCAGGTACTACGCCGAGGCCACCCTAGCGTCGGATCGTTGAGATCTTGATAGGCCGGCCCGGACTTGAACCACGGATCTCTCCCTTATCAGTTGCGCGCGGACCTATGTTGAGCCGCCTTGGCCGCTGTGAGTGGGCCATGCGGAGCCCGGCCGACCACTCTGCTAGGAGCCACTCCCTGTGAGCGCGGGGGTGACCACCACTCCGAGGCGATGTTCAGGCCGCAGGCTCGGAGCGCTTCTCGCTTCTCCAGGTCGAGGTGCCCGGTGACCACGACGGCCTGGATCGCGCCCCGGCCTTTCGCCTGCTCGATTGCTGCGCGCAGAAGCCGGATCCCAGCGCAGCGTCTTGGGCTCGGCTTTGGCCAGGTCGCCGTCCCAGGGCCAGTAGCTTGAGCGAGGCCAGCAGGATGGCCGCGATCATGACGGCGGTCAGCCACGCCTGGTTGACGCCGTAGTCAAAGAGCGGGAAATGGCCCAGCCCGGTGTCAGCCTGGCGCCCGGTCTCGGACATGTGCGTCACCGCGACGTCCCGCGCGGCCCTCGGCACGCGGCCGATGCCCCGCTGCGGCCGGTCATTAGCGCTGGCACCGCTGGTCGCCAGATAGGCCGGGGCCGCCCAGCGACCGCGTGTCGATCGTCACGAACTGGACGGCGGGGCCGTCCAGGCTCTAACCGGTTTATCCTATCGACATTATCGGCTATTATGTCGGTGTGCACCCGTCGGATGATCGTGCCGCTGGCCGGTGGCCTGTGATCGCGGTCATGGGCGGCGGGGCCAGCCGCCCGCCGGCCTCCATCTTCCTGCTCCGCGAGCCAACGGGTCGGCACCCGCCGCTGCGGACCGCCCTGTCCGACCGGCGTGGCCGCCAGGGACTGCGCCAGGCATCACGCTGTATCTCCCGCGACGTCGGAGTCGTGGCTGAACATGGTCGAGGTCTTCCTCTCGATCATCACTCGGCAGGCCATGCGCCCGGCAGCTCCACCTCGGTCAGGGACCTGATCGCCGCCATCGAGGCCTTCATCGACGGATGGAACGATCGCTGCCACCTGTTCACTGGACCAAGACCGCCGACGAGATACTTCCGAAATACCGCCCAGGTAAAAAGCTCGTTCACACGACACTAACTGTCCGGGTCAGTGAGAACGTGACCTTTGAAGCAGAGGGCGGCTTTGGTGGAAATAACCGTGAAACACGAACTGTAATGGGAGGCTATGCGAACGAGCGGAGCTTGTTTACAAGAATTCCTTAACGACGTAACGCTCAAACCGCTGCCCTGCGCGCTGTCACAAGCAGGAACGGTGATGTTGTTATTCGCCTCAGCTTAGTGCTAGCGCCACCGTATCCAGAAATCTGCGTCAGATTGAAGGTTACATTTATGTAGTTAAGGTTAACATCGGATTAAATTAAGGTTAGGCTAATCTGAACCCAGACGTGAAGAGTTGCAGGAGGACCAGGAATGGCCGACCAGCTGCTTGACGCACTTCCCCAGCATCGGCTGGTTACAGACGTATGCCGACTCTACGTAGTGCGGCACGGAACGACGACGCTGAACGTCGAGAACCGCTATCGCGGCCGCCGCGATGTCCCGCTGGATGCGCAAGGCTACCAAGATGCCGTGGATGCGGCGCGGCAGCTCTCGCCCGTCGGCCTGAGCGCAGTGTATACAGGCCCGCTTCGCCGCACGATCGCCACCGCGCAGGTCATCGCCGACGAAGCCAGGGTTCCGGATCTCCGCATCCTGCACGGGCTCAACAACCTGGACTACGGGGCCTGGGAGGGGATGACTGCCGAGGAAGCCGCCAGCTCCGACCCGGAGGCCTTTCTGCTGTATCGCACGTCGCCCAGCCTGGCTGTATGCCCCTACGGCGAACGGCTGATTGACGCTCAGCGGCGGATGATCGAGGCGCTGGTGTTCATCGGGTCCCGGCACCAGGGTGAGGCGGTGGCGGTGGTGACGCACGCCGTCATGATTCGGCTGGCGCTGGCAAAACTCAACGATACCGAGCAGAGATGGCGGGTCCCGGTGGGGCTCGGGTCGGTGGCCGAGTTCTGCGTCTCCGGCGACGCTGCCTCGGACGGACGGCTGGGCCTGGCGCTGGCCCCGGAGGGGGCACAGCCGTCAGCGAGTTCGCATCGTCGGGGGAGGGACAGCCAGTGATCAGCCAGGCCGGTATCTCAGCTTCGCGACGGGCCAGGCACCGGCTGCGTGCCCATGTGTCCGGCTATCCGGCGGTGTACCTGCCCTGGGCGCGGCTCAAGTACCCCGGCCCCAGCCCGCAGGTCATAAGTTCCCAGACGGGACTGGTCATCGACGGCTATACCCGCTCGGCAACCACGTTCGCCGTGCACGCGTTCCAGCTGAGCCAGGAACAGCCAGTCCGGCTCGCGCACCACCTGCACGCCTCGGCGCAGCTCCTGACGGCGGCGCGGCGTGGCGTGCCCGCCCTGGCGCTGATCCGGGAGCCGCGGGGCGCGATACTTTCGCAGCTCATCCGGGAGCCCAAGAAGGAGCTCCGCGATGCTCTCGCCGCATACTCTCGGTTCTACATACGCCTCCTCCCCTACCGAGGCAGCTTCGTGGTGGGCGAATTCAAGGAGGTGACCCACGACTTCGGAGCCGTGATCCGGCGGCTCAACGCGCATTTCGGCACGAGCTTCGCGGAATTCGTTCATACCGAGACGAACATGCGCGAGTGCTTCGACCTCATCAAGCTGCGTGGAACGGGTTCACCTACCTTGCTCGGTTTCGAATCCGGGACCGTCTCCAGGGACCAGCTGCGCCGTGAGCTCCCGGCCCTGGCGCGCAGGCCGATGCTGGACGCCGAAGAGGCATGGATCCCCTCCGGCAACCGGGAGCGAGCGAAGGCGGCGCTGGACGAGCAATGGCGGCGGCCTTCGCTGGCCCGGCTCCGGGACCGGGCCGCGCAGGCGTACCAGGAGTTTCTGGCAGGGTAGGCGCGCCATCTGGTCCGGGCGGTGCCCGTCATGGCCACAGGCTTATGCTGCGTCGGGCGCGGTCGTGCGAGGTACCGGCCGCCGGTTACCGTGAGAGGCGGCGACCGTCCGCGCCTAACGCGACCCGCCCCAGCCCGGGTCACCCGGCGGAGGGAAGGGGGGCCGCCAGCAGCCTGGCAGGATCGCACCGCGGCGGGCATGCCTACTCAGCAGGCCATCCCCGGCCCTAAGCGCAGGCAGGGCTTCCGTGTCCGGTTGCCTGCGATGGGAGAACTCGCGGACGTGACTCCAGAGGGTCTCTTACTTCGGCGGGAGGGCACCTACCACGTCCTCGATCGCCTGGGCCAGCAACAGTTGACCGGCAGGCGAGGGATGGACGTCGCAGGTCCCGCCGGGAAGCTTGATAAGCAGTCCCGCTGCGCATGGAGAGCCCCCGAAGGCGGCAGACGGCCCTTCGAACGCGGCGAAGCCGTCGGCTACCTTCCCGCCGAATTTCTCGGTGACAGACGCGATCACCGAGTCGAGTGCCTCGGTACCCGCCACCTGGGTGGGGTCGCTGTAGCTGAGCGAGTAGTAGGTCAGCGCGACCAAGAGGCCATGGTATTGGGCGACGTCGCGGATCAAGGTGTAGATGATCGTCAGGTTCGCCCCGATCTCCCGCAGCACGGCTTGAAACTCAGCTGTGCTCGCGCAGCGGTCTGCCGTCGTTTCCTGGCAGAGGAACACGTCGTTGGCGCCGATATCGATGGTGACGAGCTGGGTGTGACGGTGCACGGCCAAATACTTGAGGGCGTACTGCATCTGCGTGCCCTGGTATTGCACGTGCAACGGGTACTGGGTGCGGTAGCCGATGGATGATCCCGGGCTGTTTTCGCAGCCGTTGCTCAGCGCTCCGGGCACGAGGAAGCTGGCCGTGGTCTCGCCGGGGCAGGAGGCATTCGACACCCGGATGTGCAGTGCTTGAGCCACGTCCTCCGGGTAGCCGACGAAGGAGCGGGGGTCATAATAGTTTGGCGGCGGCACCGCCTGGGGAGGCACGTAGCCGAATGCCACCGAGTCCCCTAGGGCTAGATACGGGCCATTGACGGCCGACCAGGTGACTGGCGCGGCCGAGGCAGGAAGAGCCGACATCAAGCCCGCCGCCACCCCCACGGCTAGGCCCGCTACCACCACCGCGGCACGGCGAATCAGACTACGCATTGCTCCCCTCCTGCCGCTGGACGAATGCTGCTCGCTGGGCGGGTGACCGTGGATCAGGCGTGCTGCAGTTACTGGCTCTTGGGCGCTTCGCGCCGGAAGTATGAAATTACCTGCTCGCCGTGAGCTTGGCAGGGAACTACCGTAAGCGTCAAGAGCGCCAACTCCGATGCATTTGGCACGGGTCCGGCACGCCCCGGAAGAACAGCGTCTAGATGATCTCTCACGCCCCGTCTGACTTGGTGGGTTACGTGGACTTGAACCATGGACCTCTTCCTTATCAGGTCTCCTTCCCGGCCGGGCTCGCTTGCGTCAAGCCAGGTCGCGATGCCAGCGGTGTTGTCCGGGAGTGGCCGTGATAATCCTCGGTCTGCCGCCTCATCGGGATCGATGTGCACAAGAAGATCGTCCGGGTGGGGTCCGGCTGCCCGGGGAGCGGCCCAGCGAGCGCACCGTGACGGCGAAGAGGTTCCCGACGTTCTGGCGGCCGCTGCACAAGATGGCGGCCTGGCTGGCCGAGCTGGGCGTGACCACGCGGCGATGGAAAGCAGGGGAGTGTACTGGTGGCCGGTCTATCATGCGCTGGCCCAGGCCGGGATCGAGGTGTGCGTGTGCAACGCGGCGCACATGCGCAACGTGCCGGGCCGCAAAACGGACCTTGCGGACTGCCAGTGGATCGCCGAGTTGCATGAGCACGGGCTGCTGCGGCCCAGCTTCATCCCCACCGAGGCGGTGGCCGAGCTGCGGGCCCGGACCCGGTACCGCGATCGCGAGCACCTCATCCGCCACCACCAGCAGGCCCGGCTCGGCTACCAGGTCACCCTCATCCCGCCCGGCCACGGCTCCCCGCCGCCCTCCGCCACCAGCCAGCAACCCGCCGCCTAACCACTCCATTTATCACCGGCGTGCCATCAATAGCCGGCTCCGCCGGCGCTGCCGCGCGCCAGTCCCGTCTCACGAGCTTCCTCACAGGGCAGGGGAACCCCTCGTCACGCAGGTACGAGCGTACGGCGCTGCCGCTGCAGTGGAGGACGAGCCGATGCCGGATGCTGGGCCCATGGGGTTGTTCGCCGGGGATCCGGCCTGTGCCTTCTGCGGTATCGTCTCCGGCCGAGTGCGTGCCAGCCGGGTGTATGAGGACGCGCGGGTCCTGTCCTTCATGGATATCCACCCGGCTGCGCCCGGAGACCTGCTCGTCATCCCCAAGATGCACGCGGCTGGTCTGGAGGACATCGACGAGGCTTTGATGACCCACCTGTTCGGAGTCGTCCACCTGCTGGCGCGGGCTCTGCGGCGCTCGGGACTGCCGTGTGAGGGAGTGAACCTGTTCCTCGCCGACGGCGAGGCCGCTGATCAGACTGTCTTCCACCTCCACGTGCACGTCTTCCCGCGTACCGCTGACGACCGGTTTCACTTGGAGGTCAGGTGGCAGGAGCGGTCACGTGCTGCCCTGGACGATGATGCTGCCCGGGTCAGGGCGGCCCTGAAACGCAACGGACACCGCCCCGGATGTTTGTGACGAACTCGTGAATGTGAGAGCTGGCGTCTTGCCTGGTGGGCGTAATTAGCTTCGAATCGGCGGCCCCGCGTTTCTTAGGAGCCTAATTCGACGCGGTTGTACGACTGGACCTGCCGATTTGGGCGTTCGCACGGTACCGTAGTTGACCGCTAGATACCGTGGCTATGGCACATTAATGGCACGGCGGATTCTTGCACCGGGGTGCCTTTGGCTAATCGGAAGCAGCGGGCACGGCTTCAAGCTGGTTCCTCGGTAAGTGTAACCCTGTCTACACCTACGGGTGCACACGCCTGATCGATGAGGCCGTCATATGCGGCTGTCAGGCTATCGCCGCGGCCGATAAGCCGCTCCTGTATCCCAGCGCTTCTCCAGAACGACACACTCGATCTCGTCTCCGTCCCAGCCCCGCCAGGTCGGGCCACCGCGGCGGTAGGTGGCCGGGGCTGCGCTGGGCGGCGATGCGCCACCCGTCCCCGGTTTCCATCGTGATCCAGTCGTCGTCGGCGTACTGCTCGGCCCACCCGCCCAGGGCGGTGTAAAAGGCGGCGAGCCGCCGGGCGTCGGGTGCGTCGAGCACCACCGTGCGCCACGTGCCGATCATCGGGCACTCCCTCCTGAGTCACCGCTGATCATGCCCGGGACGGCTCGCTGTACCCCCGGAGGGTCGATGCGGACCGGGAGCGGGCAACGCAGTGCACCGTGCTGCTGTGCAAGCCCTGCCGGGCAGTACTACGGGGAGTGCTCTCACGGAGCTGAAGTATCAGCCCGCCGGCCGGGAGAGTCCGACATGTCTACGATCGATACATGGTTTGGCTGACGTCGCTGCCGGCAGCAGTGCTCATTATCGGCGGACTGGCCGCCGCGCTCCTTTTCGCGATCGGTGCCCGGCTGGCGCTACGAGTCCTGATACCGGCCACGCAGCGGGACAGCGTCTATTCGATCGCAGACCCGCTTATGACCGCGTTCGCAGGGCTGTTCGCACTCATGATGGCTCTCACCCTGGCCAGCGAGGCGCAGTTGCTGGCCTCGGCTCAGGGGATCGTGAGCAACGAGGCCGCCGACGCGGCCCGCCTGGCCTGGGCAGCGACCAGCCCCGGAGTCAACCCGGCGCCGATCCAGTCGGCCCTGCTGGGCTATCTGCGAGCGACGAGGGCTTATGAGTGGCAGGGCGACAACGCAGCTGATGGCGATGATCCGGCCACCTCTCATGCTCTGGCTGGCCTGGAGAGGGTCGTTCGGGCCCAGGCTGCCCGCCCGGGTGTCACGACACCCACCAGCAGCGAGCTGCTGACCTCCGTCGACGCCCTCACCGACGATCGTCGTGCCCGCTTGGCCGCGGCCTCACGCCAGCTTCCGGTCTTTTACGTGGTCGTCCTGGTCGTCGCTGGGGCGGCGTCGATCACCAATGCCACGGCGCTTGCCCTGCGCAGCGGTTGGCGGAACACCTTTTCGGTCGGCGGGCTGGCGGTGGTTATCGGACTCAGCATTGCCCTGCTCTTTGCTCTGGGTACGCCGTGGCGAGGCTCCATCACCGTAAGCGGGCAACCTATCGATGCCGTCGTGCAAGATCTGAACACCGGCTACTTCCAGCGCTAGCCTTGACGGCACGCCCACCTGACCGCACGGTAACTTCGTGCGCAATGAGAATCTGCGCGGTTGAGCCCCAGCGAAGGTCAATGTGGTTAAGCGGCGGGGCGCTGTACCTTGCCCGACCTGCAGGCCTAGGGCTTCATCGAGCCTTTACCCTCGACTTTCGCGGTTATGCCGCTGTGTCCTCCCAGGCCAGGCGGATGACGTTGATTTCTTCGTGGGTTGGCTGGCCGGGGCGAGATGACCGAAATTTCGTGGCGATGAGGACGCGGCGGAGCTTGGCGAACATGTCCGCGGTCGACGGCTGGGCTTCGTGGTGTACCAGGGGGCGCGGGCGCGGTGATCGGCGACGTCGGCGGGGTCGTGCCCGGCGGTGGCATACCACACGGTGGCGAGGGCCTGGCAGGCAAGCTGGAACGGGACCGTCCGCTCGACCGCGCGGGCGGTGCGGTTGCGGGCCTGGCCCGCGCCGAAGATCTGCCGGGCGTCCTCGATCGCTACTTCGATGCTCCATCTGGCGGCGTACCGCTCGATCACGGCTGCGGGGCTGGTGCCGGTGTCCGTGGTGACCAGGGCCAGGTCGTGCCCGGTAGCGGAGGTGTCGCGGATCAGGATCACCTGCACGGGCCGGGAACCGAAGACGCCGTACCACAGGCAGGTGAGGGCGGCCGCCTGGATGGTGGCGGTCTTCTGGTACCGGGTGACGGCGACCGGGGCGAACGCGGCGGTGGCGGCCAGCTGCGGCAGGGAGGGCAGCCGGGGGCCCTTGGCGCGCGGACGGCCGCGCTTGCCGGTGCGGCCCGGCGGCAGCTCGTGCAGCGCGGCGTCCTTGCGCAGCCGGGTCGTCCAGGTGATGCCCGGCGGGAGTCCCTTCAGTTCCTTCCCGGCGTAGGCGGCATCGGCCACGACGTGGATACGGCGGCCGGGCAGCGCCCCGGCCAGCATCTCCGCTATGCGGCGGGCCAGCCACAGCCGGGACGCGGAGGTCGTGCCCTTGATCACCAGCTTGGCCAGCACCGGCAGGGCCACCGGGCGGTTGACCATGGGCAGCCTGACCACGACCGCAGCAATCACCCAGTTATTGCCGTACCCCGTTTTCGCAGGCCCGGGCGCCGAACCGTCGTGGAACCAGGATGCGGCCCACACCTTCTTCCCGCGCCTGCGGAACAGCGTGTCATCGACCGCGACCGTGACCGGCTGCCCGGCCGGGACCAGC
>JAFAPY010000134.1 GCA_019246795.1 Streptosporangiaceae bacterium | reverse complement strand
CTACATCACCTCCACCTCCCGGGTGGGCTACGGCCTGGCCCGCAACCGCTATTTCCCGCGCGCATTCCAGTTCGTGGACAGGAACGGCATCCCCTGGGTCAGCCTGATCTTCGCGTTCCTGCTCGGCCTGCTGTTCCTGCTGCCGTTCCCGAGCTGGCACTCGCTGGTCAGCCTGGTCACCTCGGCGAGCGTGCTGATGTACGCGGGCGCGCCGCTGTCGCTGGGCGCGTTCCGCGGCCAGGTCCCCGAGCAGCCCCGGCCCTACCGGGTGCCGGGCGCCTCGGTGGTGGCCCCGCTGGCGTTCGTCATCGCCAACATGATCATCTACTGGTCCGGATTCGAGACGCTGTGGAAGCTCGGCATCTGCATCGCGATCGGCTACATCCTGATCGGCGCCAACTGGCTCGCCTTCCCCGCCGACCGGCCGCCGCTGGACTGGAGGTCGGCCCAGTGGCTGTTCCCCTACCTGATCGGCATGGGCATCCTGTCCTGGCAGGGCCAGTACGGGCCGGGCAACACCTTCCGGATCCCGTTCTGGTGGGACATGCTGATCGTGGCCGCGTTCGCCCTGGCCATCTACTACTGGGCAATGCGCACCAAGCTGCCGAAGACGGAGATGATGGAGCTGGTCGCCCGGCAGAGCGGGCAGGACGAACTGCCGGACACCGGGCTGCAGCACTGAGCCCGGCGCGCTGAGGCACGGCGGCCCCGCTGACCCAGGCCAGCGGGGCCGCTGGCGTGAGTCACCCGCGCCGGAGCCGGATCAGGCGGCCGGGAACCCATCGCTCGTTCTGGCTCAATGAAAAGGCGCGGCGCGGCAGCCTGGCGGTTGGGTCAGCCGGTGCGGCGGTAGCGGAGCAGCACCCGGCCCTCGATCAGCGCGGCGGGTACCGGGCCGAACCTGCGGCTGTCGGTCGCGCCCGCAGCCGGGTTGTCCGAGGTCAGCCACCAGCCGCCGGGCACGGCCCGCGCGGCCCGCTTGACCAGCAGCAGGCCCGGCCTGCCGGGGTGGCGGGCCACGACCAGCTGGCCGGCCCGGATCCTGGTGGTGCGCCTGGCCAGCAGCCAGTCGCCGGGGCGCAGCGCGGGCTCCATCGAGCGTTCGGCGACTGTGGCGCGAAACAGGGGCCAGCGCACGGTCCCTCCCGGGCACGGGCTAGTGTCGGTACTAGTTGGCAACACGTCGGAGGAAGGGAATCGATGAGGCTGCTCACACGCCTGCTCGAGCCGAAGCTCGTCGTTCACGCCCACTGCGACCTGCCCTGCGGAGTCTACGACCCCGCCCAGGCCAGGATCGAGGCGGAATCGCTCAAGGCCATCGACGAGAAGTACCAGCAGAACACGGAACCCGAGTTCCGTGCCCGCGCCCTGATCATCAAGGAGCAGCGTTCGGAGCTGGTCAAGCACCACCTGTGGGTGCTGTGGACCGACTACTTCAAGCCGCAGCACTTTGAGAAGTACCCGCAGCTGCACCAGCTGTTCAACGAGGCCACCAAGCTCGCCGGCGCCGCGGGCACCAAGGGCAGCACCGACGTCAGCAAGGCCGAGGAACTGCTCGCCAAGATCGAGGACATCAGCAAGATCTTCTGGGAAACCAAGCAGGCGTAGCGCCGCACTGGTCTCCTGCCCAGGCCGCGTGCCAGCCGACGGACCCGGGCTTCATGCCGTTCGGACGTCATTAGGCCCGGGTTTCGTATCGTCTCCGTCCTCCTGGAGGCGGCGGGAGACGCCGGTGCCACTGATCGGTGCGGAGGCTGGCGGCGCTGATTTCCCGCTAGCGGCCGTGAGCGGTAGGTTGCTCCTTGACATCCTCCCCTTCCTGGAGGGAGGGGATTTCAACCGGTTCCTACGCTGACGGGAGGAGCACAGGTTGGGGTTCGCGGTTCCCAGGCCGGGCAGTCCCGGCGCCTCCCCGCGCAGTCACCGCATGCCCTGCGGCGATGTTCCTGGCCGCGTTCACGTCAGCGTTGCAGGCGTATCCGCAGGCGGCGCAGCGGAACAGGGCTTGGCTCTCGCGGCTGCCCGCTGCGACATGCCCGCACGCCGAGCACCGCTGGCTCGTGTACGCGGGACTGAACTTCTCCACTCTTGCGGGCGCCTTGTCTTCCAGGCGGCGGACCAGCAGACCCCACCCGGAGGTGAGGATGCCCCGGTTGAGCCCGGCCTTCTGCCGCACGTTGCGACCGGGGTCGGCGACGGTGCCCCTGGCCGATCGGGTCATATTCGGGATCTTCAGGTCTTCGACGCGGATCATGTCGAACCGGCGGGCCAGGTCAGTGCTGGTCTTCTCGCACCAGTCCTTGCGACGGTCGCTCTCGCGTGCCTTGAGCCGGGCGATGGCGTGCTTGACGCGGCTGCGGCGGTTCGATCCCCGCTTGGCCCTGGCCAGCTTCCGCTCCAGCCTGCGCATCCGCAGCTGCTCGCGTATCGTCAGCGCCGGGCAGTGCAGCATCTCCCCAGTCGACAGCGCCGCGGACACGGCCACGCCCCGGTCGATTCCGGCCACCTCGCCGTTGCCGGGCGCTGGTACCGGCTCAGGGACGGCGGCGAAGGCGACATGCCAGCGCCCGGCCCGGTCCCTGGTAACCCGGTAGGACTTCACGCCCTGCGGCACGGGACGGGACCAGCGGAACCGCACCCAGTCGGCTTTCGGGATGCGGACCTCGGCTGTGTTCCGGCTCAGCCGACGCACGTCGTCGGGCTTGACGTGGACGATGCGAAACCCCTCATCGCGCCCGGCCTTGCGCCACGACGGGCAGCGGTGCGTGCCGACGAAGTAGTTCCGCATGGCCCGGTCATGGTCGCGGATGGCCTGCTGCTGAACGATCACCGAGCCTGCCGCCAGCCACGGCTCCGCTGCCCTCGCCTCGGAAAGCTGGCGGCAGCGCCCCGCGAACCCCGGCATCTTCCCGCGTCCCGGCCGCCAATGCGACTCCTGCTCCACGCACAGATTCCACACGTACCGGGCGTGCGCGCAGTGCCCGAGCAGCGCCGCCTCCTGAGCAGGCGACGGCATCAGCCGGTAGCGGGACATGCGGCCACCGTAGCCGCTGGGTGTGACATTCTGCCTCGCTGCACGGGGTACCTGATTCCTCTCCGCCCTGAAGGGCGGGGCATCCCCGGGAGCGTTTGGTGACCGAAGACACCGCCGCGGCGGCGGTCCACGGGTCCGCGCAGGGGTCGGCGCACACCGGGCGCGAGATGCGCGACCGCGTCCAGGTATCCATGCCTGCCGAGAGCGCTTACCTGTCGGTGCTGCGCACGGCGACCGCGGGACTGGCGGCGAGGCTCGACTTCACCCTCGACGAGATCGAGGACCTGCGCATCGCGGTGGACGAGGCGTGCGCCATGCTGCTCGCCCAGGCGATACCCGGCACCAGCCTGGAATGCGCCTTCGACCTCGGCACCGACGAGATGACGATCACCGTGTCGGTGGTCGCAGCCCGTCCGCGGCTGCCCGCCAGGGACACCTTCGCCTGGACGGTGCTGTCCGCACTGGCCGGGACGGTCGACTCCCGGGTCGGGCCCGGCGACAGGGTCGCGATCGTGCTGCGCAAGCGCAGGGAGATCCCCGAAGCGACGAGGTCCGGGTGAGCAGCGAATTCGAGGTCCAGGTGACCGACGAGCTCGAGGTCGTGCAGGCCGCGGACCAGGCGATGCGGATCGAGCACGGGACAGCTGAACGGGCACGGGCACGGGAGCTGTTCGAGCGCCTCGCCGGGCTGTCTGGCGACGATCCGGAACGAGCCGCGATCCGCGGCAACCTGGTCGAGCTGCACCTCCCGCTGGTGGAGTACCTGGCCAGGAGGTTCCGCAACCGCGGCGAATGGCTCGATGACCTGACCCAGGTGGCGACGATCGGGCTGATCAAGTCCATCGATCGTTTCGACCTGGACCGCGGCGTGGAATTCTCCACCTACGCCACCCCCACCATCGTCGGCGAGATCAAGCGGCACTTCAGGGACAAGGGCTGGGCGGTCCGGGTACCGCGGCGACTGCAAGAGCTCAAGCTCTCTCTCACCAAGGCGATCAGCGACCTGGCTCAGCGCGAAGGCCGCGCGCCCACGGTCAGTGAGCTCGCGGAGCACCTGCAGATGAGCGAGGAAGAGGTGCTGGAGGGGCTGGAGTCGGCCAACGCCTACTCCACCGTGTCGCTGGACGCGCCCGATTCCGGCGACGAGGACGCGCCGGCCGTCGCCGACTCACTCGGCATGGTCGACGACGCGCTGGAGGGCGTGGAGTACCGGGAATCGCTGAAGCCGCTGCTGGAACACCTGCCGCCGCGTGAGAAGAAGATCCTGCTGCTCCGGTTCTTCGGCAACATGACCCAGTCGCAGATCGCCGCCGAGCTCGGCATCTCTCAGATGCACGTGTCCCGGCTGCTCGCCCGCACCCTGGCCCAGCTCCGGCAGGGGCTCACCACCGACGAGTGAGCGCACGGCTGCTTTCGCGATCGTGGCCAGTTCTGGCCCATATTGAGCCCGAACTGGCCATGATCATGGCGTCCGGGGCTTGCGGTTGAGGGCGCGCACGCTGGAGGGGGTGAAGATCCCGGCTACGCAGGCGCCCGCGGCCACCAGGGCGGGCACTCCCCAGGCGAACCGGTGCCCGTCCAGCAGGGTGATCCCGGCGATGATCACGAACAGCTGCGCCATCAGCGCCGGGGTGCGGCTCCACGGCCTGGCCCTGGCGAGCCCGGCCGCGATGGCCACCAGCCCGGCGGCGGCGACGAACGCGATCAGCGTGAGCGCGACCCCGCTGGCAAGCTGGTAGGACTGCCTGTCCGCGGTGGCGACTGCGGCGAAGGCGCCCGCCACGCACATGCCCGCGGCCTCGGCCGCGACCGCGGCCGCGGCGAGGCGCAGCGCTGCAGGGCGCGAAGCGGCGGAGGGCGCC
>JAFAPY010000318.1 GCA_019246795.1 Streptosporangiaceae bacterium | reverse complement strand
CGCGGGCCGCGCTGGCCCGTGACCTGCTGGACAGCCTGTTCAGGCAGGTCATGCTCGGCGGGATCTTCCACGCCGACCCGCACCCGGGCAACATCTTGCTGCTCGACGACGGCCGCCTCGGCCTGCTCGACTGGGGCTCGGTCGGCCGGATCGACGCCGGGCTGCGCGGCGCGCTGCAGCGGCTGCTGCTGGCCCTGGACCGCGGCGATCCCGTCATGCTCAACGACGCGCTGCTCGACGTGGTGGACCGGCCCGAGCAGCTGGACGAGCCGAGGCTGGAACGGGCGCTGGGCCGGTTCCTGGCCCGGTACTTCGCCGCAGGTATCACGCCCGACGTGCGGATGTTCACCGACCTGTTCCGCATCGTCGCCGACTACGGGCTCGCCGTACCGCCGGAGATCGCAGCGGCGTTCCGCGCGCTGGCCACCATGGAAGGGACGCTGACCCAGCTCGCCCCCGGGTTCGACATCGCGGCCGAGGCCAGGCGCTTCGGCGAGCAGCAGCTGGCGGCCCAGCTCAGCCCGGAGGCGATCAGGAAGACCGCCGCCGACGAGCTGCCCGCGCTGATGCCGATGCTGCGGCGGCTGCCCCGGCGGATCGACCGGCTCGGCGGCGCGCTGGAAGACGGGCGGCTCACCGTCAGCGTCCGGGTCCTCGCGGACCCCTCCGACCGGCGGTACCTGACCGGCCTGGTACACCGCGTACTGCTGGCGTTCCTGGCCGCCGCGGCGGGAATCATGGCGGTGCTGATGATCGGGCTGCACGGCGGGCCGGCACTGAGCAAGAGCGTCAGCCTGTATTCCTTCTTCGGCTACTGCCTTCTGGTGATCGCGGCGATCCTCGCGGTGCGGGTGCTCGCCCAGGTATTCCGCCCCGACCCCGGGTGAGCGCCACCAGCCCGCGGCGACCGCCCACACGCGCCGCCCTGGCCGTCACGCCATATGCGAGCAACATGCATTGCAGAACAATCAGGACGGTGCGCATTTCAGGCGCTCAGAGTCGGCAGGCTGGCTTTACGCGTCATATGAAAAGGTTCGGCAGCAATTGCCGCTGCGACGTATGCGCGCTCGCTCAATCACGGAAGTTTATACATGGCTGTGCATAAACGCGCGCATCGGCAACGCTCTCACATCGGCATCGACCGGGCGCAGCCGGCATACAGATCACTTGGGTGGGCACGACATCCGGCGACCAAGCTGGACTGCATGGAGTGACTGACGACAGGTTCAGCTGGCCGTGGTGGTCATGGCGGTGAGGACGAGGTTGTGGAAATGGGGGCGCTGGACGCCGTGCGGGCTGGCGTGGTGCTCGAAGGAGGCGACCACCCATAGCTGAGGCTTTACCGGCGAGAACCGGGTCAGGCCTGTGCCCTGTACGAACTCCAGCACCGCGTAGTTCGCCGACCAGGCCTGTGACCAGAGGGCTCGGACGTTGTCCCACAGCTGTTCGGCGCGGTCGGCGTCGCCGGCCTTATAGGCGCGGATCGCGGCCTGGAATGCCTGGCCGTGTTCGGCGGTCAGCTGGTCAGGGGCTTCCCAGATGAGGTCGGCGATCGCGCTCCCGGAGACCAGGTGCTGCAGCATCGCGGTGTCCACGTCGGTGCCCGGCGGCAGGCCGTAGCCGGGGCAGGCCAGGCCGGTCCAGGTGCCTGGGGTCTCGTCGGTGTGGCTGTGGTCCAGCGCGTGGGCTAGGTGGTCCTGGACCCTGGTTATCCGCAGCACGCCAGTCAGGCCCATCCCGGTGATGGCGATGGCTGTCATGGAGGTCACCTCCCGGTCCCAGGATGCACCGGGGCACCGTCAATCCGTGGCTTCCCGGTCGGCGCCGCGGTCCGCGGCACGCTGAAGGACCTGCGGGGACGGCGTGATCTCAGGTTTGGGCTGCAAGATGCCGTCCGTGGCCGGTCCCGGCCAGGGCGGGAACGCCTGGCCCAGGTTCCCATAGTCGGGGTCCTCGGATGGGATGGTCAGGCTCTGCCGGTCGGCGAGCGTTTCGGCGAAGGTGTGGCGGGCGGCGGCGAGGTCTTTGATCCACTGGCCCATCTCTGGGATCTGCTGCCCTGCGGTCAGGGTGAGCTCGTCGCGCTGGGCCTGGGTGGCGGGCTGGGGTTCGGCCGAGCGCAGCGGCGGGTAGTGCTGGCCGGGGTGGCGGCGGCGTAGTTCGGCGTCGGCGGCTACGGCCAGCTGCCGTTGCTGGCGGGTGGCGGCGTCCCAGTCAGCCCGGTCGGTCATGACGGCGGCGAACACGGTCTCGCGGTGCCGGTAGGCCTCGTGCAGGGCCTGGTAGCTGTCGGCGAGTTCCTGGCGCCGGGCGGCGCTGTCGTGCTGGCCGCGGCCGTCGGCGGCTTTGGCTTCGGCGCTGGCGTGGATGCCGGCCAGGCGGGCGTGCCAGGCGGCGGCGCGGACCTGGCGGAGCTCGTCGCCGACGTATCGCGGTGCCCAGGCGGTTTCGATCGGGTAGGCGTCGCGCAGGTGCAGCAGCCTCCCGTCGGGCATGCCGCGCACGTCTTCGCCGCGCCGCCGGGAATCGCCGCGAGGTAGGCGGCGTAATCACCGTCGAGGATCGCCTGCTGTGCCCCGTTGAGGCCGAGCGCGGGCTGCAGGCCGATCAGCGTGTCGTGCGCCGCCGCCGCGATCGCGGCCGCAGGGGAGGTGCCCGCGGGAGCGGTGAGCGCGATCGCGTACGGCCGGTAGCCGCCCTCGATCGCCACTGCCGCGTCGTAGATGGCGACGTGGACGATGCCCATGTACACCGCCGCCTCACCCGGGAACTTGTTGCCGAAGTTCTCGGGCCCCGCAGAAGGCGGGACAATCGCCCGGCGCGCTTCGTTGCTCCAATAGAGGACCGGTGTCGCCGAAAAGACCCTGGGTACTGACCGGGAGACCGGCCATCCGTCCCCCCGGGCGAGGGCCGGGGTGGCCGTCACCACCCCTCCGAGCATGCCCAGCAGCGCGCCGAGCGCCACGATCACTCCCACTCGCCTCATGACGATCACCCTGGGTCCGGGTACCGCGTCAGTAGCGGGGGCGGTCGTCGGCGATCCAGGGCGCTTGCAGCTCGACCATGCGCCGGGTGGCGTAGTTCATCTCCGCTACAGTCAGGCGGAGCCGGTACCACAGGCACCGGAGGCGTTCGCGGCCGGACCAGGAGACCGACTTCTCCAGTTGCCGCCTGTGGACGAGATCGGCAGAGCCGGGGGCCGGGCTCGCCGTGGCTGCCGTATCTGGTGCGGGCAGGCGGCCCGGGCGTTCATGGTCTGGTGGGGGAGGATTGCGGTGCATGGTGGTCTCCTTAGTGGCTTGGCGGCTGCCCGCCTGGTATCGGAAGCTGGTGAGCTCAGCGGGGCTGGGATTGCGGCTGGCTGTCTTCGGGGCGGATACCGTCTGGTGAGGGTGTAGCCAGGCGATGACCTGAAGTCTGGGAGCGCAAGCTCGAGGGGTTGCTGTGTGCCGGCGGACCACTTGCTGAATCCCACTGTGGGTAGCGGCGGAGGTGTTCACCATGCATAACCGCCCACAAGACAGCCCACAAGACAGCCCACAAGAATCCGCCCTGCGTTCCAGTGATGGCTGCGCGACGTCGGCGCGGGTCCTGGCAGGAGGTTCCTGCGGCTCTTGGCCGCCGGGCTCCGGTTGAGCCTCGCCGCGGGAACCCTGGCCACGGAAACCGCAGATGGAGACTGACGCATTGTAGCGGGGCATGGCGGGAGCGGCCGGGCCCGCGTACTGTTGGGCGGGACGGTTCTGCCCGGTGCCGGTGGCCGTGGCGGACAGGTTGTGAGAGGCACTGGCATGGTGACTGGGCAGCCTGCGCTTTCTTTTGCCGGGCTGCTGCGGCAGTTGCGGACCGAGGCGAAGCTGACCCAGGAGGAGCTGGCGGCGGCGGCCGGGGTGTCCCCGCGGTCGGTCAGTAACCTGGAGCGGGGCATCAACCGGACCGCGCACAAGGACACCGCGGTGCTGCTGGCCGGGGCGCTGGGCCTGACCGGGCCGGCCGCAGACCTTTTCGTGGCGGCGGCCCGCGGGAACGTCCCGGCCGCGCAGGTGCTGGCGGCCGCCAAGAGCGCGGGGCCGCGGCCGGGGGCGGTGGCGGTGGCGGGTTCCCCGTACCGCGGGCTGGCCGTGTTCGGGGAGCAGGACGCGGGGTGGTTTTTCGGCCGGGAGGCGGCTGCCGCCGCGGTGCTGGACCGGATGTCCGCTCTGCTGGCGGGGGCGGGGCTGCTGGTGGTGTCCGGGGCGTCGGGCGCCGGCAAGTCGTCGTTGCTGCGGGCAGGGGTGTTGCCCCGGATCCGGGCCGGGGGGCTGGCCGCCGCGCCGGCGGCGGCGTGGTGGCCGTGTGTGGTGTTTACCCCGACCCGGGCGCCGCTGGATGAGCTGGCGCTGCGGGTGGCGCCGCTGGCGGGGGCGGACGCCGCGGCAGTGCGGCGGGGCCTGGCCGCCGATCCGGGCGGGTTCGCGCTGACCGCCCGGCAAGCCGCCCGAGCGGGGCCACCCGGGCCGGCCGGGAAATCCGATGGCCGCCCGGCCCGGCTAGATGAGCGGCGGCCGGGCCGGCTGCTGCTGGTGGTGGACCAGTTCGAGGAGCTGTTCACCCAGTGCGACCAGGATGGGCAGCGGCGGGCGTTCATCGCCGCGCTGCATGCGGCCGCTACCGCCGGGCACGGTCCGGATAAGGCTCCGGCGGCACTGGTGGTGCTGGGGGTACGCGCCGATTTTGAGGCCCGCTGCGCCGATTACCCGCAGCTGGCCGGCCCGGTGCAGGACCGGTACCTGGTCACCGCGATGACCGGGCGGCAGCTGCGGATGGCCATCACCGAACCGGCCAAGAAGGCCGGCTCGGCGGTCGATGACGACCTGACCGGCCTGCTGCTGGCCGAGGTGCGCAACGGCCAGCCCGGGACCTTCGGCGCGGGGGTGCTGCCGTTGCTGTCGCACGCCCTGGACCAATCTTGGCGCAGCCGGACCGGACAGGCCGTCACCCTGGCTGACTATGAACGCGCCGGCGGCATCGACGGTGCCGTCGCTGCCAGCGCGCAGCGCGCCTACGAGCGTCTGACGCCCGGTCAGCAAGCGGCCGCCCGGCAGGTTTTCACCCGGCTGACCGCCACCAGCGCCGAGGGCGTGGACACCGCCGACCGTGCCACCAGGGCGGAACTGGCCGAAGGTAAGAGCCCGGCCGAGGTCCGGGATGTGGAGGCGGTGCTGGAGGCCTTCGCCGCCGAACGGCTGCTGACCCTCGCCGCCGGCACCGTGGAACTCAGCCACGAAGCGCTGCTGACCGCCTGGCCGCTGCTGCGGGACAGCTGGCTCGCCGACACCCACGCCGACCGGATCGTCCGCTCCCGGCTGCGCACCACCGCCGCCGAGTGGGCCCGCCAGTCCCGCGACTCGTCCTACCTCTACAGCGGCAGCCTGCTGCAGGCAGCGACCGACACGGCCGCCCGGATCGGCGCCAATCCTGCCCGCCACCCGCCGCTCGGCCAGACCGAGCGTGACTTCCTCCACGTCAGCAGCGGCGCTCACCGGCGGACCGTCCGCAGGCGGCAGGCGGTGATCGCCGGCCTGCTCGCCCTTACCCTGACCGCCCTCACCGCCGCCGGGATCGCCGCCCGCAACGCCGCCACCGCCGCGCGCAACGCCGCCAGCGCCAGCCACCAGCATGCCATCGCCCTGTCCCGCCAGCTCGCCGCCGAAAGCCTCAACATCGACGGCACCCAGCCAGTGACCGCGCGTC
>JAFAPY010000317.1 GCA_019246795.1 Streptosporangiaceae bacterium | reverse complement strand
CGCCATCCGGGAGAACCACGTGGTCGAGTTCGAAGAAGGCCGCCGGATTGCCTGGCGGCCCGCCGAATCGGGCAAGCGGCCGCCCGGGCACCTGTGGCGATGGGAACTCCAGCCGGCTGGCGCATCACGGACCCGGGTCACCTGTACCTACGACTGGACCCAGCTGACCGACCACAAGCGCATGCGGCGAGCCCGGGCCACCACGGCCGACATGCTGCGGGCCTCACTCGACCGGCTCGCGGCCCTCGCCGAAGCACCCTGACCGCCCGCCGCCCCCCGGTGGCTTCGGCAATACCGCGTGCCGGTCTAGCACGGCGTCGAGCTCGATCCGGTGGAGCAGCTTTCCGGGCGCGTGCGTGCCGACGGCTCCGCCGATTGTCACGAGATGGGGTTGGAGGTGGCCTGGTCTGGGGGCAGGACGCAGAATTCATTGCCCTCGGGGTCGGTCAGCGTGATCCACCCCCTGCCGTCGGTCCGCCGGAAGTCACCGGCTTGCGACGCGCCCAGCTCAAGCAGCCGCTGCACCTCCTGGTCGCGGGTGCCGTCCACCGGGCGCAGGTCGAAGTGCAGGCGGTTCTTCAGTTTCTTCTGGCCGTCCGGGACCGCGATGAACAGCAGGACCTGGCTGCGGTCACGCGACATGATCGGGCACAGCTCGTGGCCGGGCTCGTTCGGGTCGTCGGGATCCTCGATGAAGTCCAGCACCCTGGACCACCAGACCGACTGCGCGTAGGCGTCAGTGGCGTCAACCGTCGTGTGCGATATGCGGCACGTCATGGCGACGATCGTGTGGCTGAAACGGTGCCCCCGTCAACCATTTCGCCGCCGTCGGCGCCCTGGGAGCCTGCCGCGTCCTTGGAGCGCGGTCGATAACGTGTATAGCTGTATTGCGGCTTGCCTGCTGCCGTCTTGACCGCCATGGACGGGAGGGCGTGTGTCAACTGCGGATCAGAAGACACTGGAGGTGCATTTCAAGCTGTTCGGCACCGACGGGGTGTCGCTGCAGTCCCAGGAGCTGTCCAAGGCACTGGGCGGCAGGGGCTGGCATGTCCTGCCGTGTGCTTGTGATGTCCCCCCCGGTGCCGAAGGTCTGCGGCTGCCGGAGCTGTCTTACCAGTCGCCCGAGGCGGTCGCGCTGCGTCAGCGGATCTTCTCCCCAGCCCAGGGGGGGAGTTCAACGCGGCCGGACGGCGCGCTGGTGGAGCAGATCCGCGAGCGTGCCCGGGGCATCCGGCGGCGGGTCGAGGACTATGTGGACGCGCACCAGATCCGGCTGCTGCACATCCGCAACCTGATGTCACTGCCGTACAACCTCCCGGCCACACTGGCGTTGCATGAGCTCGCGACCGGGCGGCCCGACCTCGGCTTCCTGATGCAACATCACGACATCTACTGGGAAGGGCCCAACGCCCGCAACTTCGTGACACCGCACCGGCAAGTCAGTGACCTGATGGACCGGATCATGTGCCCGGCCCTGCCCAACGCACGGCACGTGCTCATCAACCCGATCGCCGCGCGGGCGCTGCGCACCAGGAAGGGCCTTGCCGGCACCGTGATTCCTGACGGTTTCGACTTCGGCCGGGAGGTCCCGCCCATCGACGAGCTTGCGTTCCGCGGCAAGCTCCAGATACTGGCCGGTGATTCCCGGCCGGTGCGTGGCGACGACCTGGTGGTCGCGATGCCAGCCCGGATCGCAATCAACAAGGCGATCGAGCTAGCCATCCAGTTCGTCGCCGCGCTGGACCGCTACCGCGCCGCCCTGGAGAACGCACCGGACGGGCTGGGGGCGAGCCGGCGGCGGTTCGGCGCCGACAGCAGCGTGGTGCTGGCGCTGCCCCAAGGCGAGGACCTTCAGGACAACCGGCCCTACTTCGAACGGCTCGTGGCATACGCCCGGCACGCCAAGATCAAGCTCGCCTACGGGGGAGAAATCGTCGTCCCCGACGCGCGATTCCGGGAGGGCGAACCGGACCGCTACCCCTTCTACGGCACCTACCAGGCAGCCGATTTCGTCTGCTACTCCCCCGAGCACGAAGGATTCGGCAACCAGGCCATCGAAACGGTCTGGGCGAAACGGCCCCTGGCCGTTCTTGAGTACCCGGTATTCAAACGGTTCGTCCGCAACCACATTCCCCACTACATCTCGCTTGGAGACACCGGCCAGCTCACACAGCTGCCTGAGTTTGGCGGGCTGCACCAGCTCCGCCCAGACGTTCTCGGCCAAGCCGTCAAGACCGCCATCACACTGCTCACAGACCATGGCATGGAAAAGAAGTGGGCTGAAGAGAATTTCACCGAACTGCGCGCGTTCTGCGGGATAGACACCGTCGCCGCACAATACATCCACCTGTACAGGCAGCTGCTGGCAACCGCAGCGCCATAACACACCCCACCCCGGCAGGAAGCACTTCCCCCGGCCCCGAGCAGATGCTGGACCACCGCCGTGGCCAGTCCTAGCGCACCGTCACGATGGATGAGATGAAGCGGCCAGCGCGGACACGACCACCACGTCCATATCCACCTGTCCCGCGCGGCAACGCCGACGTTCGAGCCGTTGACGGCGGTGTCGGTGCCGCTCGAAAACGAGGCCA
>JAFAPY010000285.1 GCA_019246795.1 Streptosporangiaceae bacterium | reverse complement strand
ACCGCATCCCCGCTGGGGGAGGGCCGCCGCATCCCCGCTGGGGGATGGCTCACGGCGCCACCTTCTGCCCCTTGCCGACCACGGTGATGCCGCCGCCGGAGACGGTGAAGCCGCGCGCCCTGTCGTGCTCCTTGTCCACCCCGACCGCGGCGCCGTCGGCGACGGCGACGTTCTTGTCCAGGATGGCGTTCTCCACGATGGCGTGCCGGCCGACGCGGGAGCCGTGCATGATCACCGCCCGGTTCACCCGGGACCAGCTGTCCACCCGGACTCCCGGCGACAGCACCGAGTTGGTCACCAGGCCGCCGGAGACGATGACGCCGTTGCTGACCACGCTGTTGATCGCCCGCCCCACCCGGTCGCCGTCGTCGTGCACGAACTTGGCGGGCGGCAGCGGGTGCAGGTGGGTAAGGATCGGCCAGCGGTCGTTGTAGAGGTTGAACACCGGGTGCACCGCGCACAGGTCCATGTGGGCGTCGAAGTAGGCGTCGAGCGTCCCCAGGTCCCTCCAGTAGCCGAGGTCTCGCGCGTCGGCGCCGGGCACGTCGTTGGCCATGAAGTCATACATGTGCGCCGCGTGCTCCCGTGCCAGCATCGGCATGATGTCGCCGCCCATGCTGTGCTGGCTGCTCTCGTCGGCGGCGTCGGTCCGCAGTGCCTCCACCAGCACATCGGTGCTGAACACGTAGATGCCCATGGCCGCGGACGCCTCGCCCGGCCGGCCGGCGCGGGCGGGCGGGTTGGCCGGCTTTTCCAGGAATGCCTCGATGCGGTGGCCGTCGGGCGCGGTCCGCACCACCCCGAAGCCGATCGCCTGCGTCGTGGGCACGCCGATCGCCGCCACCGTGGCGCCGGCGCCCCAGCCGATGTGCGCCTCGATCATCTGCCTGGGGTCCATCCGGTACACGTGATCGGCGCCGAACACCGCCAGCAGGTCCGGGCGGTCGGCGTGGATGACGTCGAGCGACTGGTAGATCGCGTCGGCGGAGCCGGCCTGCCAGTACGGGCCGAGCCGCTGCTGGGCCGGCACCGGGGTCACGTAGTTGTCCAGCATGGGGTTGAGCTGCCAGGCGGTGGTGATGTGCCGGTTCAGGCTGTGGCTCTTGTACTGGGTGAGCACGTAGATGCGCCGCACGCCGCCGTTGGCCAGGTTGGACAGCGCGAAGTCGACCAGCCGGTACAAGCCGCCGACCGGAACGGCTGACTTGGCCCGGTCCGCGGTCAGCGGCGCCAGGCGCCGGCCCGCCCCGCCGGCGAGGACGATGCCCAAGACCCGCCGTTCCGCCATCGTTCCTCCCGGTTCTCAGCCCACGGTAAGAAAGCCCGAAGGGGCAGACAAGGACCAAAGGCCCGGCAAGAGCGAACCAACGCCCGTGACCGACCGCAGCCGCGCTGACCGATGGTGGGCGGTGCAGGACGAAAGCCATTTATCCCGAACGGACGGTGGCGATGGGCAACCACACCGCGATCCCGGGTCCGCAGCTGACCGGCCCCCGGCCGCTGCGCGAGGAATCGCTGCGCGAGGAATTGCTGCGCGAGGAATCGCTGCGCGAGCATCATGGAGCGCCGATGGCTAAGCCGACCCTCGCGGTGTGGAAGCTGGCGTCCTGCGACGGCTGCCAGCTGACCCTGCTGGACTGCGAGGACGAGCTGCTCGCGCTGGCCGGCGCCGTCGAGATCGCCCACTTCACCGAGGCGTCCAGCGATCATGTCGGCGGCCCGTACGACGTGTCGCTGGTGGAGGGATCGGTGACCACCGAGCGGGACGCCCGCCGGATCGCGGAGATCCGCGAGGTCTCCCGGGTCCTGGTCTCCATCGGCGCCTGCGCCACCTCCGGCGGGATCCAGGCGCTGCGCAACTTCGCCGACGTCGCCGAGTTCACCTCGGTGGTCTACGCGCGGCCGGAGTTCATCTCGACGCTGGGAACCTCGACCCCGGTGGCCGACCATGTCAGCGTCGACTTCGAGCTGCGCGGCTGCCCGATCGACAGGCGCCAGCTGCTCGAGCTGCTCACCGCCCTGCTGGCCGGGCGCAAGCCGCAGATCCCCGCGCACAGCGTCTGTTATGAGTGCAAGCTGCGCGGCACCCCGTGCGTGATGGTGGCCCGCGGCACCCCGTGCCTGGGCCCGGTCACCCAGGCCGGCTGCGGCGCGATCTGCCCCTCGTTCGCCCGCGGCTGCTACGGCTGCTTCGGACCGGTCGCCAACCCGAACCTGGCTTCCCTGATCCCCGAGCTCCGGCGCCTCGGCATGCCCCAGGCCGCGGTGGACCGCGTCTTCGCCACGTTCAACGCCGCCTCCCCTGCCTTCGCCCGGGCACGGACCGAGGCTCGGGCAGGCACGCCCTGACGCGGAGGTGAACCGTTGGTAGAGCCATCGGCCGTCCTGGCCGGCGCGGAGGACCAGGTGGTCGACGAAGCGGTCGCCGTCCTCGCGCGGACCGCTGCGACAGGGCGCCGCCCATCCGGCCCTGACCAGCACCGCCGCAACATGCGGCAGCTGTTCGGCCTGGTGCTGCGCTGCGTGCACGAAGGCCGGGCCGAGCCGATCGTGCGACCGGCCGAGCAGATCGCAGCATACGGCTTCGCCGCGGGCATCGAGCTGGGGGAACTCCAGGGCGAATTCAACGTGCTGGCGCAGGTGCTCTGGCGCCACGTGGCCGGTTCCGTGCCTGACCAGCAGCGGCTGGAGGTGCTCGAACTGGTGAACGCCGCCATGGGGGCGGCCAAGGACGCGCTGGCCCGGACCTACGTGGCCCTGGCCAGCCAGGGAGGCGGCCTGCCCGATGAGCGGCCGCGCGGCGGCTTGCCCGACGCGCGCGCTCCAGGAGGCACTGAGCGGCCGCGCGGCGGCTTGCCCGACGCG
>JAFAPY010000277.1 GCA_019246795.1 Streptosporangiaceae bacterium | reverse complement strand
GGCTCTAGCAGCACCTTCACGGCGCCGGTGCGCCGTGAGTTCTTCGCTGCCAGCACCGCCTGGTCCCAGCGAGCCAGCGGGAAGCGGTGCGTGATCACCGGCGTCAGGTCGAAGCCGCTTGCCACGAAGTCGAAGTAGTGCTCCATGGCGTGCTTGGCGACACCGTCGACCTCCTCGATACCGAAGCCGTTGGAGCCGATGACGTGCAGTTCTTTGAAGTAAAGGAGAGTCCATTCGAAGCGTTCGGGCGGCTCTACCCCGGAGATCACCAGCGTGCCGCCGGTGGCGAGCAGCCGGAGCGAGGTCTCGACGGTCTCGGTCGAGCCAATCGTGTCGTAGACGACGGCCGGCCCTTCTTGCAGCCAGTCATGCCTGCTCCACGGATGCAGCGGTGACGCGCCGACGCGGCGGGCGACCTGCGCGACAAGCTCATCAGGCGCGGACGACAGCACGGCGTGCGCGCCGAGGCGGTCCGCGAGCGCGGCACGGGCGCCGGTCCTGGTCGCCGCCCAGACCTCGGCGGCGGGATACAGGTGGCGCAGCAGCGCGATCGCCGCGTAGGCGAGCGTGCCTGAGCCGTAGACCAGGACAGGCTTACCGGCAGGTGGCGGCGCGAGCAGGACCGTGCGCAGCGAGACGCTGACCGGGTCCGCAAGGACGGCCGCCTCGTCGGAGACGCCGGCGGGGATCGCGAAAAGCTGCGAGACGTGCGCGGCGAACCGCTCAGCGTGCGCCCCGGCGGCCGCCGCGCAGTTCCCGATGTGGATCCCGGCGGGCAGCTGGCCGGAGCGGAAGCTGCGGCACCAGGAATACCGGCCCATCTGGCAGGCAGGGCACGCCGGGTCGACGCCGCGGGGGCCGCACGACAGCCATGGGTTGAGCACGATGCGCTCGCCGGTGTCCGTCCGGTGCCCGACCGCCTCGTGCCCGAGCACGTGCGGGAAGGACACCAGCGCGGTCAGCGGGTTGTCCCGCGCACCGTTCAGCAAGATCTGCTTGATATCCGAGCCGCACAGACCCGACACCGTCGTCTCCACCCGCACCCAGTCCGCGGCCGGCAGCGGCGGCTCGGCGATATCCTCGACGCGGACCGGCGCCAGGCGGGACACGAGAGCGCGCCGGTCGACGCGTCCGCCGATGGCCGAGGCCGCCTCGCGGGCAAGACTGTGCCGGAACACCAGCGCCTTCACGCCGACCCTCCTTCACCACGGCAGCCCAAACCTACCAAGGCAGCCGGCGAGCCGACGGTCTTGCGACGACACGACCGCTTTCCCTGACTCCGCGAAGCTCGCGGGTCGGCTGCTCATGCTGACCCGATCTCGTGCTGCCAATCGGCCCGGGTCAGGAACTCCCGCCGCCGAGCGCCGCCGTGATCTGCTGAATAGCCTCCGCCTCGGCAGGACTCACGCTCTGCCCAGCCTCCCGATGGGCAGCCGCCACCTTATCGGCCAGGGTGAGTACGAAGCGCCGGTAATCATCGAATTCCTCGGGCGTGGCCTTGCTCCGGACCAGCGCCGCCGCCTCGCGGATGTGACCGAGCCCGCTTTCCCGCAGCTCTTCGGCAGAGTGGTACCTGGTGTGGTCCATCTGGGGATTCGCTGCCGCCACCTCGTCGAGGAGCTCGCTGTCGCCATGTTCTTTGCGTGCCTCGACGTAGGCCTTCGACATCGCGATCGTCTCCCGGAACGTTCCCCCGTGTGACGCGGTGATCACGATCATGCCCGCGGCCGGCGGCCCCTCGAGCACGGTCTTCCACTCCTCCGCCGAGAAGGCGTCCTTTGTGGTCATATCAAACTCCTGCTTGCGTGCGACTACGATGCCCACCTCCGCCGAGGATCTCACCTCTCCCATCATGGGCCCTCACCCTTGCCCGGTAAATCGCTGCTTCCGGCGGATAGCCTTCGGCAGGTGACCGAGATGGACAGGCCAGGGTGGGGGCCGCTGGCCGACAGCGGGGCCCGCTTGCTGAGCACCACGCAGACGCTGACCGACGACCTGCGGGGACCTTCGGCGCTGCCGGGCTGGACCCGTGCGCACGTGCTTACCCACGTGACGCAGGCCGCCGACTCCCGAACCAGGCTGCTACTGGCCGCCCGCGAGGGACGAGTAGGCCGGCAGTATCCCTCCGAACAGGCTCGCGCCGAGGCTATCGACGCCGGCGCGGGGCGCCCGGCCGCGGTGATCCGCGCCGAACTGGACCGCGCCATCCGGGAATGCCTGGACGCGATCCGCGAGCATCCCGCCCGGCTATGGGACGCTCCCGCGATATGGCTGGGAGCGGGCCGCCGCCCCGTGCGCGGCGTTGTGACCAGCCTGCGTCGCGAGCTGGAATACCACCACGTGGACCTCGGCGCTGGCTACCAGCCCGCGGACTGGCCCGGCGATTTCGTCGAAACCGAGCTGTCCCGCGTGGTCGACCAGATGGACCGCCGCGCCGATGCGCCGCCCATGACCCGCACCGAGCCCGCCACGCTGCACGTCGGCACCGGCCCGCCGGTCACGGTCACCGGCCCCCCGGCGTCTCTGCTGGCCTGGCTGTCCGGTCGCAGTGACGGCCGTGATCTCGACGTGGCCGGTAGCGCCCTGCCGGCCATCCCGCCACTGGCGTAGGCGGCCCCATCGTCGGCGAACGGGGCATCGATACGATGGTGCCGTTCGTCGGCGCTGCGGTTGTCTCGGGCCGGCGGTAAGCGGAGGAGCAATGGTGCCTGGATTGGGGCGGGCGAACGCCTTCGACTGGTCGGCCACGCCGGTAGGCCCGGCGTCGCAGTGGCCGCCGAGCCTGTGCGTGTCCGAACACGGGACAACCGTGACAATGACCAAGGAACTGTAGCAGTGGCAGAACACACCGTTCCTGACGACGCCGGCCGTGACGCGCAGGCGCGTTTCGAGGCCATACCCGGCACCGGGCAGCAGCCCCCCACGGTGCGCGCCGCCGGGGATATCGACCTGATCAACGTCGATCAGTTCCGGGCCGCGCTCGACGAGGCCGGCGCCGCGGCCGGCGAGATCACCGCCGACATGACAGCAGTCACCTACTGTGACAGCGCCGCCATCCATGCCCTGTTCACCGCAGCCAGGCAAAGGCGCCTTACCGTCGTGGTCGGCGCTGCGAGTCCCGTTACCACCATGCTCAAGCTCGCCGGGCTGGACCACGTCGCGACGGTGGTGACGGAATGATGGACCCGCGCGCAGGCCAGCCTGCTGCCGCTGACGACCTGATAGATGTCGCAAAGCTGGTCACCGCCTATTACGCGGTGCATCCCGATCCCGGCGATGCCGCGCAGCTGGTGTCGTTCGGTACGTCCGGTCACCGGGGATCGGCGTTGGCCGCGACGTTCAACGAGGACCACATCCTGGCCACCACGCAGGCGATCTGCGAGTACCGGGCCGGCCAGGGGATCGACGGACCGCTGTACCTGGGCGCCGACACGCACGCGCTGTCCGAGCCGGCACAGGTCAGCGCGCTGGAGGTGCTCGCCGCCAACGGCGTCCTCGTGCTGGCCGACGCCCGAGGCGGATACACGCCCACCCCGGCGGTGTCCCGGGCCATCCTGGCGCACAACGCCTCCGGGCCTTCAGCGCAGGCCGACGGGATCGTGGTCACGCCGTCGCACAACCCGCCGTCTGACGGGGGGTTCAAGTACAACCCGCCCGACGGCGGGCCGGCCGGCACCGACATCACCCGGCAGATCCAGGACCGGGCGAACGAACTGCTGGCTGACGGGCTCAAGGGGGTGCGCCGGGTACCGTACGCCCAGGCCCTCGCGGCCGACACCACCGGCACGTTCGACTTCCTCGACGGCTACGTGTCGGCCCTGGAGCAGGTGCTGGACATGGCCGCGATCAGGGCGGCCGGGGTCTCGATCGGCGCCGATCCGCTGGGCGGGGCGAGCGTGGCCTACTGGGGCGAGATCGCAGAACGTTACGGCCTGGACCTGGCCGTCGTCAATCCAGCCGTGGATCCGACGTTCCGGTTCATGACGCTGGACTGGGACGGCAAGATCCGGATGGACTGCTCCTCGCCGTATGCCATGGCCAGCCTGATCCGCCGCCAGCACGACTTCACGGTCGCGACCGGCAACGACACCGACGCTGACCGGCACGGCATCGTCACGCCCGATGGCGGCCTGCTCAATCCCAACCACTACCTTGCGGTCGCCATCGACTACCTGTATCGGCACCGTGATGGCTGGCCGGGCGGGGCGGCCGTCGGGAAGACCCTGGTCAGCTCATCGATGATCGACCAGGTGACCGAGGGCCTGGCCAGGTCGCTGTTCGAGGTCCCGGTCGGGTTCAAGTGGTTCGTCCCCGGCCTGCTCGACGGCTCGGTGGCCTTCGGCGGCGAGGAAAGCGCCGGCGCGTCGTTCCTGCAGCGCGACGGGTCGGTATGGACCACCGACAAGGACGGGATCATCATGGCCCTGCTCGCCTCGGAGATCACGGCGGTGACCGGGCGTTCTCCGTCCGAGCTCTACTCCGATCTCACCTCCCGGTACGGCGACCCCGCCTACGCCCGCATCGACACCCCCGCCACCCGCAAGCAGAAGGCCGCACTGGCCAGGCTGTCCCCGGAGCAGGTCTCCGCCACCGAGCTCGCGGGCGAGAAGATCACGGCGGCGCTGACCACGGCCCCCGGCAACGGCGCCCCGATCGGCGGCCTGAAGGTCGTCACCGCGTCCGGCTGGTTCGCCGCCCGCCCGTCCGGCACCGAGGATGTCTACAAGCTGTACGCAGAGTCCTTCCGCGGCCCCGAGCACCTGGCTGCGATCCAGGAACAAGCGCGGCAGATCATCGCCGCCGCCATCGGCTGAGCGGCCGCGCGGCGGCTTGCCCGACGCGCGCGCTCCGGGAAGCACTGAGCGGCCGCGCGGCGGCTTGCCCGACGCGCGCGCTCCGGGAAGCACTGAGCGGCCGCGCGGCGGCTTGCCCGACGCG
>JAFAPY010000244.1 GCA_019246795.1 Streptosporangiaceae bacterium | reverse complement strand
CGAGGCCCGCAGGCTGCACGACGACGCGGTGATCGCGCACGACCGCGCGCAGCGCCGGGCCGAACAGCTCGCCGAGCTCATCCCCGAGCTGCGCGCCGGGATCGACGGGCTGACGCCGCTCGCCAGCCGGGCGGCCGAGGCCCGCGGGCTCGCCGACCTGGCGGCCGGGCTCGGCGCGAACACGCTGCGGATGACCCTGTCCTCCTTCGTGCTCGCCGCGCGCCTGGAGGAGGTCGCGGCGGCGGCCAGCGAGCGGCTGCTGAAGATGACCTCGGGCCGGTACTCGCTCGTGCACACCGACGCGCGCCGCGGCGGGGGCAGGTCCGGGCTGGGCTTGCTGGCCTGCGACGCCTGGACCGGGGTTGACCGTGATACCGCCACCCTGTCCGGCGGCGAGACGTTCCTGGCCAGCCTGGCGCTGGCGCTGGGCCTGGCCGATGTGGTCACCGCCGAGGCCGGGGGAACGCCCATCGAGGCGCTGTTCGTCGACGAGGGGTTCGGCAGCCTGGACTCCGAGACCCTCGAAGAGGTGATGACGGTGCTCGACGGGCTGCGCGAAGGCGGCAGGATGGTCGGCATCGTCAGCCACGTCGCCGAGCTGAGGCAGCGCATCCCCGCCCAGGTCCGCGTGCACAAGGGCCAGGCCGGCAGCCGCCTGGAGCTGCTCGCCCCGGTGGGCTGATTCTTTCTCCGGCCGGACGAACGGTGCTGCCCGGCATCTTGGCGCCGGTTTGGAGCCCGGCGCTGGCAGGACGCACGATGGGGTGGTGCGCGCGATCGGTTGGTGGGGCGGCCTGAGCCGGCGGCGCCGGATGCTGATCGCGGTCCTCGCGCTGCTCGCGGCCGCGGGAACGGTCACCGGCGTGGTCGTCTGGGCCGGCTCGCTGGGCGGCAGCCCCGCGGTGACCAGCGCCGGCGGCAACCGCCCCGGCGATGTGCTGCTCGTCCCCGGCTACGGCGGCAGCACGGCCGCGCTGGACGTGCTGGCGGCGCGGATCAGGTCGGCCGGGCAGACAGCGATCGTGGTCCACCTTGCCGGGGACGGCACCGGCGACCTGCAGGTGCAGGCGAACGTGCTGAACGGCTACGTGAGCCAGGCGCTGCGCTCCGGCTCCGCCCCGGTGACCGTGATCGGGTACTCCGCCGGGGGGGTGGTGGCCTGGCTGTGGGACGTGGAGTACGACGGAGTGGCAAAGGCCCGCCAGATCATCACCCTCGGCTCGCCGCTGCACGGCGCGCAGCTCGCCGCGATCGGCCAGGCCTTCGTCCCCGGCGAGTGCCCGGCCGCGTGCCAGGAACTGGTGCCGGGCAGCGCCATGCTGGCCCGGCTGCAGCACACCTCCACCGGTACCCGCCCGCCGTGGCTGTCGCTGTGGACCACCGACGACCAGGTGGTCCAGCCGCCCGATTCGGCCCGGCTGCCGGGCGCGGTCAACGTGCCGCTGCAGACGGTCTGCCCGGGGGTGACCATCGGGCACGGCCAGCTGCCCACCGCCCCGCTGGTCGTCGGCATCGTGCTGCGCACCCTGCACAGTGCCAGCATCACCGCCCCCTCCGCTTCCCAGTGCCGCTCCCTGGTCGCCCTCGGCGCGGCTGCACCGGTCAGGCGGTGATGTCCTTGGTGGAGAAGTTGGCCCAGGCGGCGCCGAGCAACACGACCACGTAGACCGCCTGGATGCCGAGCCCCCGGTCGATGTTCCGCCAGAAGATGGGATCGCGGAAGAAGTCGATCCAGGCCAGCCAGTACCGTGTGGGCAGGTACGGCTGGATGACGGCCGCGGCGTTCAGGGTCACCAGGATCTCGCTGGCGACCAGTGCCGCCAGCGCGCCGAGGGTCGCGCCGAGGGCCGAACTGGTGACCGTGGACAGGAACAGCGCGATCGCCGCCACGCCGAGCATGGACACGGCGATGAAGGCGATGGCGCCCGCGGTCCGCTCGGCCAGCTGCAGCAGGCTCAGCGGCGTGCCGGACAGCGAGGTGACCGCGCCGCCCGGTGCGACCCCGGCGGTCGGGGCAAGGCCGGCGTCGGCCGGTGACTGCCCGACCGCCGCGGCGTGGGACGGGCCGAGCAGCAGGACGCCGGTCGCGTACGCGGTGACCGTCACCGCGACGACCACGAGCACGACGTAGGTGGTCACCGAGATCAGCTTGGCGAGAAGCAGCCTGGTCCGCCCCACCGGGCGGGCCAGCAGGTACCGCAGCGTGCCCGTGGCCGCCTCGCCCGCGATGGCGTCCCCGGCCACGACCGCGGTGGTGACCGGCAGGAAGACCGGCAGGACCAGCGCCAGCGCGGCCGCTGGGTACAGCGCGCCGTTGGCCAGCACGGCGTACAGGAACGCGCTGCCCTGCCCGGGCGGCGGGGCCAGGTGGGTGACGGCGATGAACACCGCCACCACGAACGGCAGGGCGCAGGTCAGCGTGAGGCTGATCCAGGTGCGCGGGCGGCGCACCAGCTTGACGAGCTCCACCCCGATCATGACCGGCCCCCGATGTGGTCCGAGCCGGTGCCAGTGACCGCGAGCACGACCTCCTCCAGGGTGCGCCGGTGCGGGCCGATCGCGTGCACCCGCAGCCCTGCGCCGACCAGCCGGGCGTTGAGCCCGGCCGGGTCCGCGTGCCTGATCAGCAGCCGCTGCCCGTCGCGCTGTTCCACCTGCCCGTTGAGCATCGCGCAGACCTGGTCGGCGTCGGGGGTGTCCAGCAGGATCTGGCCGGTCGGCGCGCGCAGCGCCGCCAGCTCGTCCTGCAGCACCAGGCGTCCGGCATCCAGCACTCCCACCGTGGTGCACAGCTGCTCGACCTCGCCGAGCAGGTGAGAGGACAAGAACACCGTCACCCCGGAGGAGTTCAGGCCGATGATGAGCTCGCGCAGATCCCTGATCCCGCGCGGGTCCAGGCCGTTGCCGGGCTCGTCGAGAATCAGCAGCCTGGGCCGGCGGATCAGCGCGGCGGCCAGGCCGAGGCGCTGCCGCATGCCCAGCGAGTACGTCTTCACCGGCCTGCGGCCCACCCCGGCCAGTCCGACCTGCTCCAGCGCGTCGTCGATCCGGCGGGACCGGCCTCGACGGCCGGCGGACCGGCGCGGGCCCGCCGCGTCGAACAGCGCGAGGTTGGCCCGGGCCGACAGGTGCGGGTACGCGGCCGGCTCCTCGATCAGCGCGCCGACCTGCGGCAGCACCTCGCGCGCGTGCCGGGGCATCCGCCTGCCCATCACCTCGATCTCGCCGCTGGTCGCGTAGACCAGGCCGAGCAGCATCCGGACCAGCGTGGTCTTGCCCGAGCCGTTGGGGCCGAGCAGCCCGTACCTGTCGCCCTCGCGGACGTCGAGGTCGACCGAGCGCACCGCCGCTATCGCTCCGTAGCGCTTGCTCAGGGCCCTGGTGGTGATCACGGCTACAGGCCCACCTCGGTGAACAAGGCGGCCGCCGCCTGCTCGAGCACGGGCATGGCGACCGTGCCGGCGAGCAGGACGACGGTGTCGGGATCGGGTGGCTGGGCGATGACCGCGTTGAGCAGCGGCGCGCTGATCAGCGCCCCGCTGCCGCCGCCCGGCAGGTCCAGCGCGGTGCCCCCGGCCGCCAGCGCGTCGGTGATCAGGCGCTGGCCGTCGACGCCGCGCAGCCCCAGCACGACGAACGTCGCCAGCCCGCCGCCGTAGACGCCGATCGGCTCGTATTCCTGCGATGCCGGGAGCTGGTCACGTCCTGCCAGCTGGCCGGGCAGGGCCATTCCCGCCAGGTTCTTCAGCGCCCCGGACAGGTTGCCGGCGCTGGTCACCGTGAACCCGGTCCCGGGGCCGCGCTGCGGCGTGAGCACAGCCTTATCCGGCTGCCAGGAGCTGACCTGGAAGAACTGGCTCCGCAGCGCCGGGCTCGGCGAGCCGCGGGCGAAGATCTGCACCATCAGCGGCAGCCCGCTGCCCGGGTCCGCCCAGATATCGATGTGCCCGATGGTGGATGCCGGATCGGAGGGAGTGACCCGCAGCCCGGCGGCGGCCTGCCCGGCCACCCGCAGCGCGGGTGCCACGCTGTACCGGGCCTGCCGCCCGGTCTCGGATAGCAGGCGCTGCGCCAGCGTCGGCGGCGCCAGGTCCGCGGCACGCGGCAGCCGCAGCGTCTGCCTGCCGCGTATCTCGGTGAGCAGCTGCGCGCCGGAATCCCAGATGTAGGACCGGCGGCCGAGCTGGTAGGTGTCGCGTTCCCCGGTGTCGGACAGCACGTCGACCCGCCAGCGGTCCGGTGCCGCCTGCCACACCCGCATCTTGGTCACGCCATCGAGCAGCGACGTCACGTCGCGCAGGCCAGGCAGCGACGGCAGCCCGAACGCGGCATCGCTTTCCGCATACCCCGCGTAGGACAGGCGCGCCGAGGCCAGGATGCGGCCGCGGAGCTGGCCGGCCGTCAGGGCGGGCACGCTCGCGGGCAGCGCGCTGGCGATCACCGGCATCGCGCACAGCAGCCCGACGCCGGCGGCTACCGCTGCCCACCTGTACGCCACCTGGCCTTTCACCGGCATCCTCGCAGAGCGGTCGTCCGACGACTAAAAGCGACATGCGGGACAATACGCTCGCCAGGCGTGTCTGGCCCACAACGCACCTGATAACGATACGATAACCGGGGGATCTCGGGCAGAATACGGCCGCCGCCGACAGACCGGAAAAAGCCAGCTCCCGGACCTCGTCAGCGGGCCCGTGCGCGGTCTACGATCGAGAACTGTTAAGTCACGAATGGGGAAACTTCTGACGGTACGGCTGTGGCGGGGCGGGACGGACCGGGTGTGTCAGAGGTGGCGAACAGGTAGGGATTCGTCATGACCGGAGATTCCGCTGTCCGGCGCATCGTCGTCGGCGTCGACGGCTCCGCGGAGTCCGTGGCCGCGCTTGAATGGGCGTGCAGGGAAGCCAGCCTGCGCGCCGCCGAGGTCCACGCCGTGCTCGCCCTGGAGTCCGCGTGCCATCAGGCGGCAAGCTACGCGGTGCCGCCGCCGCGGCAGACCGGCGGCAGCTGGGGCGGTGCCCGCCAGGCGCTGCGCCGCGCGGTCCGCGATGCGGCCAGGCTGTACCGCGGCGTCGCGATCCGCACCGAGATCACCGAGGGGCTCGCCGCACGCGTGCTGCTCGATCAGGCGGCCGGCGCGGACATGCTGGTGCTCGGCCGCAACTCCGACAGCCCGGACCCCTACCGCGGCGCGGGCCCGGTGATCAGGGTCTGCCTGCGGGCTGCCCGGTGCCCGGTCGTGACCGTGAGCTCGGGGCGCAGGACCGGCACGGCGGGGCCGGGCCGGGGGGATCACGTCCCGGAATCGTGGCAGCGGGATCTGGAGCGGTCCGGGGCGGCACGCTGACCGCAGGCCCGGGCCACCTGCAGGCGGCCACGCCGGGCAGGCGCCGGTAGCCTGGCCGCTGTGGCGATACGGGTGTGGCTGCCGGACGCGGGCATGGCCGAGGCGATGGGCGGCCTGCCGGACACGATGGTCGCCGACGTCTGGGACGGCGGTGAGCGGCTGCCGGACTCGGCCGCGGACGTCGAGGTGGTCGTGCTGCCGTTCGGGGTGCCGGCCTCCCGGATGCCGGTGCTGGCGAAGCTGCCGCGACTGCGGCTGATCCAGCTGATGTCGGCCGGCGCCGAGCACGTGGTCGCGTTCGTGCCGCCCGGGGTGACGTTGGCCAACGCGCGGGGGGCGCACGATCCCGCGGTGGCCGAGTGGATCATCGCCGTGATCCTGGCTCAGCTGCGGCAACTGCCCCGGTTCATGGCCGCGCAGCAGGCAGGGACCTGGGATCCGGCCAGGGGCGAGCCGCTGGCCGGCCGCACCGTGCTGATGGTGGGCTACGGCTCCATCGGAGAGGCGGTCGAGCGCCTGCTGGCCCCGTTCGGTGTGACGGTGGCACGCATCGCCCGCCGCGCCCGTCCCGGCGTGGCGACGATGGCGGACCTGCCGAACCTCCTGCCTGCAGCCGACATCGTCATCCTGCTGGTCCCCGTCACCCCGGCCACCACCGGGCTGGTGGACGCGCGGTTCCTCAGCCAGATGCACGACGGCGCCCTGCTGGTCAACGCGGCCCGCGGCTCGGTGGTGGACATCGGCGCGCTGCTCGAACAGCTGCAGTCCGGGCGGCTGCGCGCCGCGCTCGATGTCACCGACCCCGAACCTCTCCCGGCCGGTCACCCGCTGTGGACCGCGCCCGGGCTGCTGCTGACGCCGCACGTGGCCGGGGCGATGACCACCGGCTTGCCCCGCGTCATGGCCACCGTCTCCGACCAGCTCAGCCGGTACGCCACCGGCAGGCCGCTGCGCAACGTGGTCGGCACGCAGGGATACTGATGCGGTCACCGCTGCAGGTATCCCCGGAGGTCAGCGCCGCGCTCGCGGCCGGAGGCCCGGTGGTGGCGCTGGAGTCGGCGATCATCTCGCATGGCCTGCCGCGCCCGGGAAACGCCGCCGCCGCGCGCCGGTTCGCCGCGGCGCTGCGCGCCCGGGGGGTGACCCCGGCGACGATCGCGCTCATCGACGGCGTGCCGAAGATCGGCCTGACGCCGGACGAGCTGGAACGGATCGCGGCCGACGAGTCCGTGGTCAAGGTCAGCAGCCGGGACATCGGCATCGCGATGGCCCGCAAGGCGACCGGCGGCACCACGGTGGCCGCCGCCTCGGCGCTGGCCGCACGGGCAGGCATCGCCGTGTTCGCCACCGGCGGGCTCGGCGGCGTGCACCGCGGCGCGGCGCAGACCTTCGACGAATCGGCGGACCTGACCGTGCTGTCCCGCACGCCGGTCACCGTCGTCTCGGCCGGGGTGAAGTCCATCCTGGACATCCCGGCCACGCTGGAGCGGCTGGAGACGCTGAGCGTGGCGGTCGTCGGGTACCGCACCTCGAGGTTCCCCGCGTTCTGGCTCGCCGACTCCGGCTGCGAGCTGGACTGGCGTGCCGACACGCCGGAGGAGGTCGCCGACATCATGGTGGCCAGGCGGGCACTCGGTGAGCAGTCGGCCCTGCTGGTGGCCAACCCGGTGCCGCCCGCCGCCCAGCTCGACCCCGCAGCGCTCGCCGCAGCGCTCGCCGCCGCCGAGCAGCGCGGCATCCGCGGCAAGGGGGTCAGCCCGTTCCTGCTTGACCGCATCCGTGAGGCGACCGGCGGGATCAGCGTCGGGGTCAACCTGGAGATCGTGCTCGGCAACATCGCAGTTGCCGGGAAGATCGCACAAGCTTTTGCCGAACGAACCGGCGGTTCCCGGTGAGGAAGACCAGTGCTGCCCCGGGGGGACGACCCTGTCGGCTGTGCCGCCTGCGGCGGCGGGCCCAGGCCCCCCCGCGGGGCCGCGGCGTCCTGGTCTGCGGCGACGTGATCAACGACATCCTGGTCAGGCCGCTGGCCGCCGTCACCGAGGGCAGCGACACCCCGGCGCAGATCCGCGCCTGCCCGGGCGGGTCGGCGGCCAACCAGGCCGCGTGGACGGCCTGCCTCGGCGGGCAGGTCAGCTTCGCCGGGCGGGTCGGCGCCCGCGACGCGGAATACCACCGCCGGGAGCTGGCGAGCGCCGGCGTGCGCGCGCACCTTGCCGCCGATCCCGATGCCGGCACGGGCTCGATCGTGATCGTCGTCGAGCCGGACGGGGAACGGACGATGATCACCGATCGGGCGGCGAACCTGCGGCTGCGACGGTGCGACATCCCGGCCGCCCTGCTCGACGACGCGGCCGTGCTGCACCTGACCGGGTACCTGTTCTGCGAGCCGCTGGTGCAGGTGGCGCTGTCGCTGCTCGCCGACGCCAGGGACCGGGGCATGGCCGTCACCATCGATCCGGGCTCGGCCGCCTTCCTCACCGCGATGCCGCCCGAGCAGTTCCTGCGCTGGACCCGCGGCGCCGCCGTGTGCTTCCCCAACCGCGACGAGGCCGCCGTGCTGACCGGCGAGGACGACCCGGCCGCGATGGCGGCCCGCCTCACCGCTGTTTACGGCGCCGTCGTGCTGAAGCTCGGCGCCCAGGGCTGCCTGGTGGCCGTCCCCGGCGAGGCACCGGTGCGCATCGCGGCCAGCCCGGCCGCCGTGCTGGACAGCACCGGCGCCGGCGACGCGTTCTGCGGCGCGTTCATGAGCAGGTGGCTGGCGGATCCCGCGGACCTGGGCGGCGCCGGGCGGTTCGCGGTGCGGACCGCCGCCGTCGTGATCACCCGCTTCGGCGCCCGGCCGCTCCAGGCCCCGCCCTGAGGCGCTCGCCAGGCTCCGGCATCGCGGGCGCTGCCGCCGGCCGCGGCGGCCGCGGGCGTGCCAGGAACACGGTGAGGGCGAGCAGCGTCACCATCGGCGTCCACCAGGCCCACGGGTTCCGCCACAAGACCTGCGAGAAGAACGTCAGCACGATGGCGGTAGCGCTGACCGGGACAAGCCGCTCCCAGGACGCCGACGCGGCGGCCAGCACCACGGCCAGTGGCGGCCACAGGTAGTAGGCGACCATCACCGGCTCGAACACCGAGCGCAGCGCCAGCGCCACCGCCGTCCACCACAGCAGTTCCTGCAGCACGTGCCCGGCACCCAGGTCAGCGCCCCGCAACCGGCGCCGGACAACGGCACCGCAGCCGCACGCCACCGCGATGGCCAGCGCCCTGGCGGGCGCGGCGGCGACCGATCCGTCGGCCAGGTGCGGGGCCAGGTAGACCCACGGCGTGGGGTGGTCGACCTTCGGCGCGTTCGGCTGGCTGGTCACCGCCTTGATCGTCGCGGCCCAGTTCGCCGCGGCCGCCGCGGCGACCAGCACCACGCTGGGCGCGGCGGCCCTGGCCAGGAAGCCGGCCAGCCGCCGCGGCGGAACGGCCGCGGCCAGCACCGGGACTGCGAGCAGCGCCAGCGGCTGCACCGCGACAGCCGCCCCGCCGAGCCATGCCGCGCCGCCGGCCCGTCCATCCGCCAGCCAGCGGACGGCGACCAGCAGCAAGGCCACCGCCACCGCGTCTTCCGGGTGGCCCCAGCGCACGCAGACGCTCCACAGCGCGGTGGCGCCCGCGGCGGCGAGCAGGAAACGCTGAGCGCGGGTCGCGCCGAGGCGCTCGGCGATCGCGTCGGCGGCGAAGAGCGCCGTGGCCGACAGCGCGGTCTCGCAGGGCCCGGCGAGCAGCCACACCCCGGGATGCGGACCTTGCGAGCCGGCATGGTGCAGTGCCAGCCCGGCCGCTGGCAGGACCGCGGCGACCGGGACCAGGATCAGTGCCGTGCCTGGCAGGCTGATCAGGTTTGTCGGCGGGGTGTACAGGCCGCCGAGGTCCAGGTGCAGCAGCCGCTGCGCCGCCACCATCGTCGCCCACAGGTCATCCGGCACCGCCCACGCCGTCTTCCCGTAAAAGCGCGGCCCCCAGATCGTGCCGGCCATCCCGGCGGCGATCAGGCCGACCGTGGCAAGCAGCGGGAACACCCGCCTGCCCAGCCACCCGGTCACGTGTCACCCAGCCGGAACACGCCGCCGCTGCCAGCTCAGGTCCCAGCCCACGCTAGCGATCATAGGAAAGCTTTCCGGGATTTGCCCGGACGGCCGGTGGTGCGTGCTCGCCGTTACCCGCTCATGGCCGCAGACAGCCGCGTCCGCTCGTCCGGGCTAAACGGGATCGGCTGCCGACGGCGCCGGTCCCAGCGGACGGTGATCACGCGTGCCTCCGCCGCCAGGTCGCCCGACGAGGTGAGGATCATCTCCCGAGTCGTCAGGCTCGTCGTACCCAAACGCTCCACCTGGATCCGCACCGTCACCCGCTGGTCTGGGTAGCGAACCTCCGCGCGAAGGTCCACTTCGAGCCGGGCGACCACGTAGTCGGGCTCGCTGCCGAGGGCCGCAGCGTAGAACGCGTCCCTGCCCTCCTCGAGGTACGTCAGGAAGACGGCGTGATTGACATGGCCCAGCGCGTCGGTGTCACGCCACCTGACGTGGACGACCTGCTCGAACATCGCGGTCATGTGCTCGCTCCTTAACGGTGCCCACGAACATCTTCCGACATGCGCGATCACCGCCGGGCTTGGCGCAGCAGCCAAGACGCTGAGTTCACCGACGCGCAGCGGGTACTTTGACGCGGTGGCCGCGAGTCGCGGCCGGAGGCACCCCAACCAAGGAGGAGACCAGGAATGCGGCTGAGCGCGCGCAACCAGATCCCGGCCCGTGTCACCAGCATCAACGCCGGGGAGGCCATCGCCAACGTGGAACTCGACGCCAACGGCACCCGGCTGGTGGCCTCGATCACCGTCGAGGCGGTCCGCGAGCTCGGCCTCGCCGAGGGCACGGAGGTCATCGCGGTCATCAAGGCATCGGAGGTAATCCTGGCGACCGCCGACTGATCCCCTGGTGCCGGCGTGCCGGGAACGGCATGTCCGAAACCCGCCAGCTGATGGCACCGGCGCTTCCTAGACTGGCCGGTATCAAGGAAAATACCTGTCTAGTCAAGGAAGCGAAAACATGACCGTCTACGCGACGATGGACAGCCCCGTCGGCGAACTGCTGCTGGCGGGCGAGCAGGCGGGCGGCGGCCTTGGGCTGCGGTCGGTGTCGATGCCCGGCCAGCCGGGCGCGCCGACGCCTCAGCCCGGCTGGAATCACGACCCGGCAGCGTTCGCCGAGGCGATCCGTCAGCTCGCCGCCTACTTCGCCGGCGAGCTGACCGTCTTCGACCTGGAGCTTGCCCCCGACGGCACTGCGTTCCAGCGCCGGGTCTGGCAGGCCCTGGATACCATCCCGTACGGCACGACCACCAGCTACGGCCGGCTTGCCGCGCAGCTCGGCGAGCCGCCGGACCGCATCCAGGCCGTCGCCGCCGCGGTCGGCGCGAACCCGCTGCTGATCGTCCGCCCGTGCCACCGCGTCGTCGGCGCGGACGGGACCATGCGCGGCTACGCCGCCGGAGTGCTGCGCAAGCAGCAGCTGCTCGCGCACGAGGGCGCCCTGCTGCCCGGCTGAACGACGAAGGTACAGCCATGATCACCGTTTCCCCGGCGGCCCAGGCCGCCGAGACCCTGACCCGCGCCGACTGGCGGGCGCTGGCCGCCGAGCTGGACGCCGTGGGCTGCGCCCGTACTCCGCGGCTGCTCACCCCGGCCGAGTGCCACGATCTGGCCGCCCTGGACGACCAGCCGGAGCGGTTCCGCGCGAGCATCGACATGGCCCGGCACCGTTTCGGCTCGGGCCGGTACCGGTACTTCACCCACGACTTGCCCGAACCCGTCCGCGCGCTGCGCGAGGCGTTCTACCCGCATCTGCTGCAGATCGCCCGCGACTGGGCCGGGCGCCTCGGCCGGCCGGCCCCGTGGCCGGACACCCTCGGCGAATGGCTGCAGATGTGCCACCGGGGCGGGCAGTCCAAGAGCGCGCAGATCCTGCTCCGCTACGGGGCGGGGGACTGGAATGCCCTGCACCGGGACCTGTTCGGCGACCTGGTCTTCCCGCTGCAGGTCGTGATCGGCCTGGACCGGTACGGCACCGATTACACCGGCGGCGAGTTCCTGCTCGTCGAGCAGCGGCCGCGCGCGCAGTCCCGCGGCACCGCCACCGCGCTGGATCAGGGCCACGGCCTGATCTTCACCACCCGCGACCGCCCGGTGCGGACGGCTCGCGGCTGGTCCGCAAGCCCGGTCCGCCACGGCGTCAGCATCGTGCGGTCCGGCCGCCGTCACGCCCTCGGCCTGGTCTTCCACGATGCCTGAGGGACCGCCGCCGGACCGGTCGTCCGACCCTGCCTGGCTGAAACTCGGGGCCGAACCCGGGCTGTGCCTGGCCTGCCGCCACGCGAAACTCAACGAGACCAGCCGGGGCACGGCATACCTGCGCTGTACGCGTGCCGCCTGGGATATCCGCCTGCCCCGCTACCCGCGGCTGCCCGTGACCGAGTGCGCCGGATTCGACCGGCGCTGACTCGCCGCCGGGGCCGCGGCGCTGGGGCGTGTCCCGTAGATCTTGGTGGGCCGTTTCCGCTTTGATTGCTTCGCGGATGAGAAACGGCGGAGTCGCCATGACCTCAGTGATGCCGAATGGGCGCGGCTGGAGCCGCTGCTGCCGCGGCATCCCCGGGCAGAGGCACCGGTGGAATGATCACCGGCTGGTGATCACCTGCAGCGTATGATCAGACAGGCGGCTGGCTAGGTGAGTTGGCGGCGAAGCCGACGCCTCCGGGAGGTCCGCCACCGGCCGCCGCTCCCGCTGGCCTCGTTCTTCCTTTTGATCGGTCAGTAAGGAGACGCCGCCATGCATATCGATCAGGACGTCATCGACCTAGCCACCGGCATTCAGCGCCGCTACGACTTCACCGCACACGTGACCGGATTCGCTGCCGGCGCCGTTGTCCTCGGCTCGCTCATTCTGGCTGGTGCTCGCGGTAGCCGCCTGTACGCCGCGACGGTGCTCACGTGGGCGACTGCCCTGTCCTTTCAGCACTTCCGGTACGTGCTGCGCGGCCCGGTCACGGTCGATGCCGTCCGCGCTGAGGCCGCCCGCCGCGGCTGGTGACCTCGCATCGGTCTCGGGCCAGCCTGTCGGCCGACCGGCAGGATCGATCGCCGCGGACAGTTGAGTGACGGTACGTGACCACCGGCCTAGACACCAGCGGCGGCACCCGCCGGCACGGACGCCGTGGCGATGCTGACCATGGCTACTGACGATCCGGAGCTGGGCCTGATCCTGCGTGCTCCACGAGCCGACGTCGGCAGAGCCTTCCGTCACTCGGGCGGCGGGCGGGCTGCCCGCACTGCCTCGGGTATGCGGTGCAGATTGTGATCTTTTTCGAGGAAGGCGGCCACGCCGTAGTCTTGCGCTTGCTCGCGCAGCGACGACGCCGCGGTCAGCACCACGACCGGCACTGCGAGCCGGCGCAATTCCAGCACCAGGGCGAGCCCTTCGGCAGGGCCCGGGAGCAGCACGTCCAGCAGTGCCACATCAGGCCGCTGGGCGTGCACCTGGGCGAGCGCCGCGCGGACGTCGCCGACCGCCGCGGAGATCTCAACATCGGGTTCCGCCGTGAGCAGGTCCCGGAGCGCTCGGCGCACCCGCCGGTCCCTGTCGACGATGAGGACCCGGACCCCGCGTGGCGAATTCATCGGCTACTACCTCCAGGACCGGGCCTGGCGAAGGCGCGCCAGGGCTTGATCCCTATCGACCGGCGGGACGGGCGGGCAGGGCTTGATAGTCGCACGGGGGCGCGGCGGCGGGCACCGGCGGTTGGGCCGAGGTGTGCTACGTCATTCGGCCGAGCGGCAGCGCCGCGACGGGCCGGGTCAGCTGGTGCCGCGGGCCGGGGCCAGGCCTTCCCGCACCGCCCACAGCGCGGCCTGGGTGCGTGAGGTCAGGCCGAGCTTGCCCAAGATGTTGGAGACGTGGGTGCGGGCGGTGCGTTCGGTGACGCCGAGCCGACGGGCGATCTGCCGGTTGGTGGCGCCCTCAGCGACTAGGGTGAGCACTTCGCGTTCCCGGGCGGTCAGGCTGTCCGCGGCGGCCCGGGGTGCGCGCAGCGTGGCGGCCAGCAGCTTGCCGACGGCCGGGTCGAGGTGGCACTGGCCGGCGGCCGCCGCGCGGATCGCCGCGGCGACCTGGTCGGCCTGGGCGTCCTTGAGCAGGTAGCCCGCCGCGCCGGCTTCCAGCGCGGCCCGCACCTTGGCTTCTTCCAGGAAGCTGGTGACCGCCACTACCTCGACGGCCGGCCACCGGGCCTTTAGCTGCCGGGTGGCCTCGATCCCGTCCATGCCGGGCATCAGCAGGTCCATCAGCACCACGTCGGGCAAGTCGCCGGCCGGTTCCAGTACGGCGATCCGGTCAAGGGCTTCCTGGCCGGTGCCGGCCTCGCCGGTTACGGTGATGTCGTCGATCATGTCCAGGTAGGCGCGGACTCCGGAGCGGACGATCGCGTGGTCATCGACCAGGAAGACCGTCAGCCCGGCGGGCGGCGAAGCATTGGCATTCACGCGGGGAAACCTCCTCCCGGTCCGGTCGCGGAAGGTGCGGCGGGTTCGGGGACGGCCTGGGCTGCGGGCACCCGCAGCACGATGGTGGCGCCCTGCCCGGGTGCGCTGGTCACGTCCAAGGTGGCGCCGATGGCTGCGGCTCGTTCCCGCATGGTCCGCAGGCCCAGGTGACCAGGCGGGACGGCGGCGGGGTCGAAACCGCGGCCATCGTCGGTGACCCGCACGGTGACGGCCGCGCCGTCGCTGGCGATGGTGGTGATGATGGCCGTTGCGCCGGCGTGCTTGACGGTGTTGTGCCAGGCTTCGAGCACGAGCCGGTAGCAGTGCTCCTCGGCGGTGAGGTCGACCGGCAGCCGCTGCTCGGGTCCGTTCACGGTGATCTGCACATCCTCGCGGGCAGAGATCGCGGCGGCCTGGCGGCCAAGCGCGGACACCAGGCCTTCTTCGGCCAGCGCGCCGGGGCGCAGCTCGAAGATCAGCGCCCGCATCTCGGCCAGCGCGCCGGCGGTCAGCGTCCGCAGCCTGCCGACCGCCCGGGCCGCCGGCGAGTCCGCGACCAGGCCCGCTTTTTCCATGGCGAGCTGGGCGGTGCTGGCGTGCATGGTCATGGAGAACAGCGCCTGGGAGACCGAGTCGTGCAGCTCGCGGGCCAGCCGGGTCCGCTCGGCGGTGTGCGCCTGCTGCGCCTCCAGCCGGGCGTCGCGTTCGGCGGTCTCGCTGGCCCGCAGCGCGGCTTCGGCCCGGCTCATCTCGGCGATCGCTGCGGCCATCATCAGCCCGCCGAGCATGGCCACGGCCAAAAACAGCTGCAAGTACCACAGCCCCTGATCGTGGTCGCGGCTGATCACGGCGAACAGGCCATGGCCGGTGCCGGTGGCCCACTCGGCCAGCACGGCGATCACCGCGCCGGCCGCGGTGGCGCCGCGGGTGCCGAACCGGATCGCCGCCCAGCCCAGCGGAACCAGCGCCAGGTAGGCCAGCGCCGGGTGCCAGCGCCAGAACACCAGCCAGGTGACCAGGCACGTCATCACGGCCAGCAGGCCGCCCTCGAAGGCCGCGTAGCGGGGCCGGATGGCCCGCACGTCGTGGGTGAACCAGGCCAGGATCACGCTGCCGACGATCAGCACGCCGAGCGCGTCACCGGTCCACCAGCGGGCGAACACGATATGGAACGGCCCATGCGGGTGGGTGAACCGGGTCGCCGCGGCCCCGATCAGCGCGCCCAGCGCCGGGCCAGCGGCGGCCGCGCCGAGCACAAAGGCGGCCAGGTTCTGGCGGCGGCTCAGCTGCGGGCAGCCGCCGGTCACCCGGAGCACCAGGGCGGCTCCCAGCGCCGGCTCGGCGGTGTTGGCCAGCGCCGACCCGATCGCGGTGGCCGCGACCTCGCCGAGGATCAGGTCGGCGATCAGCTCGCTGGCGAACGTGGCCGTCAGCACGACCGGCCACCACCGTCGCGGCACCAGCAGCAACGCGGCCACGGTCACCCCGGCGGCCGGGAAGAACACCTCCCCGGCCGAGGTCAGGTGGTTGAACTGGTACACCACCGCCGTACCGGCGGCATGCGCAGCCGCCACCACCAGGAACAATGCAATAGCAATGCTCCCTCGGGCCACAGAAGCGTGCGCATGCGCCAGGCCCGGCGCTGTCACCTCAGGCCGGGCCGGCTTGTGATCGTCGTGAGCTCTCATCGCTGGCATCTCGCTCATCGCGCCGCCGACCGCCGGCCAGGCCGCCCAGCTGGCTCCCGGATGGCGGGCCTTGGCGTGGCTCGGGACCCAGATGTTGCGTCTACCCGGCAAGAAGCAGCCTTAACCGTCCACCTCGGCCATATGACGTAGCCGCCGCTGGCCGAATGCCCGGCCCAGTCCGTGACGTCACGCCGATTCCGATCCTGGGCTCGCCGGCCAGGCTCGAAGACAGCCAGACCGCTTCGCAGGCCGAAGCCACCACCACACCGTACTACCGCCCCAGGAGCCCGAGATGATTCTCACCTTCCTCTATGCCCTCGGCGTCGCCGTCATCCTCGGCCTGCCCGCCGACTACACCTGGCGCCGCGCCCGGCACCTGGCCCCCTTCGCCGGCCTGGCCAGCGCCGCCGCCATCATCGCCGCCATCTACCTGGCCGCCCACCTCAGCCTGCTGCACGGACCGGGCACCGTCGTCGCCCTGATCTTCGGGCTCATCGCCGGCGGCATCAGCGCCGACGCCCTCGCCAGCCGCCGCTGGGGACCCGCCCGCAACCAGTACTGAAGACCTGATCCAGACACCCTGCAACCTGACTCGGAGCACACCATGACCGTCACCCAGCCTGTCAAGCCCCGCCCGCCGCTATGGGCCAAACTGTCCATCGCCTCCGGCAACCTCATCCAGGCCGCCGGCCTGGCCGCCGGCGCCGCGCTGCTGGCCCTGGCCGCCGCCATGACCGGCCCCGGCCCGGTACGGCTCGCCGTCGCGCTGGCCGGCTTCCTGGTCATCTACGACTGCAGCCACGCCATCGGCCACTACCTGGCCGGCCGTGCCGTGGGCATCCGGTTCCGGTTCTACGGGATCCGCGGCACCGACCACCCCGAGGATTACCCGCCCGGATTCCGGCAGCTGATGAGCGCCATGCCGTTCTGGTCCGTGGTCACCGACAAGGACTCCATGCGGGCCGCCGCGCCGTGGAAGAAGGCACTGATGTTCGCCGCCGGGGAGACCTCGACCGCCATCTGCTCCATCGCCGCCGCCTACGCCGCCGTGGCCACCGGCGTCCCGGGTGGCAAGGTTCTGTTCGGGGCCACCGTGATCTGGAACGCGGTCAGCACCGTCGTTGTCGCCCGTACCCCGAAGGGTGACTACGCCAAGGCGCTGCGCGTGCTGCGCTCCCGCCCGGCACCAGCACCAGCCCACTGATCCACGGCAGCGGACCGAACCCAGCCGGTCCGCGGGCGGTCGATGGCGGCCGGGCCTTGGCCCGGCCGCCATCGTGACGCCCTCAGATGTGATGCCCTCAGATCCGGAACGAAGGCGTCATAGCCACCCCGGTTGCGCGCAGCAGGCCGCCGCCTACAGCGATCTCGGCGTACTCGGCACCGCGTTCCTTGGCCCAGGCGACCGCCCGCACGAGTGGCAATCCTAACGAGGGCCTTGCGGCCCACGGACGGTGAGTTCCCGTTTGCCTCGGCCAGTGTGCCGCGGCGCTAGTGCCCGGCTGCTCTGCCGCGGGCGGCGGCGCCCGTCACCAGTTCGGTGGCCGCCACGGTCATCGCCGTGACCGCGACCACCGACGGCCACGCGCCGATGCGCTTGGCCAGCGGATGCGAGCCGCCCATCGCTGCCGCGTACAGCGCGGTCAGGCCGAGCGCGGCAGCCGGGCCTGACGCCCGGTACCAGTCCCGCGCGCACCAGGCGCCGGCGGCCGCGAACAACGCCCCGGCCAAGTCACGGCGGCCGGTCCAGCGCCCGGCAAGGAACCCCCCGGTGAGCCCGAGGGCCGCGACCGCGGAGGAGGGAACCGTGGCGGTGTCACCCATAAGGCTTACGCTACCGCCGGCGCCGGGCCGCCAGGCCGCCGAGCACGATGCGACACCGGGTCCGCTAGGAGGAGCCAGCCTGCCGGGCTCCCGGGGTCACCAGCCCGCTCTCGTAGGCGATCACCACGAGCTGTGCGCGGTCGCGCGCGTTCAGCTTGGTCATGATGCGGCTGACATGGGTCTTGGCGGTCAGCGGGCTGAGGAACAGCCGGGCCGCGATCTCCTCGTTCGACAGTCCCTCGGCGACCAGCGCGAGCACTTCACGCTCCCGCTCGGTCAGCGCGGCCAGCGCGCGGGACAGCTCGCTGCTGGCCGCAACCGGCCGCTCCGGGCGGGCGGCGATGTCGGTGATCAGCCGCCGGGTCACGCTGGGAGACAGCAGCACGTCGCCCTTGGCCACCACCCTGATCGCCTGGAGCAGGTCGGCGGGCTCGGTGTCCTTGACCAGGAAGCCGCTGGCACCTTCGCGCAGCGCCTGGTAGACGTACTCGTCGGTCTCGAACGTGGTCAAGATGATGACCTTGACACCGGCCAGGTCCTCCTCAGCCGAGATGCACTTGGTGGCTTCCAGGCCGTCCATCCCGGGCATCCGGATGTCCATCAGCACGACATCGGCCCGCTCCCGGCGGGCCAGATCGACCGCCTGGGCGCCGTCGGCCGCCTCGCCGACCACTTGGAGATCGTCGGCGGCCTCGACCAGGACGCGGAACCCGGCGCGGATCAGCGCCTGATCGTCGGCGAGCAGGACCCGGATCACCGCCGCACCTCGGCCGGGTCACGCAGCCGGCCGTGCACCGGAAGCCGCGCCGCGACCCGGAATCCGCCGCCGGGACCGGGCCCGGTCTCCACGGTCCCGCCGACCGCGGCGGCCCGCTCCCGCATCCCGGCCAGCCCGTGCCCTTTGCCTCCCGCCCCGCCGTTGTCACCGGCGGCGCCCCGCCCGGTGTCGGTCACCTCGATACGCACCTCGCCGCCGAGGTAGCCGAGCGAGACCGCAGCGGACGCCGGGCCGGCGTGGCGGATGGCGTTGGTCAGCGACTCCTGGACGATGCGGTAGGCGGCCAGGTCCACGGCGGCCGGCAGCGGGACCGGTTCCCCGGTGACGGCGAGCGTGGTCTGCAGGCCGGCCTGGCGTGCCCGGTCGACGAGCGCGCCGAGCTGCGCGGTGCCCGGCGCCGGCTGGGTCGGGTCGGCCTCGTCGGCCTGGCGCAGCACGTTGAGGATCGCGCGCAGCTCGCGCAGCCCTTCCTTGCTGGCCGTCTTGATGGCCGCCAATGCCTCGGCCGCGACCTCGGGGCGGCTGGCCAGCACGTGCGCGGCGGTGCCGGCCTGCACGTTGATCGTGGCCATCGTGTGCGCGACGACATCGTGCAGTTCCCTGGCGATGCGCAGCCGCTCCTCGTCGATCCGCCGCCGGGCGTCCTGCTCGGCCCGCTCCCGGATCGAGGCCACGTAGGCGCGCCGGTTCGCCACCGCGATCCCGGCGAACACCACGGCCGCGACCATGAACGGGATGATGTCGACCGCGCCGCCGGTGACGTGCCCGAACGGGTTCCGCGCCGCGGTGGCCGCCATCAGCACCACCATCGTCACCAGGCCGGCCAGCACGGCCCGTCGCGCGCTCAGCTGGGTGGCCAGCGCGTACAGCGCGATGACCGGGGCGACCAGTACCGAGCCGTTCACGTTGCCGAGCAGCGTGTAGCCGATCGCCGCGGCAGCCGAGATCGCGAGCACCGCGACCGGCCAGCGGCGCCGCCAAGCCAGCGCCAGGCCCGCGATCGCGACGAGAACATACGCGGCGCCGGGCTGCGGCACCGGGCGGTGGCCGAACTGGACCTGGTCCGCAAGCTGGTGGGGATGCGCCTCGCCGTAGCTGCCGAGCAGCAGCAGGACGGTCACCAGCAGGACCAGGACCAGATCCCGCCTCGGCCAGCCGCGCCACCCGCGCCAGGCCGCCGCGACACCATCCATGCCGCAAGCGTAGGCCCGCCCGCCGCCGCAGTCAGCCTTCCCCGGTTGACCGTCCGCGTACTCCCGGGGGAGTAGCCGGGGGCGCCATCGAATCCCCTGGCGGTACCGGCAGATGCCAACTCCTGCCGGACGCACGAGCAGGGCGCCGGCCGGCACGCTTGCATTCAGCCGGCGGAAAGGCCCCGGCAGAGGAGGAAACCATGAACGCGCTCACCAGCTTCGTGCTCCGCCACAAGGCGCTCGTGGCCCTGTTCTGGGTCGTCGTCGCCGCTGCAGGCGTGCTGACGATCGGCGGCACCACGCACCGGATGACGAACACCTTCGCCATGCCGGGCCAGGCGTTCCGCGTCGACAACCAGATCGCCCGCAGCTACGGCAACGGCGGCGACCAGACCCCGTACGTCCCGGTGATCACGGTGCCGAACGGGCAGCGGGTCACCGGCCCGGCCGCCGCGGCGGAGACCGGCCGCGCGTTCGCCGCTATCGCCGCCCGGATCCCGGACGCCCGGATCGCCGACTACGCGACCACGCACGACCCGGCGTTCGTCACCCGCGACGGCCGCTCCACCTTCGCCCTGGTCTTCACCCCGGCTGACACCAGCTTCGGCGGCCCCAGCCTCGCCCCGGCCATCACGAGCGCCGTCACCGCCGCCTCCCCGCAGGGCTGGCACGTCGGCGTCACCGGCCTGCAATTGCTGGCCAACGGCGCCAAGCCGGCCAAGGGCACCGGCATCATGACCGAGGCGATGATCGGGTCGGTCGGCGCGTTCGTCATCCTGGCCTTCGTCTTCGCCAGCTTCCTGGCGTTCCTTCCCCTGATCATCGGCGGCGTCTCGGTGCTCGCCACGTTCCTGATCGTCGGCGGCCTGACCGAGGTCACCGGCGTCAGCCAGATCGTCGAGTTCCTGATCGCGCTGATCGGCCTCGGCGTGGCCATCGACTACTCGCTGCTGGTGGTCAGCCGCTGGCGCGAGGAGCGGGCCGCGGGCCGTGACAACACCGCCGCCGTCATGACGGCGATGAGCCACGCGGGCCGCGCCGTGGTGTTCTCCGGGCTGACCGTCGCCATCGGGCTGCTGTCGATGATCGTGCTGCCCGTGCCCATGCTGCGCAGCGTCGGCTACGGCGGCGTGCTGGTTCCGCTGGTGTCGGTGGCCGTCGCGATCACCCTGCTGCCGGTGATCCTGGCTTCGGTCGGCCCGCGGGTGGACTGGCCGCGGCTGCGCACCGAGCGCCGCGCCAGCGCCGTGTTCTCCGCCTGGGCCCGCGGCGTGTACCGGCACCGCTGGCTGGCCGCGATGGCCGGGCTCGGCATCCTGGCCGCGCTGATGCTGCCCGCACTGTCCCTGCACCTCGGGGAGCCGGGCAGCTCCGCGCAGGCCACCACCGGCCCCGCCCACCAGGCGCTGGCAACGCTGACCGACGGCGGTGTCCCCTCCGGGGTCATCACCCCCGCCGAGGTCCTCACCTCCTCCGCGCCGCACGCGGTCGCCGCCCAGGCCGCCCGCGTCCCCGGCGTGTACGCCGCGGTGGCCCCGGCCACCGCCGATTACCGGCACGCGGGCACCGCGATCGTCACCGTCATCCCGGACGCCGAAAGCAGCGTCCCGGCCGGCCAGACCACGATCGCCGACCTGGAGCACGCGCTGGCGTACAGCCCGCACGTGATCGGCGTCGGCGGCGACGGCGCCTCGCTGATCGACTTCGACCGCGCGGTCTACGGCGACTTCCCGCTTATGCTCGCCCTCATCGGCGTCGCCACTTTCCTGCTCCTGGTCCGCGCCTTCCGCTCGGTCCTGCTCGCCGCCAAGGCGGTCGTGTTCAACCTGATCTCGCTGGCCGCCGCGTACGGCGTGCTGACCTGGGTGTGGCAGGACGGCCACGGCTCGCACGCCCTGTGGGGCATCCCCGCCACCGGCGCGATCACCATGTGGGTGCCGCTGATGGTCTTCGCGTTCCTGTTCGGCCTGTCCATGGACTACGAGGTGTTCATCCTGACCCGCATCCGCGAGGCCTACGACGCCACCGGCGACGCCCGCCACGCGGTCATCGAGGGCCTGGGCCGCACCGGCCGCCTGGTCACCAGCGCCGCGGCGATCCTGATGCTCAGCTTCCTGTCCATGTCCACCGGCCCGATGACCGACCTGAAGATCCTGGCCACCGGGCTGGGCGCCGGCATCCTCATCGACGCGGTGATCATCCGCTGCCTGCTGGTCCCGGCGCTGGTCGCCCTGTTCGGCCGGGCGAACTGGTGGCTGCCCGCACCGCTGGCCCGCCTGCTGCGCGTCCCGGCGCCCGCACGCGGGATCCCCGCCGAGCCCGCGCCCGCACCGGTCCTCGCCGCAGTCAGGTAACCGCCTGCGCCACCGCTCGTTCGGAAAAGAGCCTTTCATCCGAACGGGCGGTGGTGCGTGTTCACGACATGCAGCTCGCGGCTCCAGCCAGTCCGGCGTCCCCCCGCCCGGCGCCAAGCCCCCCGGCGCGGGGTCCTCGCCGCGCCGCGGGTCCGGGGCCGGGTCCTTGGCCATGCACCACCGCCCGTCCTGACGATCGATCTTGTATCAAAAATACTAGCGAAAATACTGCTTCATCTCCAGCGACACGCCGATAGAGGTCGGCTCACCTCCTGCGGCTCCGCGTCCATGCGGCGGCGGAGAGGCCTGTCGGGAACTCAGTAGCGTTCGACCAGATGGGCCCGGCTGGCTGGAAGCTGGTATGGCTCGGGCCAGAAGTCGGTGATCCGGGCGATCGTGCCGTCGTCTCCGAGCTCGAAGAAGCACAGGCCGGGCTGGGTGCCTTCGTGTCCGGTGAACTCGATCCAGCTGGCTGCGTGCTGGCCCTCGCCGACGATCCGCTGCACCGCGAGGTGCCAGTCGTAGGCGAAGCCGTCCACGTTGAACCGGATGTAGGCGTCGCGGCCGCGGACCTGCTCCCTGGTCTGCGGGCCGCGGTAGAGCACGTCGTCGGCGAGCAGCGCGCCGAACGCGTCCCAGTCCCGGGCCTCGGCCGCGGCCCAGTAGGCCGCGACCACGTCATGCGCGTTGGTCATACCAGGCAAGCTACTCCCCAGCGAGCAGTGCCCCTCGTAGCCGGTGATGCCCTCGAAGCTCAGCCCGGCAGCCGGGCCGGGGCAAGCCGCCGGCACGCCGACAAGCACATCTGCTCCAGCCTGCCCGGACGGCTCCGGGCAGACTGGAGTCCATGAACGCATCGCAGACCCGCGGGGTGAACCCTGTCCCTGACCGCCTGCGTACCGTCACGCCGCGCCTGGTGGTGCGGGACGGCGCAGCCGCGATCGCCTTTTACGGCAGGGCGTTCGGGGCCGAGGAGCTTGGTGAGCGGTTCACCGGCCCGAACGGGGAACTGATCCACGCCGAGATCCGCATCGGGGACTCGGTGGTGATGATCACCGAGGACAATGCCGACGGCCCGCTCGCCTCGCCCGGGCGGCTCGGCGGGATGGTCACCTGTGTCATGTCGCTGTACTGGGAGGATGTCGACGCGGCGTGGCAGCGCGCGGTCCGCGCCGGGGCCGAGGTGATCTTCCCGCTGGAGGACCAGTTCTACGGAGAACGCGGCGGCAGGCTCCGCGATCCGTCCGGCCAGCAATGGATGATGAGCCAGCACATCGAGGATGTCCCGCCCGAGGAGATGGCCCGCCGGGCAGCGGCCTTCTTCAGCGGGTAGCTCCTGCTGCCAGGCGGCGCGTGTCACCATGGGTGAGGTAGGCGGTGAGACTGCCATGGAGGACCGACGAGCAGCCGCGGTGGCCAGCACGAGCTATCGGAGGCCGGCGCCGAGCCGGACGCCCGGTTCACGCTCGCGAACGAGCGCACGTTCCTGGCGTGGAACCGGACCGCGCTCGCCCTGGTGATCGCCGGACTGGGCATCGTCCAGCTGCTGCCGCCGTTTCCCGGCGTCCCGTGGGGCCGCCACCTCCTCGGCGTCCCGCTGATCGTGCTCGGCGCGGCCATACCCGTGGTCGCGTTCCTGGAATGGCGGCGGACCCAGGCGGCCATCCGCCGCAGCGGGCCGCTGCCGCGGTCGGTGCTGCCGTGGGTCCTGGCCGCCACCATCACGGGCATCGCCGTGTTGGCCGCCATCGTCTTGCTGATCTCGGCGATCCGGTGACAATGGTGCCGGACGACCTCGAAGATGCCCCCGATCCCGGCCTGGCACGAGAACGGACCAGGCTGGCGTGGGCGCGGACCGCTATCGCTTTCGCGGCCGTCGGCGCGGCGATGCTCAGGAGGGATCCGGTCGCCGGCCTGCTCGCGCTGGCCGTCACCCCGGTGATCTGGGCGCTGGGCCGCCTGGCGAGCCTGCCGGCGCGGCCCGGGCCGCGGCCCAGGCAGCTGCTGCTGGTGGCGGTGATCGTCACGCTGGTGGCGGCGCTGGCCTTCGTCGTCGCGCTGTTCAGGCCGGGGCCGGTCAGCCTGAGGCAGCTGCTGCCGCTGCACGGCTAGCCTCGTGCAGCGGCTTCCGCAGCGCCGGCAGGCCCCGGGCGGCTGCGCGGATGGCTAAGCCGCCTGCGGCTGACCGATGTTGAGCAGCCACGGGACGCCGAACTTGTCGGTGACCATGCCGAACTCGTCGCCCCAGGCCTGCTTTTGCAGCGGCATCGTGACGGCGCCGCCGTCCGACAGGCTGTCAAAGTAGCGGCGCAGGGCGTCGGCGTCGTCGCCGCTGATGCTCACCCCGAAGCCGTGCATCCCGTTGTATCCCATCCCGGGGGGCGTGTCGGCGGCCATGATCGTGTAGCCGGCGTCGGTCTCGAGCTGGCCGTGCATGATCTTGTCCGCGTTCGGCGAGTCCTGGTCGCCGAAGTCGGCGTACGTGCTCAGGTTGAGGTTGCCGCCGAACACGCTGGCGTAGTACTCCAGCGCCTGCCGGGCGTTGCCGTTGAAGTTGAGGTACGGATTCAGCCGAGACGCCATAGCCTTCTCCTCCCGCCCGGTGCGACCGGGCCTGGTGCGATCGGACGGACCCCAAGATCCCCAGAACCCCGGGGCCGCGAGCATGCCCCACGCTGACGCTACCACCCGCCGTTTGCCCGGCCCGGCGCCGGGCAGCCGGATGGGATGACGAACGCGCAGCCCGGCGGCGTGCCCGCGGTGCAGCCGGACAGCGACATCCGCGTGCCGGTGCTGCGGCAGGCCTGGCGCACCGTGACGTTCGTGCACTGGCGCTGCGACACGGCGCTGCTCCAGCGGAGGCTGCCAGCGGGGCTGACCGTCGAGGAGTACGACGGCTCGGCGTGGCTGACGCTGACGCCGCTGCGGATGCACGGTGTGCGCCTGCCCGGGACACCGGCCGTGCCGGGGCTGTCCGACTTCCCGGAAACCAACCTGCGTACCTATGTCCGGGGGCCGGGCGGCCGCCAGGGCCTGTGGTTCTTCTCCCTGGACGCCGCGAGCGCGTGGATCACCGCCGGAGCCCGGCTGCTGCTCGGCGCGCCGTATTTCCTGGCTGAGCTGGACATCGAGGCCGGCGACGGTATCCGCTACACCGGGACGCGGGCCGGGCGCGTTCCGGCTGTCTACCGGCTGGAGATCAGGCCCGGGCCGCCCGTCGGCGCCGTCGGCCTGCACCTGTGGCTGACCCACCGCTGGCGCGCCTACACCTGGCACGCGGGGTGCCTGCTGGAGATCCCCGTCCGCCATGAGCCGTGGCCGCTGCGCACAGCGACCGCCGCCGCGCTGATGGAGTCGCTGACCACAGCCGCCGGCCTGCCGGCGCCCGCCGGCGCCCCGCTCATCCACTATTCCGACGGGGTGGAGCGCGTGGCGTTCGGCCCCGCGCGCCCGGTGCGCTGTCAGGCCGCCGCCCGGCGACCGGGGATCAACGCGGCGTGACGGCCCGGATGCCGGCCGCGTGCCGCCGTGCCAGGTCACGGTAGATGTCCGGGTTGTCCTCCACCCAGCGCCTGGCCCCGGCGCCGAGTTCCCCGATGACTCGCGCCGGGACCCCGGCGGCCAGCATGCCCGCCGGGATGACCATCCCGGGCGGCACCGTGGCGCCGGCGGCCACCAGGGCGCTGCTGCCGACCATCGCGCCGTCCAGGACCGTGGCGCCGTTTCCGACCAGCGCCTCCGCGCCGATCACCGCGCCGTGCACCACGCACAGGTGCCCGACGGTCGCCCCCTCGCGGACCTCGGTCACCGGGTCGCTGCCCCCGTGCAGCACCGACCCGTCCTGGACGTTGGCTCCCCGCCGCACCCGGATCGCGCCGAAGTCGCCCCGCAGCACCGCCCCGTACCAGACGGAGGCCTCCGCTTCCACGTACACCTGTCCGACCAGGGTGGCGGTGGGCGCGATCCACGCCCCGGGGCTGACATCCGGCTCGCGGCCTTCGAAGGCGAACAGTGGCACCCGCCCATCATGCCGCACCGATGCCGAACCCATGGTTGTGCCGCCGCCTCTGGCACACTACGCGTGTGAGTGGTGATCGACCCGACCTGCACATGCTCAACCTCATCGTGGGCGATCTGCCCGCCAGCCTGGAGTTCTACCGGCGGCTGGGAGTCGTCCTGCCGGAGGATGCCAGCGGTCCGCACGTTCAGCTGCGGATGCCAGGCGGTTTCAGCCTGGAGCTGGACACGGCGGAGTCAGCCCGGATCTGGCACGCGGGCTGGCGCGCTGATCCGGCCAGCGCCCGGGTGGTCGTCGGCTTCGCGCTGCCGACCCGCGACGCGGTCGACCAGCGGTACCAGGAGCTCACCTCGGCCGGCTACCAGGGCAAGCAGCCGCCCTTCGACGCGCACTGGGGTGCCCGCTACGCGATCGTGGCCGACCCCGACGGCAACGACGTCGGCTTGATGAGCCCGGTCGACGGGTCCCGCCGCACCTGGCCGCCCCGCGAATCGCCCACCGCTGCGCCGTTGCTCATGCGGCTGGCATCACCTGAGATGGCTGTCGTCCTGCGTCCTCTGCAGCCAGGGGATGAGGCGGAACTGCTGCGCATTCACCGCACACCCGAGGTGATGCGCTGGTGGGATGCGCCAGGCGCGGGCTTTCCCTGGGATGAGCCGGAGTCCGCCCGGCTGACCATCGAAGTCGGCGGGAAGATCGTCGGCTTGATCCAGTTCTGGGAGGAGCCCGAGCCGAAGTACCGCCACGCCGGTATCGACCTGTTCCTGGACCCCGCCGTGCACGGGCGCGGGATCGGGACCGAGGCGGTGCGCCTGGTCATGCGCCACCTGATCGACGATCGCGGCCACCACCGGATCACGATCGATCCGGCCACCGGGAACGCCGCGGCGATCCGCGCCTACCGGAAGGCAGGCTTCACCGAGGTCGGCGTGATGCGCTGCGCTGAGCGCGACGCTGACGGCAACGGCTGGCACGACAGCCTGCTGATGGAATTCGTCGCAGCTCCCGCGCGGCAGGGCTGAGTCGCGTCAGCAGGATCGCCTGTTATCTCCGAACGCGTTCGGCGCTTCCTGCCTCGGGAAAGCGACGCCGGCGCCAACGCCCGCCGGACCGGCTTGCGCGACAGCACAACCGTGTACCGGCATGAAACGGCGAAGGCCGGGAAACGCGGTCCCGGCCTTCGGCCGTTGCCCCGAGCGCTTGCGCCCGATAAGGGACTCATCTGGTTGTTGCCGTGGGCCAGGAAGTTGGCCAGGGCGGCCTGGGTGGCGGCGTTCATCTGTCCCGTCTGCGGCAGGTGCGCGTCCCGCTGCAGGTACTTGATCGCCTGGATCGTCTGCGGCCCCATGATGCCATTGGCCGGACCCTGGTAGTAGCTCAGCTGACCCAGCTCCTGCTGCAGCTTCGCCACCGCGGCCGACGGCTTGACCGAGGAGGTGGGGGTACCGGCCGGGTGGACCGGGGTAGTGGCGTGACCGGTCGGCTGGGCCGGGGCAGACGACGAGGTCGGCGTGCCGTTGGTGGCCGGGGCCTGGCTGGAATGCGACTGCCACAGGGCCACGGCCAGCGCAACGAGGGCTACCGCCATCGCCGCGCCGATGACCACGCTCCAGACGCGGAACCGGGACGGCCCGCCGCCCGCTGGCGGGGAGCCTGCTGATCAGGGTCCTGCTGGTGCGGGATGTCATACCGGGTGCTCATCGCGGGTTTCTCCTTTATCTCAACCCAGTTGCTCCGTGTGGATGGATCCACCGTCGTCTGAGCCGAGAACGAAATCCCTAGTGAAACTCCCTAGTCCCGCCTCCCTAGGAGTCAGCCATGCCGCTGCGCGGCGATCTGAGCTTCGCTGATGCGGCGGCGGCCTGGGCCAGCGCGGTGGTCATCATGTCCGAGGCCTGGCCCGCTGCCGCGAGCGCCTCTACCGCCTCCACGACGCAGGAATCGGGGTCCTGGCCGGAGCCCCGTGTGACCTGCCCGTCCTCACGCTGCACCACCAGGATCCGGGCGAGCTGCTCGCACAGGCGCGGCAGCTTCTCGCTCATCCGTTCCAGGCCCGCGATCACGTCACGGACGTCGTCGAGGCCTGCGTGGTCCGCGCCGTCGGATGCCAGCTCGTCCAGCGCGCAGACGGCCTCGGCGATCTCGCGCGCCGTCATCATGCTGGCGGTCTCGCTCAGCAGCTCACCTCGCGGCCGGGTCCGGGCGAGCGCCGCAGCCTCGGTGTCATCGGCGGAGCCGTAGGGACGAACCCGCTTGGGCATCTCTCTCCAGGCTTGGGCCGCGCGGCCGCTCAGTGCTTACCGGAGCGCGCGCGTCGGGCAAGCCGCCGCGCGGCCGCTCAGTGCTTACCGGAGCGCGCGCGTCGGGCAAGCCGCCGCGCGGCCGCTCAGTGCAGTCTCCGGTCTTTCCGTACATATCGAACGGCGGTTGCGGAAGCTGATTCCTGGCGGGCCATCCGCTATTGGGCGTGCCGCTGTGTCACGTCATGCGCCGGCTCGTAAAAGGTGGCCTCCCATCCTTCCTCCCGGCACGCCTCGCAGCGCACCCACAGATGTCCCAGCCCGCGGCCCTGGGTCTCGGCCTCCCGCGCCGGGGCGCACAGGCAGGGCGTCCACCCGACCAGTACCCTGCCGGGCGCGAGTTCGTGACCGAACGGGCAGCGCTGCGGATGGTGCTCGAACAAGGGAACCGACACGCTCGCAGCATTCCCGCATACAGGCGAACCCACACTCGGATGCTTGGGCCGCAACAGGCCCCGGTCGTGCGGCAGTCCCGGGACCGGGCACCGGCCGCCGTTCTGCGTCTGCTTGTTCAGGTCATGCGGCGTGCCACGCGAGCACGTCGTCGGACAGCCGCGGCCACGCCTTTTTCGCCCAGTCGCCGAACTCGCGGTCGGCGAGCGTGGCGCAGCCGATCCCGGCTTGCGGGTCCACCCACACGAAGCTGCCCGAGCGGCCGAAATGTCCGAACGTCGCGGGCGAGTTCCGCGATCCGGTCCAGTGCGGCGTCTTGGCGTCCCTGATCTCCAAGCCCAGGCCCCAGTCGTTGTGCGGCTGGCGGCCGAAGCCGGGCAGCACGCCGGCCAGCCCGGGAAAGGCGGTCCGGGTGGCCTGCGTCATCAGCTCTGCGCCGACCAGCGAAGGGCTGAGCAGCTCGGCCGCCAGCGCCATCAGGTCGCGCAGCGGGCCGGTCGCGCCCCAGGCCGGGGAGCCTTCCAGCCGTGTGCCCGTCATGCCGAGCGGCACGCAGACCCGGCCGGCCAGCAGCTCCGCGAACGGCTGGCCGGCCCGGCCGGACATGATGTCCGCGACGATCTCGATGCCGCGGCTGGAGTAGATTCGCCGGCGGCCGGGCTTGCTGAGGATCCGGTCGCCGTCGAGCCCGAGCCCCGATGCGTGCGACAGCAGGTGCCGGATCGTCGCTCCCGGCGGCCCGGCCGGCTCATCCAGACCGAGCAGGCCGCGCTGCACGCAATCGAGCGCGGCCAGCGCGGTGAGCAGCTTGGTCACCGACGCCCAGGCGAACGGCCGGTCCACCGGCCCGGCCGACGCCGCCGTGCCTGCCGCCGATACGACGCCGGCCGCGGCGGCGGCCGGCCACAACGCCACCTGATCGAGAGGGCTTGCCACGGTCTTCCTCCGCTCCGGCCGCGGGTGCTCCGCGCCGACCAGGGTAGCGGCTTGCCTGCCGGCCGGGCACGCATCCGCGACCGTGCCCGGGAACCGGGCCTGCCTAACGGCCGCCGGCCGGCAGGGCGATCACCGGCAGGCGCTCGGCGGTAGCCCGTTCCACGGCCTCGTCCAGGCCGGTCTTGCGCCGGGCCTCGGCGAGGTCAGCGGCGTAGTCCCGGTCCGGGTCCCGGCCCGTCAAAGCCGTGGGTCCGGCGACGACCCGAGACACAGCGCGACATGGCTCCTGTCCCAGTCCGCGAGCACGTACCCGAGGACCCGGTTCGGATGGCTCTTGGGAACGCCGTACTTGAAGTGCTGGAAGGCCCGCTCGAATCCATCCTTGAGCCCTTGCCGCGCGTCTTCCGCTGTCAGCCCGTCGAGGAGGGGCTCCAGGCCGTCGGCGACTGCCGCCTCGAACACGGTAACGTCGGGGAGGCCGTTGACCCAGATGAGGTCATCGTCGAAGCCGAGAAAGAACGTGGCCGAGTGCGCCGTCACGATGCCCGGCCCGAGGGTATGCGCTGCCTGGCAGGCGATCGCCACGATCGAGCGCCCGGAAGCGGCGGAGGCCGTGGCGAGGTCGAGAAGCGGCAGGCCGCTGGCCTGCTGGAGCGTGCTCCATGTCCCGTGACCGAAATACAAACAGGCATCGTTGCTGGCGAGCGCCTCCTGGACGGCGGCAGGGGTGACGGCCGGGCCCCTCACCGACACCACCGTATGGCCGCAGGCCTGTGCCCGCCGCCTGACCGTCTCGCCCCAGGTCCCGAGCGTGACCGCGTCCGGGCTGTCCGCCGGTGCGACGAACACCAGCTTACTCATATGTACATTTTAATCGCTCGGCTTCGGCGAGCAGGTCGTCGACCACCTCTTCGATACCTATGCGGTCGCTTGCGGACTCGAAGATCCGGAAGAGCCGCTGCCCGACCTCGTCCCGCTTCTGCATGTGCGATGCGATCTGCCGGGGGGTCAGCTCCAGGCCATTGCCGAACGCCAGCACGGCAACGTCGGGGGTCGGGTGGGCCTGCGCCCACGCGGTGATCGCCCCGACCAGACGCGTCGTGTCACTTCTTTTCATGCCGGTCTCTTCGCCTCGGGCGCGGCGGCCGCGCCTGGTAACCCTCGCCACCGCCAGCCACGCCCGGCCTGGTGTCGCCGGGCTGCAGCGGAGTCAGGCTCAGCAGCAGCCGGTGCGTGCCCGTGGAGCTCCTGGACGCCTTCCCGCCCAGAGAGATGACGTGGAACTTGATTCCCCCGCCGCCTTCTCTGGCCCTCTCGACCGCGAACTGAATCTCGACCTCCGCCCTGCCCACGCCGAGCTGCGGCGGCAGCCCCTCCGCCGCGAGCTCCGTCTCCGCAGCGTGAAGCTCCCGGCGGAGCTCTTCCAAGAGCTCGGCCAGGCCAATGTCGTCCTCGTCACCCATCAGCCGCCCGGCGTCTTCCTGCTGAACCGACGATATCAATGTAGGTTTTCCCGGGCGCGCGGCCGCGACACGTACCGGCTGCCAGCGGAGCGCTGACCCGAGGCCCTCCGTATCGCCCAGGGCGCCGCGTATCGCCCACGGTGCCGCCCGGGCGCGCGAGAAGGCCCCGCTCGGCGCGGATGCTGCCCGCCCACGCCTGAAAACGAGGACCGCCCTCGTCCGCCGCTGTGCTCCCGGCACAGAAGGAGCAATTCGGACAAAACAGCGATATAGCCCTGCAAGATCACGTAAGATTAGTGCCTCACGTAGAAAAAGCGGCCATATTCGGCGCCTTTTCCTTCGCGAAGCACAAATCCTACGCGCTGATCGGGCGGGGACGCCGGCACGCTCGATGAAGGCGCTGACCCCGGAACTGGACCATCCGGGCCCCCGCTCCAGCCTCAGCTGGTTCCGGCCGCTGGCACGGTTCTTTCGGCGTGTCGCCCGGCCGGAGAGGAATCGGCACGGTAAAACGGAAGCCATCGTCGGCGTTAGAGCATTTCATGGTCATACCGCGGAATGTCTAACGTCCGGCGCTGGGGGATAGTCGTCACAACCGCGGCTGTTTCCCGCAGCCGAAGCCGGACAGCCCGGGGCCAATCCGGGCAACCGCCCGCGCTGCCCGCCTGTGATCCTGACGAGTCGGCCGGAGGTATTCCCAAACATGAGCCGGAGGACGTTCCCGCCGCGCACAGTTTTGTCGGCGATCACTGCCGCGGCGGCCGCCGTAATCCTTACCGCCGGCACGGCTTCGGCATTGCCGTCTGCTTCGCCGACTTCGGATATGGCCGGGTGCCGGGCCAGCGACCTGCAAATCAGCGTTCCGGCGGCTATCCCCGGGGACCCAGCCGAGGAAATGGGCAAACAAGCATGGAACCTGGTGTTCCGCGATAACTCCCGCGCCGCATGCTCGCTGCGCGGCTGGCCGCACGTGCAGGTACGCACTGCTTCCGGGAAGACGGTCCCCACCAGCATCGGCGATGCCAGCTTCAGCAATCTCGCGGTCGTACCGGACGAGCAGGTCGTCCTGCGGCCCGGCCAAAGCGCGGTCGTGACGGCGATGTCCCCGGCCGCCGCGCCCGGATGCGTCACCAGGTGGACGCTGGCGCTGACCCTTCCCGGGGCCGCTTCCGCGGTGAGCGTCACCGAGCCGGCCGGGCCGTTCGTGCCGTGCGTGGGCGGCCGGCTGTTGCTGTCCCCGTTCTACGCCGAGCAGACCCTGACCAGTGAGGTCCGGGGGCTGAGGGTTTCGGCGGCCCCGACCCCGTTCCCGGCCACCACTGCCGCGGAGCCGCCCGTGTGCACGGCGGCGGCGCTGCGCGCGCAGATCACCTCCGCCGCATCGGGCGCTGGCGGCACCGCGGTCGGGCTGCGGATCAGCAACGCGGGAAGCCCCTGTGTGCTCCGGGGCAGCTGGCCCACCGTGTGGGTTGGTGAGGCAGGCGGAGCGGGCCAGGTCGCCAAGGTCTTTCCTGACCCGGCAGCGCTGCAGGCGGAACGGGCACTGCTCACCACCTACGAGCGCGGGACGGCGCAGGACACCGCGCTCACCCTGCGGCATGACCAGGCGGTATCCATCGCGCTGCTGGCGGCGGGCACCCGGACCCGGGCATGCCGGCGGCTGGCCTCGCTGACGGTCTATCCGTCTGCGGCGGGCGGTGCCGGGCGGACGGCCCGCACCGCCGTGCCGGTGAGCATCTGCGGCTCGCCGCGGATCCTTTCCTATCTCCCCGGCGATCCCGCCGACTCGGCCATGGGGATCGCACGCGGCGCACTCGACGCGATCCGGGCGGATCCGGCTGTCACCGCTCAAGGCAGCGACACCGGCTTCTATTACGGGACGGACAGCGCCGCACCGACCGCGTGCGGCACCGGTCCCTATACCGAGCCGGCCGGCGACTGCGCCAATGGCACCGAGGGCACCTACGGGGAGTACATGGGAATGGTGGGTTCCTTCGCGAACTGGCAAGGCTGCACGACCAGCGGGCTGGCCTGGGACCAGTCGAACTACAACATGGCGAACGATAACCTCGTCGACTACCACACCGGCCTCGGCGCAGCGGGATACTGGTTCGCGGCCGGCCCCGGCCGCGATCCGCACTACAACGGGACGGCGTCGGAGGCGACGGCATGGGGCGAGGAGCAAGCGGCGGCATTTCTTTCCGCTGCCTCCGGCCTTTACTTCAACTTCCGCTACGTCTTCATTGATATCGAGAACAACGGCACGGCACCGGACGGGAACGGGTGGAACACCGTCTGGAACGGCCCGTGCGGCGGCACCGCCGAGGCCGAGTACATCGACCCCTCGGTGGACTACGCCACCTACCTCGGATTCACCAGCTATATCGACGCGCACTCTCCCTACCTGGCGGGGGTTTATTCCGCGGGCGGCCCCTGGTACGGCGCATGGGCGGGCATTTTCGGCGGTGAACCGGTCGGCAACACGGCCGAATGGACGTTCACCAACGAGCAGTCCGAACTTGACTTCCCGTCAGGGTTCACCGGCTCAGCTGCGAGCCCGTACTGGTTCGGCGGCGCCCCGGCTGCCTGCGACCTGATGTGGCAATGGTCGGGCGGGGACGGTGTCATCAACGGATACGGCGACTTTGACCAGGCCTATGCCGCCTACGACGCCAACGCGTCGTGTTAGCCAGCCCGGTGACCTAGCCGGGTCACCGCTCAGTCGGCCCGGCTCCGCGGCGGGCCGAGCGACATCACCGCCAGGGCCTGCCCCGCAAGGCCGGCGGGATCGGCCCGATGCGGCCAGGCACGGCGGGATTGCTCGCCAGGAGCGAACCTGGCGATGGCGGTGCCGACGAGGGTCGCCTCGACGACGTGATCGCGGCGGCCCACCTGCGCCGGGCAGTCCCGCTGGCGCACCTGCATCGCCATCGCCGCGATCACCACGCCCTGGGCGCCGAGCCGCCTGACGTCGTTTCCCAGCTGGTTCCTGGCGTCGCGCCGGGACTCGATGATCAGGTCCGTCCAGGCGGCGACCTCGGCATTGCCTGATCCCCAGCGAGCCTGGCGCACGGTGTACTGGTCATCGTGGCGCGACCCGATCGAGATGCCGAGAACCAGCCCCGCGGGCACCCAGCCGGCCACGATCAGCTTGGCGAAGTCCTGCCCGGACAGGTCACAGGTGAAAGGCGGCCGCCCGTGCCCGCTGCCCGGCGCGCGGACCGCGGTGCCGATGGCCGTGAACTCCAGGCCGCCGAGGGGAAACGCTCCCCGGGACAGCCGGACGCCCACCACCCCGTGCCCGCCGAAGCCGGCGCACTCGGCGGTCATCCGGTCGATGGCCGTGCGCCGCGCCTGGTACATGGCCTGCACCAGCGGGCCGAACGACCCGGGACCGCCCCGCCCTGACACCTTGGTCGCCGTGCCGTCGGCGGCCGGTCCCGCCGGACCGGGGCAGCCGTAGCCGCTCGCGGCCCCCGCAGCGTAGACGGCCGCGCCGAATACCTGGCCGACCGGCTCGAACCCCGCGCTGCGGACGGCGGCGAACTCGTCCGCGGTCAACGCCGACCCCCAGCTCATATCCTCAGCCTAGGCGGACGGGGAGGCGGCGCGAGGCGGACGGGGAGGCCGCCCGAGACGGACGGGGAGGCGGCGCGAGGCGGTCCGTTTCAGCCGTCCCACAAGGCGCCGAGGGCGGCGTCGACCCGGACGGTGAGCGGGCCGGCCGCGGGCAGCGCGACGGGTGCCGCAGCCGAACGCGCCTCGTCGCACACGGCGAGGGCCTCGACAGGAAGGAAGCGGGTGAGCTGGCACAAGCTGTGCCGGTCGTCACGGCCGTAGCGGTGATGGTGCAGCCGCAGCGGCATGTACAGGTACAGGCGGTCCCGGGCCCGGGTGACGGCGACGTAGAACAGGCGGTGCTCTTCGGCCAGGCCGCCGGGATCGCCGAGGGCCATGTCGCTGGGCAGCGCGCCGTCGACCAGGTGGGGCAGGTGCACGACCGGCCATTCCAGGCCCTTGGCGGCGTGGATGGTGGAGATGACCAGGAAGTCCTCATCGAGGCGGGGCGGCCCGGCCAGGTCCGACCCTGACGCCGGCGGGTCCAAAGTCAGCTCGGCGATCGCCTCCTCCAGCGACGGCCAGGCCGCGGCCGTGTCGGCGAGCCGCTGCAGGTCCGCGAGCCGGGCCGCGGCGTCGGGGTAGCGGGCGCGGACCAGCGGGTCCAGGGCCGCGAGGATAGCCGCCGCCTGGGCCGCTGCG
>JAFAPY010000021.1 GCA_019246795.1 Streptosporangiaceae bacterium | reverse complement strand
GTGGGCTACCTGGTGGCGGTCTTGCGGGCGCTGGTGGTCGACGCCGACCAGGCGGCCGAGCGGGTGGCGCTTGGCCTGATCCGGGCCGCGGAGGTGCTGGACAAGAGCGCCTGCGGGTACGCTGAGTCGGCCGAAGCCACCGACGATGCCGCCGACGCCGACGAGCTGCGGGACCGGGCGGAGGAGTACCGCCGCTCGGCGCACCGCTACCACAAGCTCGCGGCGCAGTACCGTGCCCTGGGTGATCGGATGCGGTGACCGCTACGAGGCGCCGCTCTGGTCGATGACCAGGATGATCCCGCTGATCGCGCCCTCTTCGGTGCGCATCGGGGACGCCATGATGTGCAGGTCCACCGGCTTGCCGCGGCGGTTCACCGCGGTCAGCCTGTTGCTCGCGGTGGCGCCGGTCCGGCCGGCGAGCACCTGCTGCAGCCACGGGGCGATCGCGGCGGCCGGCAGCCCGATGTCCAGGGACAGCAGTTCACGTCCCTCGGCCTCTTCGGGCCGCAGCCCCCACAGGTCGGCCGCGCCCGGGCTCCATACCCGCACCCGCAGGTCCTCGGTCAGCACGATTGCGGCGCTGCCCAGGCTGCGCAGCACCGTGCCGAGGAAGCCGTTGGTCTGGTCGAGTTGCTCGGTGCGCCCGCGCAGCTCATCGTTGATCATCTGCAGCTCGTCGTTTGCGGACTGGAGCTCCTCGTTCATCGTCTCCAGCTCCTCGTTGGTGGACTGGAGCTCCTCGTTGGTGGTCTCCAGCTCCTCGTTGAGCGACTGCAGCTCCTCATACGCCCGTTCAAGCTCAGTATTGGCGTACGCGAGCTCGTCTCTCACCCTGCGGTAGCGGGTCACGTCGATGAAGCTGACGCCGATGCCGATCAGGTCCCCGGGGGCGCCGAACAGCGGGACAACGGAGACGTCGTAATAGCTCGACTCGGCGCCGCCCGGGCGCTGCCACTCCACGTCGTGCAGCTCGATCGGCCGCAGCTCGGCCCGGACCTGCTCGATGCGGGACCTGAGCTCGGCGGGGCGGTAGGACACCTCGAGGTCGGAGAACGGGCGGCCCAGGTCTCGGCGTCGCAGGTTGAACAGCGACTCCGCGGCCGCGCTGGCCACCCGGAGCTTGTCGCCCAGGTCGATGGCGAGCTGCACCACCGGCGCGGAGGACAGCGCCGCGGCCTCGAGCCCGCTGCCCGCGGCCGGCCCCCTGGCGCCCGGCTCGGTCCATCCGCTGGTCTGCCCGGCTTCGATGATCGCGGGTGAGGTCTTGCGGAACAGGCGCTTGCGCATGTCCAGCGGCTGGAAGCGGTGCGCGTGGTTCAGCAGCATCTCCGCCTTGCCCAGGAACAGGAACCCCGGGTAGGACAACGCGAAGTGGAACCTCCTGACGATGTTGGCCTGGGTCTCGGCGTTGAAGTACATCAGCGTGTTTCGGCACGCCAGCAGGTCCACCCGGGAGATCGGGGCGTCACGGGTCAGGTCGTTGCGCCCGAAGATGACCTGGCGCCGCAGGTCGCGGCGGAAAGCGCGCTTGGCCCCGGCCGGCTCGAAGTAGGTGTCCCTGAGCTTGTCCGGCACATCGGTGAGCGCGCGAGCCTCATACGCGCCGGCCCGGGCGAACTGCAGCGCCTCCTCGTCCAGGTCGGTGGCGTAGATCTTCACCCGCTCGCGGAACTGTTCGGGCCCCAGCGCTTCGGAAAGGACGATGGCCAGCGTGTACGCCTCCTCGCCGGTGGCGCAGCCGGCGCTCCACACCCGGATCGGGGTCCTGGCGCCCTTGGCGGAGATCAGCTCGGGCAGCACCTTCTCCCCCAGCGCCTGCCAGGCAAGCGGATCGCGGAAGAAGCCGGTGACGTTGATCAGCATGCTCTCGAAGAGCAGGCTGAACTCGTCCGGCTGCAGCTCGAGGTAATCCCGGTATTCGCCGAAGGTGGTCAGGTCGAGCAGCGACATCCGGCGCCGGACCCGCCGCTGCAGGGTGGAGCGCTTGTACCCGGTGAAGTCAAAACCGCGAGTCTCCTTCATCATCGTGAGGAGCTCGTCGAATTCGCGCTCAGTATCCAGGGCCGCCACAGCTGGAGCGTACGCCTTCAACCGGTGTCATCGCATACCCGGCTGCCGCGCTAGCCGGCGGCTTCAGGCGCCGGTTCCTCCAGTTCGCCGGGCACCGGATCCAGGCCGTTCGTGACCCCGCGGATGGCGTCGGCCGCCTCGCTGGCCTCCTTTGCCACGTCGGAGAATTTGGCCGCCGACAGCGCATGGCCCCGTTGCCTGGCCGCTCCGGCCAGGCCCGCGGTGAGCCTGGCCCGCTCGTCCAGGCTCCGGATCGCCAGCCACAGCGCCCGCTCCACGGCGGTGGTCTGCTCTTCCAGCAGGGTCTGCGGCGACCATTTGTGACCGACCAGGCAGTCGTAGCTGCCGGCTCTGTGCTCTTGTGCGTAGTAGAGCGGGCCGCCGCACTCCGGGCAGGTGAAATCGGTGGACTGCCGGGTCTCCGTCACGGTCTGCGGGTCGCCCGCGAGCAGACCGCGGACCTCGGCTTCAAGCTCGTCGGCCGTTTCCGCCGGTCGCATCTCGACCTCCTCGCCAACCAGCCGGGCGAGCAGGGCGGGAATCTGCCCGGCCGGCTTGATCACCGCGTTCTCGGTGGCGGCCGCCGCAGAACGGGGCATGCTGTCGTAGGCCGCCTCCTCAGGATCCTGAACGATCACCTGTCCGCCGCGCCGCTCCACCGTCGCGCTGCCGAGCGCGGCGTCGTCGAGCGTGCCGCTGAGCACCACCGCGATCACGCGCGGGCCGCCGTACAGGGCGGCGCTGCGGAACAGCGGGTCGGCGGCGGGGCGCAGGCCGTTCTGCCGCGGCCCTCGCGACGCGCGCACCAGGCCGCCGGCAATCATCAGGTGATGGTCGGGCGGCGCGACGTAGACCCGGCCCGGCGTGAGCCGCTCGCCGTCGGTCGCCGCCGCCGCGCGCAGCGCGCCGGAGCGGTCCAGGATCCCCGGCAGCGCGCGGCCGCCGGTGGCCGGAATGTGCAGGACGACCAACACGCAGGCGGGAAGGTCAGCCGGCAGCGAGGCCAGCACCGTGCGCAGCGGCTCCAGGCCTCCCGCGGAGGCGGCCACCACGACGATGTCCCGGCCCTGCACGGTCGCCATGATGCACCTTCCTGCCCGCGCAGCGCCGCGCTACACCTGCTCGGCCGTTTCCTGCTCCCCGGCGCTGCGGTCTGCCGCGGACATGTCACGGTGCTCGCTGGCGCGGCGGCGGTGCTCCTCGGCGTCGCCGAAGCCGCCCGACGCCAGCTGGTCGTGTCGGGCGGCCGCCGCGTCGTGGGCCAGCGCCGATCGCAGGTAGGCGGTCGTGGCGCGCTGGTGCGCCTCGGCGGCGCGGGCCCTGGCCGTCTTGGCGCGCGCCTGGGCACGGGCGACGTCGTCCGCTGAGGAGCCGGTCGCCATGTCCTGCCCGACCAGCTCGCGGTTGCGCTCCTGCAGCTCTGCGGCGCGCTGTTGCAGCTCCTGGATCCGGGCACGCGCTTTCGCCAGCTCGTCCTCGCGGGTGCCCATGAACCCATTAATCCACCTGGCATCGCTGCGTGGCAAGCCGCAGGGCCGCGGGCGCCAGGGAAGGGCAGCTCGGTACCGCGCGGCGGGCTATCGTGGAGGAAAGCCGGATTCGCATCGCGGTGGGGACGTGCCGGACTGGGATAGCGCGGACAGCAGAGACAGCGACGAGGACGCAGCCTGGCGCGACCTGATCGCCCGGTTCGACGCGCCCGCGCCCGCGCAGCAGCCGGTGCCCTGGCCGGACCGCGAGGACATGCCGCCGCGGGGATCCTCCGGTGCGGCGGCGTCCCCTGAGGCTGAGGAGATCAGGGCGCCGCATGAGCCGGAGGTGATACGGGCGGTCTGGCCCGCCCGGGGAGTGTCGGCGCCGGGGGCGCCGCCCCAAGGCGGCCCGGGAACCAGCGGCACGGCGGCCGACGACGACGATGAGCACTTCGTGCCGCCTGCCCCGCCGCCGCTGCCCCGGCTGGACCCGGTCACCAAGGGCGCCTGGGCGGCGCTGTTCGGCGGCCCAGGTTACCTGTTCGTCGCCACCGCGGCGGGCTGGACGGTGCCGGCGTTCGGCGCGTTCTGCGCGGTGGCGGCCTTCGTGGCCGGTTTCGCGATCCTGGTGCTGCGCATGCACGAGCGGGACCCGGGGGGCCCTGACGACGGCGACGACGGCGCCGTGGTGTTACGGGGCGAGGGTTACCCCTGGGGGGAGCGGTTCAGCATCGCTCGTTCTGCTCTAATGGTCGTGATTTTGGTCCTGGGCCTTCATCACCTGCTCGAAGGCGGAGAAGGCATCTTGCATCACCGCCGCGAGGGTGCCGCTTGCATCGGCGAGCCGCGCGCCGATGCCGGGGCCGGACTCGCGGGCCCTGCGGGCTGCCTGGCACACCGGGCACCACTGGCACTCCGGCGGCTCGCTGGCCGGCAGCTCGTTGGTGGCGACGTCCCACACGTCGCCGGCCTGGCGCCGCTGGGCGCCCAAGGTGTTGCGGACCTGGCCCGCGACCTGGGTGGCCATGCTGCGCGCGCCGGCCTTCACCAGCCAGCGCTGCATGTCCGCGACGGGATCGCTGCCCCGCCCTGACTGGCTGCTGCTTCGCGGCGGCGGGCTGCTGCTTCGCGGCGGCGGCCCGCTGCCTGACTGCGGCTGGCCGTTGCCTGGGGATTCGGACACCTGGCGCCTCCTACGCTTTCGATCGTACCGCTACCACTGCAGGACGTAAGGCATGCCGGTGGCGCGGAAATGTCCCACGTTCAGGCATTCGGTGACGCCGATCCGCCTCCTGCGGGCCAGCGGCTGGTGCACGTGCCCGAAGACCGAGTACCTGGGCCGGACGGCCCTGATCGTGTCCAGCAGCGCTGCGCTGCCCTGCTCCAGGCGCCTGGCCACGGTGTCGTACAGCAGTTCCGGCACCGCGGGCGGGATGTGCGTGCACAGCACATCCACCTCGCCGACCGCCTCCAGCTTGGCGCGGAACTGCTCGTCGGTCATCTCGTACGGGGTCCGGTACGCCGAGATCAGCCCGCCGCCGACGAAGCCGAACCGCCATCCGTCCAGGTCCACCGTGCCGCCATCCAGGACGCGATGCCCCGGCTTGAGGTAGTCCGGCCACATCGCGGGCACGTCGACGTTGCCGTAGGTGAGGTAGGCGGGCTCCGGCATGGCGGCGAACAGGGCGGCGTACTGCTCCGCGATCGCCGCCTGGTACAGGGCCCAGGGGTCCTGCGCCTTGGCGGCGGCCAAGCGCCCGGACAGTTCCCTGGCCTCGCCGAACCTGCGGGCCCTGCGCAGCTCGATGTAGCGCCGGGCGTGGTCCGCGCCGAACATCTCCGCGAAGATTCCCTGGCTGTGGTCGGCGTAGTCGAGGAACAGCAGCAGGTCGCCCAGGCAGATCAGCGCGTCGGCGCCGTGCGCCGCGCCGGCCAGTGCATCGGCGCGGCCGTGCACGTCGCTCACCACGTGAACCCGCATGCCCCTACGGTAGGCAGGTTTTGTGGTGAGACCGTAACCAGGAGGTGATCGGCGGGCTCTCTAAGCTGGTTGTCGACGCCGAGTCGACCGGTCCTGAGAACCTACGGAGTTGCCGTGCGCGAATTCAGCATCCCGGCGCTGGCGGAGATCCCCGCCAGGGCGAACCTCGCCGAGGGCGTGTTCCGCAGGGCGGCCGAGCAGCCGCAGGCGGCGGTGTTCCGCCGGCAGGACGCCGCAGGGAGCTGGCGGGACGTCACCGCCGCGCAGTTCAGGGACGAGGTCGTCGCGCTGGCCAAGGGCCTGGTCGCGGCCGGGATCGGCATCGGGGACCGGGTGGCCCTGATGTCGCGGACCAGGTATGAGTGGACGCTGATCGACTACGCGATCTGGGCCGTCGGCGCGGTCACCGTGCCGGTCTACGAGACTTCCTCCGCCGAGCAGGCCAAATGGATCCTTGCCGACTGCGGCGCGCGCGCATGCTTCGCGGAGACGGCAGGCTTGGCGGAGATGATCGACGGCCTGCGGGACCGGGTCCCCGCGCTGGAGCTGCTGTGGCTGATCGACCCGGCCGAGCCGGCCGGGTCGCCGTCGCCGTCCTCGCCCGGATCGCTTGCCGGGCTGATCGCGTCGGGCAGCCAGGTGAGCGACGACGTCATCGCCGGGCGGACGGCCGCGGCCAAGGCATCGGACCTGGCCACCGTCATCTACACCTCGGGCACCACGGGGCGCCCGAAGGGCTGCGAGCTGACGCATGCGAACCTGCTCGCCGACGTGCGCAACGCGTTCCTCGGCCCGCTGGCCGCGATCTCCGACGCCCGGGACGCCTCCACGCTGCTGTTCCTGCCGCTTGCACATGTGTTTGCCAGGATCATCGAGGTGGGCTGCCTGGAGGGCAGGATCGTGCTCGGACACTGCCCGGACATGACCGCGCTGCTGCCCGCGCTGGCCTCGTTCCGGCCCACGTTCATCCTCGCGGTGCCCAGGGTGTTCGAGAAGATGTACAACGGCGCCGAGCAGCGGGCCATCAGCGAGCGCAGGGGCGCGGTCTTCGGCCGCGCGGCCCGGGTCGCGATCGGCTACAGCAAGGCGCTCGATACGGCGGCCCGACCCGGGCTCGGCCTGCGCGCCGAGCATGCCCTGTTCGACCAGCTGGTCTACCGCAAGCTGCGCGCCGCGGTCGGCGGCCGCGCGCCGTACGCCGTCTCAGGCGGCGCGGCGCTGTCCGAGCGGCTGCTCCATTTCTTCCGCGGCGCCGGGATAACCGTGCTGCAGGGTTACGGCCTGACCGAGACCACCGCCGCGGCGACGGTCAACCGGCCGGACCGCAACAAGATCGGCACGGTGGGCATGGCGCTGCCCGGGGTCGCGCTCAGGATCGCCGACGACGGCGAGCTCCTGGTCAAGGGGGCAAGCGTGTTCCCGGGCTACTGGAACAACGAGGCGGCGACCAAGGAGTCCTTCGCCGAGGACGGCTGGTTCCGCACCGGCGACATCGGCGAGCTGGACGACGAGGGGTTCCTGACCATCACCGGGCGGAAGAAGGAGATGCTCGTCACCGCGAGCGGCAAGAACGTCGCGCCGGGCATCCTGGAGGACCGGCTCCGCGCCACCGGGCTGGTGAGCCAGGCCATGGTGGTCGGGGACGGCCAGCCGTACGTTGCCGCGCTAATCACGCTGGACGCCGAGGCGTTCGGCCACTGGAAGGAACGCAACGGAAAGCCGGCCGCCGCCACCATCGCCGCGCTGCGCGACGACCCGGACCTGACCGCCGCGGTGCAGGCCGCGGTCGACGACGCGAACAAGGCCGTGTCCCGCGCCGAATCGGTCAGGAGGTTCCGGATCCTGGACACAGATTTCACCCAGGAAGCCGGCCAGCTGTCCGCCAAGCTCGGCATCCGCCGGTCCGCGGTGGCCAAGGACTTCGCCGCCGACATCGATGCGCTGTACTCCTGAACTGGCTGAACTGGCTGAACTGGCTGAACTGGCTGAACTGGCTGAACTGGCTGAACTGGCTGAACTGGCTGAACT
>JAFAPY010000369.1 GCA_019246795.1 Streptosporangiaceae bacterium | reverse complement strand
CGCAGCGGCCTGCTCGCGCTGCGCCACCTGCTCGACCACGCCAAGCCCGCCCCGCCGCAGCACGCGGGACCGCCCGCCCCGCACGACGCCGCCCCGGTCGACGCCGCCCCGCACGACGCCGCCCAGCACGACGCCGCCCGCCGGCGGCGCTGGGCACGAGCGCTGCAGAACGCGAGCACCCCGGCCGCCGCGGTGCTGGGCGAACTGCTGCGCGACTACGGGATCCCGGCCGTGCGCGCCCAGGCCGCCGGCACCCGGGCCGGGGCTGTCAGGGCCGCGGCCGAGATCGGTTACCCGGTGGTGCTCAAGACCGACGAGCCGGGCATCGCGCACAAATCCGACGTCGGCGGGGTGCGGCTCGGCCTGTCCGGCCCGGGCGCGGTCGGCGCGGCCTACGACGACCTGGCCGCCCGCCTCGGCCCGCGGGTGCTGGTGTGCCAGACCGCCGCGCCGGGCACCGAACTCGCCCTGGGCATCGCCCGCGATCCTGACCTCGGCCCGCTGATCGTGGTCGGCGCCGGGGGAGTGCTCGTGGAGTTCTTGTCCGAACGCGCGGTGCTGCTTCCCCCGGTCACCCGGCAGGCGGCCCTCGGGGTCCTCGGCGAGCTGCGCGTCCGCCCGCTGCTCGCCGGGTTCCGCGGCCGGCCGGCCGCCGACATCGGCGCCGCCGCGGACGCGATCACCGCGCTGTCGGCGCTGGCGTGCGAGCTGGGCGACGTGCTGGACGCCCTGGACATCAACCCGCTGATCTGCGGGCCGTCCGGCGCCGCAGCCGCAGACGTCCTCGTGGTGCCGCGAGCGCAGCGCCAGGCTTACCCGGCGGGCGGTCCCCGGTTACCCGGCGGGCGGCCCCCAGACGGACTGCCCCAGGTATGCCCGCGCGACCGTCGTGACGAACGAGTACACCGCGTCCTCGGCGGGCGACAGCGGCCCGGGTGAGGCGTGCGGCGACGTGAGGCCCCGCTGCACCGACTCGCATGCCGCCCAGTCCTGCCGGTTGGTGACGTCCCAGAACTCCACCGCGTACCCAGGGTCGAACCCGGGGCGGTCCACCGCCTCGGGCGCGAACGCCCACGTGCACTCGATCCTGGTCCGGTCGGCCGCGACCGGGACCAGCCGGTGCGTCATCACGTAGTCGGGGTGCAGGCTCAGCAGGACGTTCGGGAAGATGTTGACGTAGGCGACGGTGCGCAGCTCCTGCCGGTCCAGACCGCGCAGCGGGACCCCGCCGCTGGTGCCGTCCAGCGACATCGTCGCCATGCCGTCGCGCAGGTCCATCCACCCGCCGATCCACGCGCCGTCGGCGGCGTAGTTCTCCCCGCTCCTCGGCGGGCTGACCCGGCACAGCTCCGGGTGGATGGACGGGCAGTGGTAGCACTCGTGGTAGTTCTCGGTGAGGATCTTCCAGTTCGCCGCGGCGTCGTAGCCGTGCCGTCCGGCGGTCACCAGCCGTTCGGGCTCATACGGCGAGACGATCTCGTCGAGCTTGGCCAGCGCGTCGGCCAGGGAACCCGCCAGGCCGCCGGAGCCGTCGACGAAGACCAGCCCGTGCCATTCGGTCACCGGCAGCGCCGGCAGGCCCCAGCGCCGGAAATCGAACCCGCGGAGCTTCCTGAAGCCCGCGGCCCCGCGAAGCTCACCGGACAGACCGTACGTCCAGCCGTGGTACGGGCAGATGACCGCCTTGGCCTGCGCGGCCTCGCCGCATCCCAGCAGCTCATGGCCGCGGTGGCGGCAGGTGTTCGCGAACGCCCGCAGCGCTCCGTCCTCGCCCCGGACCAGCAGCACGCTGCCCGCGCCCATGTCCTCGGCCCGCTGGTCCCCGGGATCGCGGAGCTGCTCGCTGCGCGCCATGCACATCCAGCCGCCGCCGAACAGGTGCCGCTGCTCCCATGCGAACACCACGGCGTCGGTGTAGGCGGCGCGCGGCAGCATCCGGCTTTCCCCGAACGGCCGCAGCGCGTCGGCAAGCCCGGCCCGGCCCACCGGAGCCGCCGGGAACGCCAGTGTTTGACTGACCATACAGTCAAGGCTATGCCGCCGGGCTGCGCGCTGTCCAGACGCCGACCTTGCGGAGCCGTCCCACCGTGCCGATACTGGCGGCATGGCTGACCGTAACGTGTTCGGCGGCGAGCTCGAGCCATGTGGGACCGACCCGCTCACCGGGTTCTACCGGGACGGGTGCTGCAACACCGGGCCGGAGGACCTGGGCAGCCACACGGTCTGCGCGGTGGTCACCGCCGAGTTCCTCGACCACCAGCGCAGCATCGGCAACGACCTGACCACGCCGATGCCCCAGTTCGCCTTCCCCGGCCTGATGCCGGGGGACAGGTGGTGCGTGACGGCGGCGAACTGGCTGCGCGCCCACCGCGACGGCGCCGCCGCCCCCGTGGTGCTGGCGTCCACCCACGAGCGCGCGCTGGAGATCGTGCCGCTTCAGGTGCTCCGGCGCTACTCCGTGGACGTCCCCACCGACGCCGCCGCCCTGGACGAATAACCAGCCGCGCCGCACCGCCGCCCGTGCCGAGAGTACAGAACGAAGCACGGCGTCTCCTTCGGCCACCGTGATCCGCAGCCGGTGACTGAGCCTTCCCCGCCCGGCGCCGCCCAGCGCGGCAGGCTGGCGGCCAGGGCGAACCGGCTCGTAGGCTGGCGGTCAGCAGGGGCGGGACTGAGAAATGGTGGTGAGCGAGGCGGCCGCAGATGAGGTGCTGGTGGTGGGCGCGGGGCCGTCCGGGCTGTTCGCGGCCGTGGAGCTGGCGCGCCGGGGAGTGCGGGCCCGCGTCGTGGAACGGGAGCCTGGCCCGCATGCCCAGGCCCGCGCCACTGCGGTGCAGCCGGGGACGCTGGAGGTTTTCGCCGGCGCGGGCGTGGTGGACCGCGTGCTCGCCGAGTCGGTTCACCTGGCCTTCGCCCGGGTCTTCGATGCGCAGCTGCGGCAGGTCGGCGAGATTGCCTTCGCGGGCGTCGGCTGCCCGTGGGAATTTCAGTGCAGCCTGCCCCAGTGGCGGACCGAGCGGATTCTCGCCGATCGGCTCGCGGAGCTCGGTGGCGGGGTGGAGCGTGGCGTCGCGGTGGTCTCCCTCCGGCAGCGAGACGACGGCGTGCTCGCCCGGTTGCAGCGAGCGGACGGGACATCGGAGAGCGTTGAGGCACGCTGGGTGATCGGCGCCGGCGGGGCGCATAGCGTGACGCGGGAGTCGATGGCCGAGACCCTGGTCGGC
>JAFAPY010000365.1 GCA_019246795.1 Streptosporangiaceae bacterium | reverse complement strand
GCACCGGGGACGGCCGGACGCAGGCGCTCGGGGTGGCCGAGGTGGTGTGCCCGGACGGCCTGGACGAACCGGACGGACCCGACGGCTGGCCCGACCCGACGACCGGGCTGCGCGGCGTGATACGCGAGCTCATGGTGGCGCTGGCCGCAGCGGGCGCGACCGCTACCTGCAGCCAGGCCGGCGGGCCGAGGTACGGCGCGATCGACGCGGACTCCAACCTGCCCGACGTCAGGATCGCGGTCGGCGGCCCGGAGGTGAACGCGTTCACCGGCCAGGTGCTGTCCGCGGCCGGCCAGGCCTGCGCGAAGGCGCTGGCAGCCAGGCTGGCGGGTTCGCCCGGCGGCACGGCACGGCTGTGGGTGCCGGCCGGGCGCAGCCGGGCTGGCGCGTTCGGCCCCGGCGCGGACGTGCGCGCCGCGACGGACCTGCCGGTGCTGGTCGTGGCGGGCGCCGGTCCCGGGGAGCTTGCCGCCGCCGTTGCCGCCCTGGCCGAGGACCTGGCCGACGCGCTGGTGGACGGGGGCGACCCGGTGCCGGCCGACGGCGCCGAGTCCTCCGGGGCCGCTGCGCTGGCCGACCGGACCGTTGCGCTGCTCAACCGGGGCACGCCCGGCGGCGTGGTCACCCCCGACGGCACGCTGCACATGTCGCTGCTGCGCTCGTGCAGCGCATGGCCGTCGGGTATCTGGATCGACGGCGAGCGCCGCACCGCGCCCGACGGCAGCAGCTTCGCCTGGCAGCACTGGAGCCACACGTTCGAGTACGCGCTGGTGTCCGGGCGGGACGACTGGCGGGCGGCCGGCTTCGTGGCCAGCGCCGAGGAGTACAACCACGACCTCGTGGCAGTGCTGCCTCGGGGGGACGATCCCCCCCAGGCCCCCCCTGTTCACGGGGTGGCTGCCCGCCCCCCCGTTCCCCCCCGGAGCCCGCCGCTGTCGGTGCAGCCGGGGAACGTGACGGTCAGCGCGGTCAAGCCGCGCGGCAACCCGCTGGCGTGCGGGCGGACAGGCATGGGCGGCCCTGAGGTCACCATCCGGCTGCGCGAGACGGAGGGACGCGCCTGCACCGCTCGCGTGCAGTGTGCCTGGCTCACCGGGGCGTCGTCGGCACGGCTGGTCGGCCTGCTCGAGGAGGAGGACGGCGCCGCGCTGCCGGTGCGGGACGGCACTGTATGCGTCGACATGCCCGCCTTCGGCACGGTCACGGTCGCCGTCTCGGCCGCCGCGCGCCCGGCGGCGCCCGCCGGGCCGCCGCCCGCTGCCGCCGGGCCGGTGCACACCCGGTACTGGCTGCACGGGAAGGGGCCGGCGCCGGCCGGGAACCTGCCGGTCGCGGTGCACGTGTCCCCCACCAGGGTCACGCTGGCGCAGCCGGGCGAGGTCGGCGCCCTGCGGCTGACGGTCAGCGGCGGCGCGGAAGCCGTCTCCGGGACCGTGCAGGTGGCCGCCCCTGCCGGGATCGCCGTGACGCCCGGCGGCCCGCTCGGCTACGACCTTGCGCCGGGCGGCTACGCGGCCTGGGACCTGACGGTGCACGCGGCGTCAGGCACCGCGCCGGGCCGTTATTTCGTCGCGGCTTGGCTCCGGGACCCGTTCGGCCTGGCCGTCGAGGATACGGCCATGATCGCGGTCGGCGAGCGCCGCTGGCCCGATCCGGAGCTGCCCCCAGAGCAAGCCCTGGAGCTCATGCTCGCCGACAACCGCGCGGGCGAGGCCGAGATCGAGCTCGCCGTGCTAACCCCGCAGCTGCGGATCACGCCCGGCGGACACGGCGAGCTGCTGGCCAGCGTCACCAGCAGGCTGGCGTCGCAGCTGCGCGGCGAGGCGCAGCTGCTGTCGCCGTTCGGCACCTGGCAGCTGCTCGCGCCGTCGGCGCAGGGCTTCACCGCCGCGCCGCAGTCCCCGGCGGTGCTGCGCTTCGATGTGACCGTGCCCGCCACCGCCCGGCCGGGGGCCCGGTGGTGGGCCCTGGTGAAGGTCACGTACTACGGCAGGGTCCGCTACACCGAGGCGATCGACCTCATGGTGCTGCCCGGGTAGCGGCGCGGCGCATATGCACATCCGAATGCACAGTTCTGCGCATGCGCAGCAGGCCGGACCGCCGTATCGTCGGTTGGTGGCTGCCGCACAGGCGGCGGCGGGCCGCCAGGCCGGCACCGCGTCGGCCCCAGCGGGGGGGTGGGACGCGGCGCGGCAGCGGAGGCGCCGCGGCGGGTCCTGGCCAGGTGCCGGGACCCGCTGCCTGGCGCATGCGGCGCTTCGGCGCGGTACCCGGGCTCGGCGCTGCCGGCGCGCGGCCCGCAGCGGGTGAGTCACAGCTCCGGGGGACGGTTTTCGTACGGGGTGCTGAGCACCACGGTGGTGCGGGTCGACACTCCGCCCAGGGCACGGATCTGCTGCAGCAGTTCTTCCAGCGCGACCGGGGAGGGGACGCGGACCTTCAGGATGTAGCTTTCGTCGCCTGCGACGCTGTGGCAGGCCTCGATCGCGGCCAGCGACGCCAGCCGCTGCGGCAGGTCGTCGGGGGCAGAGGCGTCGAAGGGCTTGACGGACACGAACGCGGTCAGCGGCAGGCCGACGTCTTGCAGTTCGACCAGGGCAATGTAGCCCTTGATCACGCCGTCCTGCTCCAGCCTGCGCACCCGCTGGTGCACCGCCGACACCGACAGCCCGGCCTGCTTGGCAAGGTCGGTGAAGCTCATCCGGCCGTTGCGGGCAAGCAGCGACACGATCTTGCGGTCGGTCTCCTCCACGTAGTCACGTTAGCGTCATCAGTAACAGCGGAATTACCCAGGGCGGCCTCCCCGCCCCCGCAAGCGCAGCCGGGCTGCTAACCCTCCAGGCCGTGAAACACTGGAGGGATGCAGCGGAACCCCGAAGAGCTTTACCAGCTGGACCCGGCGGCCCAGACCGTCGGCCTGGCGAACGCGCCGATGTTGCACTACCTGGACGGCTTTATCGACGCCGGCAACGCGGGCCGCCTGCTCGCCGAGCACCTGCTGCGCGCCTCCCCCCACCAGACGGTGGCGCGGTTCGACACCGACCGGCTCATCGACTACCGGTCGCGGCGGCCGCTGATGATCTACGACAACAGCAGCTGGGAAAGCTACGATGCCCCCGAACTGGCCCTGTACCTGTTGCATGACTCGGCAGGACGGCCGTTCACGCTGCTGACCGGGCCGGAGCCGGACCACGAGTGGGGGCTGTTCGCCGACGCGGTGCTGTCCATGGGCGCCCGGCTGGGCAGCGGCCGTGCGGTCAGCTTCCTCGGCATCCCGGCGGGGGTGCCGCACACCCGGCCGCTCGGGGTGATCGCGCACGCCACCCGGGAGGACATGCTCGCCGCCCATCAGCGGCTCCGGAACCGTATCCAGGTGCCCGGCAGCGCCACCGCGCTGCTGGAGTTCCGCCTCGGCAAGGCGGACCGGGAGGCGCTGGGTTTCGCCGTGCAGGTGCCGCACTACCTCGCTCAGGCCGTCTACCCGCCAGCCGCGACGGCGCTGCTCGGCGCGGTAACCGCGGCCGCCGGGCTGACCTTGCCCGACGCCGGGCTGGCCGAGGCCGCCGAGCGCACGAACGAGGCGATCGAACGGCAGGTCGCCGAGTCGGCGGAGATAGCCGAGCTGGTCCGGGCGCTGGAGCAGCAGTACGATGCCGCGGCCGCGCAGGGGGGGAGCGCCCTGCTGTCCGAGGGCGAGCCCATGCCCACCGGCGACGAGCTCGCCGCCCAGTTCGAGCGCTACCTCGCCGAGAACCATGGGCGCACCGACCCGCCGGACGCTACCCGGTGACGACGAGGTCCCTGGGCGCCTGGTTCAGCCGCTGGTAGCCATCCTCGGTGACCACCACGATGTCCTCGATGCGCGCGCCGTGCGGACCGGGATAGATGCCGGGCTCCACCGAGAACGCCATGCCCGGCCGCAGCGGCTCGCCGTTGCCGGCCACGATGTAGGGATCCTCATGCGACTCCAGCCCGATCCCGTGCCCGGTCCGGTGGAAGAACGCGTCGCCGTACCCCGCCCTGGTGATCGGGTCCCGTGCCGCCGCGTCGACGGACTCCGCCGGCGCGCCGGGCCGCACCGCGTCGCAGGCCGCCTGCTGGGCGTCTTGCAGCACCGTGTAGTAGCCGGTGAACTCCGCGGGCGGCTCGCCGATCGCGTAGGTGCGGGTGCTGTCGGAGCAGTAGCCCGACGGCATGGTGCCGCCGATGTCCACCACCACCACGTCCCCGGCGGCGAGCACCCGGTCTGACACCTCGTGATGCGGACTGGCCGCGTTCGGTCCCGAGGCCACGATCACGAAATCGACCGACGCGTGTCCCTCGGCGAGAATGGCCTCGCTGACCCGCACGCCGACGGCCCGCTCGCTCAGCCCGGGCCGCAGCCAGCCGGGCACCTGCGCGTGCACCCGGTCGATGGCGGCGCCGGCCTCCCGCAGCGCGGTGACCTCCGCCGCGGTCTTGGTGATCCGCAGCGGCCGCAGCACGGGGCCGGCCAGTTCCAGGCGCGTGCCGGGCAGCGCGTCGCGGAACCTCAGCGCGCTCATCGCCCACATCCGGTCCGACAGGCCCACCGCGGTGACCTGGCCGAGCCGCCGCGCGACCATGCCGAACGGGTCCTCGGTCTCCTGCCACGCGATCAGCTCCAGGCCGGAGCCGGACACAGGCGAGGCCTGCGCCGCGGCCAGCTCCAGCCGCGGCACGAACAGCGCCGCGCCGCCCTGCGCCGGCACGACCAGGCAGGTCAGGCGCTCCAGCTGCGTGGCGTCGTAGCCGGTGACGTACCTGAGGTCGGGGCCCGGGGTCAACAGCACGGCGTCGAGCCCGGCGGACCGCACCGCGTCACGGACCTGGCCGAGCCGGCCGGCGGGATACAGCTCGCTCGTCACGGGATCGACACTAGACCTGCGAGATCGCGGCGGCGAACCGGGATAGCGACGATCCGAGCCGCCACCGTTCCCCGAGCTGGGAAACCAGGGCGGCGTCGGGCGGCACTGCCGGGAGGCGCCCGTCCACCTGCGGCAGCGGGACATCAGGGACGACGCGGACCACCGACATGGCGATGTCCAGGTAGCTCCTGGCCGCCTGCAGCTTGTCCCTGGTACCGCGGGGGAACCCGCCGTGGCCGGCGTCCAGGGCCTTGGCGATCTTCTCGACGCTGCCGAACGTCTGGATCAGCGCGGCCGCGGTCTTCTCCCCCACGCCGGGCACCCCGGGCAGGCCGTCGCTCGGATCACCGCGCAGCGCGGCGAAGTCGGCGTAGGCACGCCCGGGGATGCCGTACTTGGCGGTCACCGCCGCCTCGTCCACCACGTCGATGCTGGCCAGGCCGCGCACGGTGTAGATGACGCGGATGCCCTTCGCGTCGTCGACGAGCTGGAAGAGGTCCCGGTCTCCGGTCACCACGTCGACCGGGCCCGCGGAGCGGGCCGCCAAGGTGGCGATCACATCGTCGGCCTCGAAGCCCGGCTGGCCGGCGAGTGCCACCCCCGAAGCGCGCAGGACCTCCTCGATCACCGGTACCTGCGCGGCAAGGCCGGGCGGGACCTGCTCGCCGCCGTCTGCGGCCAGCCGGTGCGCCTTGTAGCTCGGCACGGCCTCCACCCTGAACGCAGGCCGCCAGTCGGCGTCCAGGCATGCCACCAGCGAGGACGGCCGCCTGGCCCGTACCAGCCTGGCGATCGCGTCCAGCAGCCCGCGCACCGCGTTGACCGGCGTGCCGTCCGGCGCCTGCACCGTCTCCGGCACCCCGTAGAACGCCCGGAAGTACAGCGAGGCGGTGTCCAGCAGCATCAGCGAGCCCACAACCGCCATCCTGCCACCTTGCCGGCCCGGGACGAGGGCCGTGAACCGTCATCGCCCGCCGGCACGGCCTCCGGCTGCCCGCCCTGCCCCTGCCGCGCCTCGTCGCGCCGGGGAGTCAGGCCAGGATGACCTTGCCCCCGGTGACCGTGATCCGCCGCTCCGGCAGCGGGCCGGACGCCGGGCCGGTGACCACGGCGCCGTCGGTGATGGTGAACTCGCTGCCGTGGCAGGGGCAGTCGATGGTGCCGTTGGCGACCCTGTTCACGATGCATCCCACGTGCGTGCACACCGCGCTGAAGGCCCGGTAGGTGCCGCGGGCCGGCTGGGTCACCACGACTTTCTCCGCGGCGAAGACCACGCCGCCGCCGGCGGGAATCTCGGCGGCGTCGGCGAGCACCGTGCCGGTCGCCGTGGTTCCGGAACCGCCCATGCCGCCAGCCTGGGCGCCGCCAGCCTGGCCCGCGCCCGCCTGAGCGCCGCCGGTGCCCCCTGGGGCACTGCCGGGAACCTGCCCGTTCTCCTCGGCGGCGTAGGGAACGGCCGCAGTGCTGCAGCCGGCCAGCACGCCGCCCAGGCCAACCGCGGCCAGCACCTTGCGCCTGGCCGGGCCGCCAGGTCCGCGATGCCGGGAATCGTCCCGCTGAGAATCGCCAGCCATGAGCCGCCTTTCGCTGGTCCGGGGAATGCCGGGACTTGTGTTGTACCGGACACCGGACGCGGCGCGCTCGGCGCTCACCGGATGCGTAACAGTCCGGTAACCGCCGCCGGGGCACAGCGCAGCCGGGAGATACGCGCATCGCAGCGGTCACGCCCCTCGGGGGCCGGCGGCCTTTTCCCTGCTCCCGCGCGGCCAGGCGGCCGCCAGGGCCCGTACCCGGGCAGCCGCGTCCTGCAGCGCCAGGCCGCGGCCCACGGCCACGCCGACCAGGTAGGCGGTGAGCGGGGCGGCCGGCCTGGCCACTTCGTGTGCCGCGTCGCGGGCCAGGTCGAGCAGCACGTTGGTGTCCGCGGCTGCCGGGTCGAGCCCCAGGTCGGCGCAGACCGCTGCCGTCCACTCCTCCAGAGTGCTCATGGCAGTCAGCCTACGGTCGGGACGAGGCACGCCTGGCTGCGGGTCCGGGACGATATCGTCGAGATGATGGCAGCAACGGACCGGCACGCGCATGGCCTGGCCCCCGGGACGGGCGTCGGGCGGCTGTCGGCTGCGCTCGCCCTGATCGTTGCGTTCATGGCCGGGGAGGTCGCGGCGGGCCTGGCCGCGCACTCCCTGGCGCTGATCTCCGATGCCGCGCACATGCTGACCGACGCCGCTGCCATCGCGCTGGCGCTGATCACCGCACGGCTGGCGGCCAGGCCGCCCGGCGGCGGGTACACCTACGGGCTCAAACGCACCGAAATCATGTCGGCGCAGGCCAACGGCATCATCCTGGTCCTGCTCGCGGCCTGGCTCGGCTACAGCGCCATCCGGCGGCTGGCCAGCCCTCCCCCGGTGGCCGGTGCGACGATGATCGCCGTCGCGCTGGCAGGCGTGGCGGTCAACGTGGCGGCCACGCTGCTGATCGCCAGGTCCGGGTCACAAAGCCTCAACGTGGCGGGGGCGCTGCGGCACATCGTCACCGACCTGTACGCGTTCGCGGCGACCGCGGTGGCGGGACTGGTCATCGTGGCGACCGGGTTCGCCCGTGCCGACGCGATCGCCACGCTGGTCGTGGTGGTGCTGATGCTGCACGCGGGTTACGGGCTGATCAGGGACTCCGGGCGGATCTTCCTCGAAGCCGCGCCGGCCGGGCTGGACCCGCAGGCGGTCGGCGCGGCCATGGCGGCGCGCCCGGACGTGGCCGAGGTGCACGACCTGCACATCTGGGAGATCACCTCGGGCATGCCCGCGGCCTCCGCGCACGTGCTGGTGGCCCCGGCACGGGACTGCCACGCGGTGCGGGCCGACCTGGAGGCCTTTCTCGCCGACCGGTACAGCATCAGGCACGCTACCTTGCAGGTGGATCACGCGACCGCCACCGACGCCGCTGACGGGCAGCACTGCGACGACGCGCACGGACCCGCGTACCGGCCCGGTGAAGTGGCTTAGCCGCAATGCTGCTAACTTAGCCGGGCGCGGCGGGCGTGCGCCCCGGCCCCGGCCGGCCTGCTGCGTCGGCGTAGCTCAGCGCCCGGCGCAGGTCCTCGGGGGTGTCGCAGTCCAGCCACGGCGGCGGTTCCCCCGCTGCCCGCTCCGGGCGGACCAGCGCGGCAGCCAGCGGCGCCAGCAGGCCGCGCAGCGAGTCGCCGGCATAGCCGTCCGCGGCCCGGCGCAGCGCCGCGGTGCGCCAGCACCCGGCCAGCCACTGCGGCCGCCCCGCGTCGTCGGCCAGGACCGCCCCGGCAGATCCTGGCCGCTGCGCCGCGCGCAGCAGCGCGCCGAGATCGCCCGCGCGCAGGAACGGCAGATCCGCGGCGAGCAGCGCCGTCCAGGGCCCGGCCGCCTCGGCCAGCCCGCGGCGCAGCGCGGGCACCGGGCCGCCGCCGGGCGGTTCCTCGGTGACGAAGCGCACGCCCGGGCCGAACCCGGCGCGGGCAGGGCCGACCACGATGACCTGCCGGGCCCCCGCGGCGGCGCCTGCCGCGACAACCGCGCCGATGAGCGTGCGCCCGCCGACGACCAGGCCCGGCTTGTCAGCACCGCCGAGCCTGCGTCCCCGCCCTCCGGCCAGGATGATCATCCCGAACGGGGTCTGTGGCCCCCCGCCCCCACTAGACGGGGGCAGGGGGCCACGATCCCCGGTCCTCCCGGGCGAGGCCACCGCCGCTCAGCCGCCGATGGCGGACATGGGCCGCTCCGGCTGCAGGAACGACGGGTCGTTGATGCCGTGGCCGGGCAGCTTCGGGGCGACCGCGCGCTGCCACAGGGCGGCAAGCTCGGCGTCGCCCGCGCCCGCGCGCAGCGGCCCGCGCAGGTCGGTTTCGGTGCGGGCGAACAGGCAGTTGCGCACCTGCCCGTCGGCGGTCAGCCGGACCCGGTCGCAGGTGCCGCAGAACGGCCTGGTCACCGACGCGATCACGCCGACACGGGCCGGGCCGCCGTCGACGAGGAACGATTCGGCCGGCGCCGAGCCGCGCCGATCCGGGTCGTCCGGGGTGAGGGTGAACTCGGCGCCGAGCGCGGCCAGGATCTCCCCGGCGGTCACCATGTCGGCACGCTTCCAGCCGTGCTGGGCGTCGAGCGGCATCTGCTCGATGAAGCGCAGCTCGTAGCCATGGCCGAGGCAGAACCGCAGCAGCGGCGCCGCCTCGTCGTCGTTGCTGTCCCGCATCAGCACCGCGTTGACCTTGACCGGGGCCAGGCCCGCCCCGGCGGCCGCCGCCAGCCCGTCCAGCACGTCCGCCAGCCGGTCACGGCGGGCCAGCTTGCGGAACGTCTCCGGCCGCAGCGTGTCCAGCGACACGTTGATCCGGTCCAGCCCCGCCGCGCACAGCGCCGCGGCGCGGCGGGTCAGGCCGATCCCGTTGGTGGTCAGGGAGATCTCCGGGCGCGGACGCAGGGCGGCAGTCCGCGCGATGATGCCTTCCAGGCCCCGGCGCAGCAGCGGCTCGCCGCCGGTGAACCTGACCTCGCGGATGCCGAGCCGCTGCACCCCGACCCGGACCAGCCGCACCACCTCGTCGTCGGTGAGCAGCCCCGGGGCGGCCAGCCAGTCCAGGCCGTCGGGCGGCATGCAGTAGGCGCACCGCAGGTTGCACCGGTCGGTGAGCGACACCCGCAGATCGGTCGCGATCCGCCCGAAGGAATCAGCCAGCATCATTCAAGCCTATGTACCTCACATGTCAGCATGCGTCAGCGCCGTGCCAGGCCGTAGGCCCGCTCGGCGTGCAGCCGGACCACCAGGCGCCGGTCGCGGACCATCGCGGCCCGGAAGTCGTCCCAGTCCGGGTGCTCGCCGCGTGCCGCCCGGTACAGGCCGGCGAGTTCGTTCACCACGGCGTCGTGCGGGTCGGCCGCCACCGCGGACAGCTCGGCATGCCCGTCCACCACGGCGTAGGACCAGTAATCGCCGCTGGTGACATAGAAGCTGGCCCGCGGGTCGCGGCGCAGGTTCCGCGTCTTCGCCCGGTCGTCGGTGGTGGAGACCCGGATGATCTGCGCCTGCGGGTCCCAGCCGTACATGACGTTGGACAGCTGCGGCCGCCCGTCCGCGCGCAAGGTCACCAGCACCCCCTGCCGCTTCCCGCCGATCAGCTCGGCGAAACCATCGTCGATCATGACCGCTGAACAACCGGTACCCGCGCGGTGTTCCGCTGGCGCGGCATCACCGCCCGTTCGGAACAACGGTCCGGGAAGGCGCTACGGCGCGCCTAGCAAGCGCGATGCAGCGTCATGGGCCGTTGGGGCGCCCCGGCGGGGACCTTCGTCCGTACCGCCGGGCGGGCGGAGTGCCTACAGTGAGGGCGATAGACGGCCCGGCGATGCATTGCGCATGTCAGGAGCGATACGTGAACGGTGCTGGATCCAGCGGCGAGGGAGACTTGACCACAGGCGACAACAGCCCCAGGCCGTCCCGCGGGAAGCCGATCGCGGTGTTCCTGCTGGACGACCACGAAGTCGTCCGCAGGGGCGTCCGCGACCTGCTGGAGGCCGAGCCCGATATCCGCGTGGTCGGCGAGGCCGGAACCGCCTCCTCCGCGCTGGCCCGCATCCCGGCGCTGCGGCCGGACGTGGCTGTGCTGGACGTGCGGCTGCCGGACGGGGACGGGGTGTCGGTGTGCCGGGAGATCCGGTCCCGGATGCCCGAGGTGGCCTGCCTCATGCTGACCTCGTTCGGCGACGACGAGGCGCTGTTCGACGCGATCATGGCGGGGGCAGCCGGCTACGTGCTGAAGCAGATCCGCGGCACCGACCTGGTCGGCGCGGTGCGCACGGTGGCCTCCGGGCAGTCCATGCTGGACCCGCGGGCGGCGAGCCAGCTGATGGCCAGGCTGCGTGACCAGTCGGCCAGGCGCGACCCGCTGGCCGGGCTGTCCGCGCAGGAGCGGAAGATCCTCGAGCTGATCGGCGAGGGGCTGACCAACCGGCAGATCGGCGAGCGGATGTTCCTGGCGGAGAAGACGGTGAAGAACTACGTGTCCGCGCTGTTCGCCAAGCTCGGACTGGAGCGCCGCACCCAGGCGGCCGCCTACTCGGTGCGCGTGTTCGGCGAGCACCACGAGGGCGAAGGGTAACCGCGAGCAGGGACATTGTTGTTCCCTCTGGCGCGGGCCCCCGGTTAGCGCAGTGGTACCCGCCATTGCAGCCGGGTTCCCGGCCGGCCCGGGCCGCCCCGGCCGGCCGGGGTGAGCGTGAGGTCGCCGCCGAGCTTGCCGGCGCGTGCGGCCAGGTTGCGCAGGCCGCTGCGCTTGCCGTTGGCCGGTATGCCGGCGCCGTTGTCGGTGACACCGACGGTGAGCATCCCGCCGCCGTCCACGTCCACGGTCACCTCCACCTGGCTGGCGCCGGCGTGCCGGGCCGCATTCGACAGCGCCTCGCGCAGCGCGGCCAGCGCCTGCTCGGCGACCTCCGGGCCCACCTGCGCGCCGAGCCCGGCACCCAGCCGCAGCGACGGGGCGAACCCGAGCATGGACGTCATCTCATCGACCAGCGCGAGGATCTCCCCGCGCAGGTCGGTGCCGGAGACCTCGCGGGCCTGCAACGCGAAAATGGTGGAGCGGATCTCCTTGATGGTCTCGTCCATCGCGTCCACGGCGTGGCTGATGCGCTCGGCCACCTGCGGCCTGGTGATCATCGGCATGGTGCCCTCCAGCGACATGCCGGTGGCATACAGCCGCTGGATGACCAGGTCGTGCAGGTCACGCGCGATCCGGTCCCGGTCCTGGTACAGCGACAGGCGTACCGCCTCGGCGCGGCTGGCGGCAAGCTCCAGCGCGATGCCGGCCTGGGCGGCGAACGCGGCCGCGAAGCCGGCCTGCGCGGCGTCGAAGGGCACCGCGCCATGGCGGCGCCCGATGGTCAGCACGCCGCGCGCGGTGCCCGCCGCCCCCAAGGGGAACAGCACGGCGGGCCCGATCTGGCTCATCGCGTCGCGGGCCTCCCGGGCGGCCCGCGGGTCGGCGGCGAAGTCGGTGCAGGTGACCGGCTCCCCGGTTGCCAGCACCTGCCCGGACAGCGACGCCTCGCCCGGCAGCACCAGCCCGCAGACGGCATCGGCGCCGTCGCCGGCGGCGTAGCTGATCGTCAGCCGGCGTCGCTCGTCATCAGGCAGCGCGAGCACGGCCAGATCGGCGCCGGACAGTTCCCGTGCCTGCCGGGTGATCCCGGCCAGCACCTCCCCCGGCTCCGCCCCCGACAGCAGCGCCGTGGTCACCTCGGCGCTGGCGGCGATCCAGCGCTGCTGGCGGCGGGCGGCCTGGTACAGCCGCGCGTTCTCCACCGCCACCCCGGCCGCGGCGCCCAGCGCGACCAGCACCGCCTCGTCATCTTCGGTGAACTCCCCGCCGCCGCGCTTGTCGGTCAGGTACAAGTTGCCGAACACCTCGTCGCGGACCCGCACCGGCACGCCGAGGAAGCTGCGCATCGGCGGATGCCCCTCCGGGAAGCCTGATGATGCCGGATGCGCGGCGATGTCGGCCAGCCGCAGCGGCCGGGGATCGTCGATCAGCAGGCCGAGCAGGCCCCGTCCCTCCGGCCAGTGATGGATCGTGCCGATCTCGTCCGCGCTCACCCCCACCGGGATGAACTCCGCCAGCCGCTTGCCCTCGTTACCCTCGCCGATGACGCCCAGCGCGCCGTAGCGCGCATCGACAAGCCCGACCGCGGACTCCACCACCCTGCGCAGCGTGGACTCCAGGTCAAGGCCGGAGCCGATGGCCACCACGGCTTGCAGCAGGCCGCGCATCCGGTCCCTGATGGCCAGCACCGCCTGCAGCCGCGCCTGCAGCTCCGCGAGCAGCTCGTCCAGCTTCAGGTCCGGCAAGAACTCCGGGTGGCGCGCCGGGCCAGGTTTCGCCAACGGACCCCTCCGGTGTTCCTTGCGACGATATAGGCAAGGTTAATCGGCCGGTACCCCGCTGGCCAGCGGCCGCGGCTGCCGACCACCAGCGGCACGCCACCGAGCGCTGCCTCCTCGAAGGCGAACCCGATCGCGCCCATGGTCCTGTGCGAGCTGCTCGCAGGCGCTCACCAGATGGCCGCGCGCCGTGTGCCGCGGCACAGCTCGAAACCGGTGACGATCCCGGCATCGATCGCGATCCAAGCCCGGTAACCACGACGCTCCATCCGGTCCGTGCCACGAGGTCGGGATCGTCGGCCTCATAGGCCAGCACGATCGCGTGGCGGGACCGATGTCCCCGGGTGCAGGGACTTAGGTCCTGCTGAGAACCGCCCGCGCCGCGCACCTGCCGGTGCGTTCTCCCGGCGGGCACTTGGTCTCTGGCGGAAACGTGCCGTTCGTGGTGTCCTGGCATGGCAGACCACCGGAGGCGATGGCATG
>JAFAPY010000335.1 GCA_019246795.1 Streptosporangiaceae bacterium | reverse complement strand
CCGGCCGCGCGCCGGGCGGCGCGGCCCGGCCCCCGGATCGCGGCGCGCGGGCCGGTCGCGGGCACCACGAGGTACATCACGCCGATGCCGCTGTCGGTGACCAACGACTTCACCACGATGGCGAAGGTGTCCCTGGTGCGGGCGGAGCCGCTGTACCGCGACGTCGCGGCCGACACCGGAATCCGCTGGCAGCTGCTGGCGGCGTGCGACTGGATGCAGTGCAAGGCGCACCCTCGCCACTCTCCGGTCCACGGTGAGAAGCTCGGCACCGTCACCCCCGACGGGAGCGCGTACCGGACGAAATCCGAGGCGCTGGCGCAGGCGGCATCGGACCTCGTCGAGCTCGCCGCAGCGGTCTACGGGCTGAACCTGACCGCGCGGCGCAACCTGTCCGTCCGGGAACTGGCCAAGGCGTTCGCGGCGTTCCGGTGGGGCGGCCTGCTGCGGGCGCACCGGGTCTCGGCGCTGGAGTTCCCGTACTCGGTGGCCGGCCTGACCGCCAGCCACCTGAAGATGCGCTGGCCCGCCGTCAACGACCCGAACGCACCGGACAAGCCGGGCACCCGGTTCCGGATGCCGTTCGGCGCGGTGCCCGTCGTGCTGTGGCTGCACTACCCGGCGGTCGCATAGTCGGCAGAGGAAGAAGCATGCATATGGTGCGGTTGGCGAAGCGGCGGCGGGTGCCGCTGTGGGTGAAATGGACGGCGGTGCTGGCGCTGGCCGCGGTCGTGTTCCGCAGGGCGATCGCGTTCGCGGTCGTGGCGGCGCTATCGGCAGGCCTGCATCTGCTTGGCGTCAACGCACACCTGCCGAAGATCGGCTTCGCGTGGCCCTGGCAGACGATCAGCGCGGGCACGAGGACCGATACCGATGTCGGTCCGTGGGTGCTGCAGAAGATCGAAGGGATCGCCAAGCCCGCGCTGGGCACGGAGACCTTCACCTTCGTGTTCACCCATAAGGTGTCGAAGAGCATCGGCTTTTGGCCGTGCTGGTACGCCAGCACGTTTTACGCGGTCGGGCACGCATCCGCCACCGTGGACCTCAACCCCGGACCCGGGTGGTGGTCGCCAGCGGCAGGCCACTACCAGGCGCGGGTGCTGAGCCGGCCGGCGGCGGCCACGCCCGGGCGGGTGACGGTGAGCATGGTGCTGCCGCGCCCGCAGCTTCCGCAGTCCGTGCACGACATCACCGTCGATGACACGCTGTCGGGGCCGCTGGATGCCCAGCACAGCTGGACCTATCCCGGGCTCGGCTGCGGGGCGCTGATACGGCCGCAGTTCTCGCCCTCGGTGCTGTACGCCCAGGCGCAGAGCATGGCGTTCTTTCAGGCCACTCACGACTCCAGTGTGACCAGCCCGCTGGTACGGAGCGCGGAATCGGAGGCGACCCAGATCATCCGGGACAACTTCATCCAGCCGACACTGAACGCTCTCGGGTACACGCTGGCCGGCTTCCGGCTCGGCTGGGCGTAGCGCCGGCGAGGGGCGGCTGCCGACGCCGCGGCGCGGGATGGGAGGATGCGGCTGGGATCGATGGGCAGCCGTGACCGCCGCGGCAGGCAATCACCCATATTGCCCGAGATGGTCACTGCGTGATACAAGAAAGGGACGCGTCTCGCGCCCCTTCGCGACCTTCCGGAGTGATCGGTGCGGATTTCCCGTGTCATCGTGAGCCTGGCCGCGGCACTGTGCTGCGCCTCGGTCGGCACGGCCGTTTGCGCGGCCACCGCCGGCGCGTCGCCGACCGGGACCGCCGCGGCCGTCAATTACGTGGCGCTCGGCGACTCCTACAGCTCGGGCCTGGGCGCCGGGAACGATATCGCGGCCAGCGGACGCTGCAGCCGCAGCTCCGACGCGTACCCGGAACAGTGGGCGACCGCCCACTCCCCCGCGTCGTTCGCCTCGGCAGCCTGCGCCGGCGCGACGACATCGGACGTGCTCGCCAGGCAGATCGCGGCGCTGAGCCGGCGGACCACGCTGGTCAGCATCACGATCGGCGGCAACGACGCCGGTTTCGCCGCCGTCATGGAAGCGTGCGTGCTGCTGCCGACCGGTGCATGCCTCGGCGCGGTCTCCGCCGCGGAGGCCTTCATCGCCAGCCAGCTTCCGGGCAGGCTCGACGCCACCCTGCGGGCCATCCGGACCGCCGCGCCCGACGCCCGGGTCATCGTGCTCGGCTACCCGCACCTGTACGACCTGGCCGCGTCGGCCGGCTGCATCGGGCTGAGCACCGCGGACCGTGCCGCGCTCAACACCGGTGCTGACGACCTCGACGCCGCGCTAGCGGCCGCAGCGGCGGCCAACGGCGACACTTTCGCCGATGTCCGCGGCCAGTTCGCCGGGCACGAGATCTGCGATTCCGGCAGCTGGCTGCATTCGGTGGACATCCTGGCGCTTTCCTCCTCCTACCATCCGACCGCGGCTGGCCAGGTGGCCGGCTACCTACCGGTGTTCGCAGCAGCGGTCCGGAGCCGGTAACACCATCGGTCGTTCGGAAAAATAAAGAATTCACCCGAACGGGCCGATGCTGGCAGCTTCCGCGGATTGCGTGCGGCGGGCGCGGGTAGGCGGCAGCGATGGCGGACTGGCAGCCGCTGCGGCTGACCGTGCGGTTCCGGCGGCTGGTGTTCGGCGGCCGGGTCATCGCCGACCGGCTGGGCAAACCGGGCCTGCCCGACGGGCCGGTCGCGGAGACCTGGGAGGTCAGCGACGTCGACGGCTATGTCGCCGAGGTCCGCGGCGGGCCGCTGCGCGGCATGTCGCTGCGCCAGCTTGTCACCGCGCATCCCGAGGAGGTCATGGGCCCGCGGTGGCGCGGGGACCGGTTCCCGGTGCTGGCCAAGTTCATCGATGCCTCCGGCATGCTTCCGGTGCACCTGCACGCCGACGACGACGACGCGCGCCGCCTGGAAGGCGAGCCGAACGGCAAGACCGAGGCGTGGCACGTCCTGGACGCCGCACCGGGCGCCACCGCGCTATGTGGCGTACGGCGGGGCGTCGCCCGGGACCGGCTGCGGCAGGCGCTGGCCGACCAGGACTTCGACGCGGTGCTACGCCGCCTGCCGGTGCGCGCCGGGGAGACCATCTACGTGCCGGGCGGCACGGTGCACAGCTTCGGTCCCGGCATGCTGGTCTATGAGATCCAGCAGACCTCCGACATCGGGCAGCACGCCATGCGCTGGGACATGGAAGACGGCTCGCCGATCACCGACGAGCAGCGGCATGCCAACCTGGACCTGCTGATGGCCGAGGCCAAGCTCGAGCCGCGGCCTGATTTCGGCCCCGGCCTGAAGGTGGAGGTGGCCGACGGGGTGGAGCGGGTCTTCTTGTGCGCGGGCCCCTACTTCGCGCTGGAACGCTGGCGGGCGGGCGGCTTCGCCCCGCTGCGGCACCGGTTCGGCACCGCGCAGATCCTGTCCAACGCCGGGGCGCCGGTCGGTGTGACGGCCGGGGACTGGTCCGGCCGGCTGGACCGGGCGGAGACCCTGCTGCTGCCCGCGGCCCTGGGCCAGGTGGAGGTCGCCGGGCCTGCCGACGTGCTGTTCGGCTACCTGCCGGACCTCGACCGCGATGTACGCCGGCCGCTGGCCGCAGCCGGATACGGGCCGCAGGCCATCGCGGCCCTGGGCGCCGTATGAGCGGCCGCGCGGCGGCTAGCCCGACGCGCGCGCTCCAGAAAACACTGAGCGGCCGCGCGGCGGCCAGGCACTGAGCGGCCGCGCGGCGGCTAGCCCGACGCGCGCGCTCCGGTTAGCACTGAGCCGCCGCGGTGCATCAGGAGGTACGGCTTGGTTTCCCCCTGCCGGAGGCAGCCTGGAGCTCGTCGATGAGCCGGGACGCGTCGGCCTTCGACAGGGCGTCGAGGTCTATCTCGCGCCCGGCTTCGCGGGCCAGCGTCTGCAGGTACGACTTCTGCGGCCCGGTCATCGGCTCGTCTCCGGTCACCCAGTCCTCCGGGTCCTTGGCCGGGTTGTCCTGGGGTGTCATGTCGTCGCTCATTGCTCCTCCGCATCGCTCTCCCCGGCTCCCTACCCGCGCCGGACTGGTTCGAACGTACTTTTCTACAGATCGGGATCCCGGCCGCGGGGAACATCCTATGTTCGGTCGCGCGAGGTCGAGGTGGTCCCCAAGTCCTTAACATGTGCTAGCCTCATCGTCTGCGGCACTGGTTTCGGCCTGCTCCGTCAGACGTCTCGGGCGCCGCCTGAGGGGCTATGGCGCAGTTGGTAGCGCGTCTGCATGGCATGCAGAAGGTCAGGGGTTCGAGTCCCCTTAGCTCCACGCCGAGGTCTTCATGCTTTCGTGAGGCCTATTGTCACGTGTGCCGCTGACATTCTGATTGCCCGGCGGCTCGGGACCCGTGGGGGCTGCGGCCACGCCGCCGGGAGCCCGTCAGGCGGTGATGTGGGCGCTGTCACCGGCGGTGACCGCGAACGAGGCTCCGCTGACCATCCGGGCGGCGTCGGAGGCCAGGAACGCGACGACCGGCGCGATGTCGCCGGGCTCGATCCACGGGACCCCCAGCGGGCTGCCCGCCGTAAGCAGCTGCGCCGCGGTCGCCTCGTCGGCCTGGCGGTTCCCCGTGGGCTGTTTCCCGGCCGCGCTGATCGCCTGGGCATAGCGGTCCTCATGGCGGGTCAGCGCGGTGTCGATCAGCCCGGGGATGACGGCGTTCACCGTGATCCCGTGCCGGCCCAGCTCCAGGGCCGCGGACTTCATCAGCCCGATCAGGCCCCACTTGGACGCCGAGTACGCCGCCCCGTGCAGCGTCCCGTGCTGGCCCTGAGTGGAGGAGGTGATGATGATCCGGCCCCCTCCTCGCCGCACCAGGATGGGAGCGAAGACCCGGATCACGTTCGCGGTGCCGTTCAGGTTGACGTTGATCTGGTCGTGCCAGTCCGCTTCGCCCATCTCCAGCAGCGGCTTGAACGCCTGGATCCCGGCGTTCGCGAACACGATCTCGGGGCCGCCGAGCTCCCCCTCGATCAGATCCGCGGCGGCCCTGATCGCCCCGATATCCCGCTGATCGGCTTGGGCAGCCAGCCACCTGCCGCCTGCCGCCTGCACCCTGGCGCCCGTCTCGTTCAGATCCTCCGGCGTCGCGGGCGGATAGTCCAGCATCACGCTGACCGGGCCGGCGATGTCGATACCCGCCACCGACGCTCCGTGCCGGGCCAGCGCGACCGCCGCCTCTCGTCCGATGCCGCGGGCTGCGCCGGTGACCACGGCGACGCGGCCCTCCAGGTCCCTCGGCTCACGCCGTTGAGCCTCCTGGGTCACGCTCTCCCCCTATTGGATCCTCGGTCTCGCTGGTTCCACGCTAAGTCTGACAGCCGACGTGGCGGTCGGGGAGCCGGACTCGGTCAACGATTACAAGGCGGCGACGGGGGTTACCCCCGTCCGGGGGACGGCGGTGATGACGACCGGTTCGTGCTGTGCACCAGCGGGCATATTTCCGCCATGCTCAATCCGGCTGGCAACGGCAAGGCCAGGTATCAGCTGGCCAGGAAGACCGCCGCTCCCGGGGGAGCCCGGCGGCGGGCTGGAACCGATCGGTGACGCACCGGGAACCTCGATCAATGACCGTTGAGGTACCAGGACCCGAGCCGGCCAGACGCCAGCCGAACCGCCTGATACCGCGCCGGATGCAGCGCGGCTACCCGCACGAGCAGATGCGGCATCTGAGCATCGGCGGCCGCGTGCTGCGGGTGGCGGTGCGGGAGGGGGACCCCTGCTGGCCGCCGCTGCTGCTGTGCAACGGCATCGGCGCGAGCCTGGAGCTGCTCCAGCCGTTCGTCCACGCGCTGGACACCCGGCGGCCGGTGATCCGGTTCGACATGCCCGGCATCGGCGGGTCCCCGGCGCCGGTGGTTCCGTATCACCTGCACACGCTGCCGTCGCTGCTGGCCGGGCTGCTGGATGAGCTCGGCTATGAGCGGGCCGACGTGCTGGGCATCTCGTGGGGCGGCGGGCTGGCCCAGCAGTTCGCGCTCAGCCGCCCGGACCGGGTGCGGCGGCTGGTGCTGGTGGCCACCGGGACCGGCGCGCTGATGGTGCCCGGGCACCCGCGGGTGCTGGTGAAGATGGTCACGCCGCGGCGGCACCGGGAGCCGGAGTATGCGGCCCGGATCGCCGGGGAGTTGTACGGCGGCCGTGCGCGCCGCGACCCGGCTGTGGCCCGGGACCTGCTGCACCTGACGTCGCGGCTGGGGCCGGCCCGGGGCTATTACTACCAGCTGCTGTCCGGCATCGGGTGGACCAGCCTGCCTCGGCTGCGGCGGCTGCAGGTGCCGGCCTTGATCCTGGCCGGGGATGACGACCCGATCATCCCGCTGGTCAACGCGCGGATCATGCACCGGCTGATCCCCAACAGCACACTTGATATCTATTCCGGCGGCCATCTCGAGCTGGCCGTAGATGCCGAACGCATCGCTCCCATCGTGGATGCGTTCCTTGCCCCGGGAGGAGCCGAGGATGACCCAGGCCGCTAGCGAGCATCTCGGTGAATCACTCGGGACGGACTTCTTCTCCGTGCGCACGCAGTTCACCGACGAGCAATGGTCGCACTACATCACCGTCAGGAAATTCACAGACGAGGAGGTCATCCCGGCCGTCGGCCCGTACTGGGAACGGGCGGAGATGCCGTGGAAGCTGATCCGGCGGCTGCCCGAGCTCGGCGTCGTCGGTGAGGACATCAAGGGATACGGGTGCGCCGGGATGAGCCCGATGGCGTGCGGCCTGGTGGCGATGGAGCTGCACCGCGGCGACGGCAGCCTGGGCGTGGCGCTGGGCGTGCACGCGGGCCTGGCCATGCAGTCGATTGCGCTGCTCGGCTCGGAGGAGCAGAAGCAGCGCTGGCTGCCCGCGATGGCCACGATGGACAAGTTCGGCGCGTTCGCGCTCACTGAGCCGGATCACGGGTCGGACTCGGTAGCGCTGGAGACCTCGGCCAGCCGCGACGGTGAAGAGTGGGTGCTGAACGGCCACAAGCGGTGGATCGGCCTGGGCAGCATCGCCGACCTGGTCATCGTCTGGGCCCGCAACACCGAGGACGGCAAGGTCAACGCGTTCGTGGTGGAAAAGGGATCACCGGGCTACCAGGCGGAGGTCATCGAGGGGAAGGTGTCGCTGCGATCGATATGGCAGGCCGACATCGTGCTGGACAACGTGCGGGTGCCGGAGGAGAACCGGCTGCCCGTGGCGCGCTCGTTCAAGGACACCGGCAAGATCCTGGCTACTACCCGCAGCACCTGCGCCTGGGGGGCCCTGGGCCACGCCACCTCCGCCTACGACACCGCGCTGCAGTACGCGCTGCGGCGGCGGCAGTTCGGCAAGCCGCTGGCGAGCTTCCAGATCATCCAGCAGCGGTTGGTGTCGATGCTGGCCGACCTGACCGCGATGCAGCTGTACTGCCTGCAGATCGGGCGCCTGGCCGAGGCGGGCCGGCTGACCGAGACCGTGGCCGGGCTGGCGAAGATGCACAACACCCGCAAGGCGCGGGCGATCGCCGCCGACGCGCGCGACATGCTCGGCGGCAACGGGATCCTGCTGGATTACCAGGTGGCCCGGCACATGGCCGATCTGGAGGCCGTCCATACCTTCGAGGGCACCGAGACCATACAGACGCTGATCGTCGGCCGCGCCATCACCGGGATCGGAGCGTTCGCGTAGGCCTGCGCTGGCTATCAGCCAGCCGCGACAGCCAGAATCCGGGCGATGCTGCCGGCAAAGCGGGCAAGCACGTCAGGCTCGCCGGCGCAGCGCGTCGGGTTAAGCTCTCCGATCGACAGCGCCCGGATCCGGGGATCGCGCGCTGCCTGCGTGAGCGCCTCTTCGGCCTGGCCGAGGGTAGGTCCGGTGTTGCGCCCATCGGTGTTCTCCGCCAGCGGGGCATCGGTGAAGTCCAGGACGTCGACGTCGAAGTGGACCGCGAGCGGGCCGGGCGGGAGGTAGTCAAGCGCGACCATGGCAGCGCCGGCTGGATCGGCGGCCAGCGCCTGGCTGGTGGTCACGTGCAGGCCGAGCCGGGCCGCCTGCTCGCGCTCCCAGTCCGTAGCCAGCCGCAGCTCCACCCCCAGCCATGCCACCTGGTGTGCCTGCAGCAGCGGCCGGGGCCCGAACGCGTCGGCGAGGGCGCCCACGCACCCCGGCAAGGCAAGCGCGTGCGCGAGGCCCATCCAGTCCAAGGCCCCGTCGGTCGTGCTTTGCGGGGTGTTGATGTCATAGCCGCGGTCGACATACAGCAAGCCCGGGGTGCCGGTCCCCAGGCGCCGCAGAGCGGCCATGACCCCCAGCGCGATGGTGCAGTTGCCGCCAAGCACCAGGGCAAAGTCGCCGCGCGCCAGCAGCGGCCCGAGCCGGTCGGCTAGCTGGCGCAGCGACGCGGTGACCTGGTCGGCGTTCTGGGCCAGCGGGTGATTCCGGTCAGGTCTCCATGCCTGATGAGGCAGGTCCCCATCGTCGTGGACCTCCAGGCCCGCTGCCCGCAGCTTCCCGGGCAAGCCAGCCGAGCGCAACGCCGCGGGTGCCAAATCCGGGCCGGCCGCGTAGCTGGCAGCGCTGTCCGGAAGGCCCACGATTGAGATCCGGCTCACCCGGCGAGCATACCGAGGCCTGCAGCTCGGTAGCCGCCACCTGATGCGGCATCCGGACGCTCCGCGCTTAACCTGAGGCTATGACCGACTATGTCCCCCCGCTTCGTGACATCAGGTTCGTTCTCGACCAGCTTGTCGACATCGGCGGCTTGGCCAAGCTCGAGGCGTACCATCACGCGGATCCCGAAACCGCGTTCGGGCTCATCGAGGAGAGCGGCCGGTTCATGGCTGAGGTGGTGGGCCCGCTCAACCGGGTCGGCGACGTTGCTGGCAGCACGCTCGACGGCGACGGCAAGGTCACGACCCCGCGCGGGTTCACCGAGGCGTACCGGCGCTACGTTGCCGCCGGCTGGGCGGCCGTGCCCTTCCCCCCGGAGTTCGGCGGCGGCGGGTTCCCGTGGCTGATCGCGGTCGCGATGCAGGAGATGATGACCTCGGCCTGCATGGCGTTCTCGCTGTGCCCGCTGCTCACCCAGGGCGCCATCGACATGCTGGTCCAGCACGGCAGCCCCGCGCAGCAGGCCACCTTCCTGGAGAAGATGGTGAGCGGCGAGTGGACCGGCACGATGAACCTGACCGAGCCCCAAGCCGGCTCCGACCTCGGGGCGGTGCGCACCAAGGCGGTGCCGGCGGGCGACGGCACGTGGCGCATCACCGGCCAGAAGATCTTCATCACCTACGGCGAGCACGACCTGGCCGACAACATCATCCACCTGGTCCTCGCCAGGGTCCCTGAGGCGCCCCCCGGCACGAAGGGCATCTCGTGCTTCATCGTTCCCAAGTACCTCGTCAATGAGGATGGGTCGCTGGGTGCCCGCAACGACCTGCGCTGCGTCTCGGTCGAGCACAAGCTCGGGGTTCACGCGAGCCCGACCTGCGTCATGTCGTACGGAGACGCCGGCGGGGCGGTCGGCTACCTGGTCGGCGAGACCAACCAGGGCATGCGGTACATGTTCACGATGATGAACACCGCCCGGCTTTCCGTCGGGCTCCAGGGCCTGTCTATTGCTGAGCGTGCCTACCAGGACGCTCTGCGTTACGCCCAGGAGCGCAGGCAGGGCCGGGCCGCCGGCTCGCCGGCCGGGGAGCAGCCGCCGATCGTGGAGCATCCTGACGTGCGGCGCATGCTGCTGACCATGAAGGCCTACATCGAGGCCATGCGCGCCGTCCTCTACACCAACGCGGTGTCGATTGACCTCGCCCGGTACCACCATGACCCGGCGGAGCGGGAGGCTCGGCGAGAACTGGTCGAGCTGCTGACGCCTATCTCCAAAGCGTGGTGCACTGATGTTGGCTTCGACGTGGCATCGATCGGCCTGCAGGTCCACGGCGGTATCGGCTACGTCGAGGAGACCGGCGCGGCCCAGTATCTGCGTGACGGCCGCATCCCCCCGATCTATGAGGGCACCAACGGCATCCAGGCCATCGACCTTATCGCGCGCAAGGTGCCGATGCGCGGTGGAGGTGTGGTAACCGACCTCCTCACCCAGATGGACCTCCTGGACCGGGAGCTGGCCGCGGCGGGCCCGGAGCTGGCCGGGATGCGGGCGGCGCTGGCCAACGGCGTGAGCGCGGCGCGCGAAGCGACCGACTGGCTCCTCTCCCGGGGGCTGGCCGAGCCCAGCGATGCCCTGGCCGGGGCGACGCCGTACCTGCGGCTTCTCGGCCTGGTCATCGGCGGCTGGCTGCTGGCCCGATCGGCGCTTGCCGCATCCCGGCTGCTGCGCAGCGCCGACGGCTCCGACGCGGTCTTTCTCCGGGAGAAGATCGACACCGCCTGTTTCTACACCGAACAGCTGCTCCCCCAGGCCGCCGGCCTGCTCCCCGCAGTCATCGCCGGCGCCGGGCCGCTTTACCGGGTCGACCTCAGCACGGCGGCCCTGGGTTGACAAGCCGGGAGCGGCCGGGCCGCACCGTCGCACGCCGCCGTCACGCTCACCATAGGCGAGGCGATGCACCAGCAGATACCCGCTGGCGCACGGTTGTGTCGCAGAACCAATGCGAGCGACCATAGCTGATACGGCGGACCGTCGACCGCCCGGCTCGCTGGCCGCACAATGAAGGTCTCTCGTGCCCACGGGCACGGTCCCTCCGGTGAAGGAGGACCATCGTGGAAAACCTCGCATCGAATCTGGCGGAGACCACGCGCGCGCACGCCGAGCGGATCGCGGTACGGGCGGGCGACGCCGCGATGACGTACCGGGAACTGGACGAGGCGAGCGCCAGGGTCGCGGGGGTGCTGTACGAGCGCGGCCTCAAGCCGGGTGACCGGGTCGGGATCATGCTGCCCAACGTGGCCGAGTTCCCCGTCGTCTATTACGGCGTGCTCCGCGCGGGCGGCATCGTCGTCCCGATGAACCCGCTGCTCAAGGAGCGGGAGGTGGCCTATTACCTCGGCGACTCCGGGGCCGGGCTGATCCTCGCCTGGCATGCGTTCGCGGATGAGGCACGCGGCGGCGCCGAGCAGGCCGGCGCGGAGCCCGTCGTGGTGGACCTGACGGGCTTCCCGGAGCTGCTGGCCTCGGTCGCGCCGGATTACCAGGTCGCGGAGCGGGGCAACGACGATACCGCGGTGATCCTGTACACCTCCGGCACGACAGGCCACCCGAAGGGCGCCGAGCTCACCCACGGCAACCTCGGAAGTAACACCGAGGTGACGCGCGCCGATATCGTCGGGGTGCAGCCGGACGACGTGATGTTCGGCGGGCTGCCGCTGTTCCATGCGTTCGGGCAGACCGCCGCGCTCAACGTCGCGGTCGCGGCGGGGGCGTGCCTGACCCTGCTGCCGCGGTTCGACGCCGGGACCGCGCTGCGGGTCATCGCCGGCCATCACGTGACCCTCTTCGAGGGCGTGCCGACGATGTACGTGGCGATGCTGCACCGGCCGGACCGCGCGGACTATGACGTGTCCGCGCTGCGGATGTGCATCTCCGGCGGCGCGGCGCTGCCGGTGGAGGTGCTGCGCGGGTTCGAGGAGGCGTTCGGCTGCCGGGTGCTGGAGGGATACGGCCTGTCGGAAACATCCCCGGTCGCCTCGTTCAACCACCCCGGCCGAGAGCGCAAGCCCGGCTCGATCGGCACGCCGATCCGGGGCGTGCAGATGCGCGTGGTGGACACCGAGGACCACGAGGTGCCGCAGGGTGAGGTGGGCGAGATCGTCATCCGCGGG
>JAFAPY010000320.1 GCA_019246795.1 Streptosporangiaceae bacterium | reverse complement strand
CCTATGACTGGTCAGCGGTCCCGGAGCCCATCCGGGAGCACATCGGATTCCCGCCGTTCCCTCCGGGGCACCTGGGCAACTCGCTCGCCCACCTCGCCGAACTGGTTACCTTATGAGCAGTCCGCACTCCCGCAAGCCCACAGCCTGACCACGACGTTCGCAGCGCCGTCAACAGCCGAAGACCGACCACCAGACCTCGCTGCGCAACCGCTGGTCGTCCAGGACGAGTCCGCGGATCGCATCCGGGAGCTGCGCGCGCTGCCAACGGCACTCGAGCTGTCCGGCAGCCTCCGCCACGCCTGCGGGTGCCGTCGTACGCGCGGCCTTGATCACGTGGGCCGCAGCACCCAGCTCGTGTGCAGCGACATGCGCCACCACCGCCGCCTGGCCGGCAGCGAATGCTGCATGCCGAGCGGCTCCGCTCAACACTCTTGCCGCGGCCATGGTATGGTCGCCCGCCGCGCGGGACTGAGGCATCCTGATCTCGCCGCGCGCCCATGCCCGAATCTGCTCGATCGCCTGACCAGGCCGGGTCTGCGGGCTGCACCGACTCGAAGAGGTGCAGAACGTGCTTCGCGCACGCACCCGCCCACGAAGCCAGGAGCCGATGGCCGGAGTCCGTGAGCGTCCCCCCGCGGCGGATGGCGAGGAACCGGGGGTCTCGGTCCTTGCAGGATCACAAATTGCTCGCCGCCGATCCGGAGAAGTTCTTCACCGAGCCGCACTACAACGGCTTCCCGGCGGTGCTCGTCCGGCTCCCGGCCATCGACGCCGGCGAACTCGCGGAGCTGATCACCGACGCCTGGCGCTGCCAGGCTCCCCGCGCCCTAGCCGCCGAGCTCGGCCGCCCTCCGCATTACGACACGACACGGCGTCACCAGCGGGCACTGAGCAGCTGGCCGCCGCCGTCATTGCGGACCTGGACATCGGCCAGCCCCGACTGGCTGGCCAGCGCTGCGAGCTCGGCGTCGGAGTAGAAGTGGCCGAGGCTGGCCAGCGGCTCGGGGGCGGCCGGAGTCCCGCGCAACTCCGGGCCGGTGGTGTAGATGGCTACCGGCGCGCCGGGACGCAGCACCCGCCGGCACTCGCGCAGCACCCGGGCCGGGTCGGCGAGGAAGAAGAACACCACCGACATCGCCAGCGCGCTGAACGTATTCGGGGCAAACGGCAGGTTCTCGGCGGCGGCGCAGACCACGCCGGCGCCGGGAGCCCGCTGCCGGGCCAGCCGGGTCATCTCGGCGCTGTGGTCGATCCCGGTCGCCGCAGCGCCGGTGGCCAGGGCATCGCGAAGCAGCAGGCCGCCGCCGCAGCCGACCTCCAGCAGGTGATCGCCGGGCCCGGGCGCGAGCGCGTCCAGGATCGGCCGCCGGGCGAAGTCGTGCACATCCTCGGCGCCGTAGACCTCGCGCGCCCGGCGCCCGCTCGGCCGCCGGGCCACCCGGTCGGTGAGCCAGCCGGTAAAGGCGTCCTCGGGCAGCCCGCTCTCGTGCCACGCCGCGACATCCTCATCACCCAGCCCGAACCGGCGCATCACCTGCCCGGCTTCGCCCGGCTGCATCTTCGGCATGCTCTCCCCTTCCTCGCCGTTAGCGGGCCGCCCGGAAAAGGGGCCGGTCAGCGGCGGGCCGATCTCCCATGATGCCCGAACCGATCGCGGCCCAGCCGCTACCGGTGCTGCTCACTGTTGGGATGGACCTCCGTGGCGGCCCGCCGCCACCGCCCGCCAGACCGCCGCGCAGCGATCTCCGGCGATCAGCAGCATTCGGACGGCCGCGCCGTTCAGTCCTGCTCACCAGCCGTCGCCGCCGAGCAGAAGGCAGCTTCATCGAGGGCGACATCGCCGACTGCTACGGGTCCGTCGACCACGAGATCCTGATGCGGATACTCCCGGAGAAGATCGGTGACCAGCGGTTTCCTCCGGCTGGTCCGCGGCATGCTGCGGGCCGGGTACATGGGGGACTGGGAGTACAACGACACGCTGAGCGGTTGTCCGCAAGGCGGGGTGGTCTCATCCGGACAGTTGACCGCGTTCTCCCGCTCGGTGCTGCAACGCGCGGAATTACGTGAGCGCCAGCCCCTCATGCCTGGGGAATTACGTGAGCGACGACACAAAGTCAGCGGAAGCCATCCGGCTGCCCATTTCGTCACCGACCCAATCGCCAGCGAACAGTACGCCGAGCTGTCACGCCAGGGTCTCACCGCGAGCAGAACGATTCTTCGGGGAGTCCGTCCGGCGCCGTTACGGCTGCCGCTAGACGCAACAGATCGGCGGGTCGGCGCGCGGTTATCTACCGGCACATTCGTGTAGTCGGCCGTCTGGCCGCCCTTGGTTATGGCCCAACGCGAGCAGGCCGACCGTATTTTTATGCAGCGGCGCCCGCTGGATGAAGATCCTCATTTGCCGCGTAGGGGTCGTCATCTTGGCAGTGACGCGGATCGCGGGTCATGGCGGTGACGCGGATCGCGGGTCATGGCGGAGAGGGTGATCGGCGGGGACCTCGACCAAGGCGATACGGATCCCGTCGGGATCCTCCATCCACATCTCGATCAAGCCCCAGGCTCCGTTGCGGGCTCCCGGAGGATGGGGGCCTCCGGCCGCGGCCAGCCGGGCGTGCCCGGCGTGAATGTCCCGTACCTGGATCCAGGTCATCATCACTGGGCACCCGGCAGGCCGGCCGCGTGCCCGGAGACCTCGAGCAGGCCCGGGCCGGGGAAGAACACCACGCCGGGATCGTCCGGGGGGCCGAACTCCCGGTAGATGGCCAGGCCCAGCACGTCGCGGTAGAAGCGGCGGCTGCGGTCCAGGTCGCTGGGGCGCAGCAGGATCCGGCTGCTCAGAACGTCCACGCCGCTATTCGAGCATCACGGTGAGTGACGCGGGAAGGTTGAAAAGAACGCGCGCAGTCCCGCCGTTCTGGTCGACCTTGCGCTCTGCTCGTATCAGGGCGGCCGGCGTTCCGGATTGGATGTTCTGCGGCACCTGCGAGGCGCAATCGCCGCAGGATGTCCGGGTGAGCTGTGCGCCAGGCCGGGCGCTGACGGCCAGGATCGGGA
>JAFAPY010000259.1 GCA_019246795.1 Streptosporangiaceae bacterium | reverse complement strand
CCGAGCAGTACGCGGGGGAGATGAGCACCGGCGGCGTGAGGGTCGCGGTGGCCGCGACGGCCCGCGAGGCGGTCGAGGGGGCCGAGGTGATCATTACCGCCACCAGCGCCGCCGGGCCGCTGATCGAAGCCGGGTCGATGGCCTCCGGCACACACCTCACCGCGGTGGGCGCGGACATGCCGCACAAGCAAGAACTCGATCCGCGGATCCTCCCTGCGGCGGGAAAATATGTCCCGGACAGCATCTTGGCCGCCACCGCATGCGGTGAACTGCACCATGCGCTCGACGCCGGGGTTTTCGATACCGCAGCGGTGTATGGGGAGCTGCCCGCGCTGGCGTCCGGGCGGCTGCCTGGCCGCACCAGCGGCGAGGAGATCACGGTTGCCGACCTGACCGGGCTGGGTGTCCAAGACGCCGCGGCCGCCGCGCTAGCCACCCGGCTGGCCGAGGAGCAGAACGTCGGCCGGGACCTGCCGCTGGGAGACTGGTGAGCATGACCAACCCGATTGCCGGGCTCGGCACGGTCATCCGGCGGGAGTCCGCCACCGAGCAGGCCGCGGCCGTGCTACGGGAGGCCATCGTGTCCGGGCGGATCCCGCCGGGCACGCCGCTACGGGAGGCAGCGCTGGGCGCCGAGCTCGGCGTGTCTCGCAACACCATCCGCGAGGCCGCCCGGCTCCTGAGTGCAGATGGGCTGGTCCGCTACCAGATGAACCGCGGCATCATAGTCTCCGAGATCACCAGCGGCGACGTCACCGACATTTATACCGCCCGCGCTGCAATCGAGACCGCAGGCGCAGATGCGCTCACCGCACACCGCGACTCCGCCCTCTACCAGAAGCTCGCTGGCCTGGTTGACCAGATCCAGAACGCGTTCGCCCGCGGCGATGTTGCCGGCGTGCTGGAGGGGGACCAGCAGTTCCACGCCACCCTCGTCGCCGCCACAGCCAGCCCGCGGCTGAGCCGGTTCCACACCCAGCTGCAGCAGGATCAGCGCCTGGCCCTGTCCCTGGCCGAGCATTCCAGCCGCCAGCTTGGCCGCACCGCCGATGACCACCGCGTCCTGCTGCAGGCGCTGCACGGCACCCCCGCCCAGGCCAGGGCCCAGCTTGCCGCCCACCTGCAGGCCGGGGCCGCCGAACTACAGCGGCTCCGCGAGCTGCTCACCATGCAGAACTGACCCTCCCCGACGATCCGCCACGCGGACGGGCCCAGTCCCAGCTGCCATGCTGGTTGCAGCTTCCGTGCCTCCCGTGCAGCCGCGGCACTTAAAAGCGTCATCTACCGATATTCGCCCTAGCGATATGCGCTGACCATCTTGGGTCCGTTTATGAAACGCGGCGTCACCCACTGGCCGCCGGGGCGACTTTGCCGCTGACCGGGGCTGCCTGATCAAGGTGACCGGCAGCTCGCGGGTGGATGTCCGGAGACGTCTGCTGCGGCTCCTCGCCGTCTGCCGACAGGACACGGCGTGATGTCGTCCAGCGCTGGGTACACGCCTCGACGTCCCGGCAATACCACCTGATGTCGTCGCACCAGTCTCTGCCGTCCGGCATCATCTTGCTGAAATGCAACCGGATCCCGCATATCCAGCAGGAGACGACACTGGCCCGTCGCGCACCGCCGCCCTTCCCCGGCGGCCGCCGGGTCTGATCGGCCATGACCTCACCTCCGGTCGATCAGCCGCGACCTGCAAGCCCGCGCGCAGTCAAGCACAAGGCCAAGTCCGGCTCCCAGCTGGCCCGATAACCGCTGATAGCAGGATAACTACAACGCGGGCGCAGCGTCCTTGGGTTCGGCAACTCCAGTCCTACCCTGCACCGAGTAACCGTACTTGTGCAGATCTGCCCGTGGGGCACCGCGGACATTCTCCGTCCTGGCCGACGACAGCAGCTCAAGATTGTGGCGCGCGGTTGGTCTTCCGCAGCCTAGGCGCCCGCACTCGTGAAGTGACACGGCGGTAACGCGATCGATGGACTCCGGGCTGGCATCGGGCGTCTCGTCGATCTCGCGGACCGCCCCCGGGGAAGAGCGGACCGCCCCCGGGGAAGAACTGAGGCATGCCGGACATGAGTGGCGTATCAGCCGATGCGCGCCTGGCAGCCGCAGGGTGGTTGCCTCACCGATCGGGCAGCCCCTGAAAAGCGCCCGTCATCCCGCTCGTCATCGAAATCGCCGATCGGAGCCCTGTCGCCCGGATGCATGCAGTTCTTTGCCGTCCGGCCTGCCAGGGGAATGGGGCGAGGTCGGGTTCGGCCCAGCCGGTCTTCGCCTGCGCGCTGGCGAGAGTGGCCGGGCGGTAGAAGCGGGTGAGCAGCCGCTTGTCGAGCAGGGCGCGATGATGGCCGACGAAAGCGGCGAAATGGTCCTCGCCGGTCTCGGCTGCGTGGTACCCGACCAGTTCCACCCAGGCCCGGCTTATGGTGGCGTGGTACTTCTGCGGCGCGCCGGCGTAGCGGGCGGTGCGCTGGATGCCGGCGCTGACCAAGCCGATCGCCGCGGTGACGCCGCAGCGGCGCACCGCCAGCCAGGTCAGGTGGACGTGCTCCCGGTGGCCGAACCGGGTCGCGCCCGCCATCACCTCAGCCATCAACGCGTCGAAGATGGCGGCGCTGCCGGTGTGCGGGGCGGGGTTTGGTGCTGTCATGCGGATACCTCGCTGAGTGCGTGCAGGGCGGTTCGCAGCACGGAGACCGTGCCGGCGGGCAGGGCGGCGAGCGCGCGGCGTTCCAGGCGGGTGACAGCCTGCAAGATCGTGGTGGCGGCCTGGCGGCCGGACGGCGTGAGCTCGATGAGCACTGCCCGGCGGTCGCCCGGCCGGGCACCGCGGGCGATGTGGCCGCGCCGTTCCAGCCGGTCCAGCACGCTGGTGAGCGTAGTCGGCCGGTTGCCCGTGGCCGCCGCCAGCTCGGACATGGTCCGGCCGCGGCCGTCTGCCAGGTTGGCCAGCACGCTGATCTCGGAGCCGGTCAGGCTCAGGGCGGCAACCTCGGCGGCGAGCGCGTGCACGGTGGCGTGGGCGGCCCGCTGCAGCGCCAGCACGGCCGACTGGCCAGGAGGAACCATCTCGGATTTCACAATATAGGATTATACGATATCCTAGTATATATGGCAAACCTACAGCGGGCAGGCCGAACCCGTGCCGGGGCACGCAGCCGTATAACAGGGTGAACGCACGGATGGTCGATCACGACTACCAGTGGCACGCTTTCGTGCCGCCTACAGCAGGGGATCGCGTGCGCGGGTTCTACGCCGCCACTGGGCGGTTCGCGGATCCGGTTCCGCTGGGCGGATCCGCATCGTGTCCAGCGCCCGCGCCTTCCCGTCCGATTCGGTAATCGCCATCCGGGCGAACAGGTTGTGGCTGTGATCATGCGGCTCGCCCTGGCGGTTGGTGCCCTGCAGCCACGTCGTCACGATCGGCAGTGCCCGCTCCCACCTGCCCGGCTCGACCCCGTCGATCCGCTTGCCGTGGTAACCGGTGCGGGTCCACCCGGCCATCTGCTGCATGTACTCCAGGCCCCGCCGGTCGCCCTCCTGCAAGATCTCCTGCCAGCGCGCCTCACGCCCCGCCACAGCACTATCGCCTGCTCGTCCCGGGCCAGCCGCGCCCGCCGCTCCTGCTCGCGGATCGCGGCGTGCACGATCGAGATCGTCTTGTCGTGGCTGGCCGTCACGTCGGTGTAGGCCGGGGACTTGCGGGTCTGCTGCGCCGCCTCCCGCTCCAGCCGCCGCTCCGCGGTGGCGTGCGGCTCGCCCGCCAGCATTCGGGCCAGGATGTCCCTGGTCTTGGCGTAACCGCCCGGCACCCCGGCCCATCCGGACCCGCGCATGCCCAGTCGGCTGACAGCGATCACTGTCAGGTACAGGCTCGGGCTCAACCCTCCGGAAGCATTCTCTGAGCCTTGAGATGAGCCATCAGAAACGACGCAGCCTCTTGGAGGCTCGCGTCAGCGACACCAGCACCTGAGTGCTTGAGCGCTAGCCGAAAGGCCGTGTTATCATATCGCTTGTGCTCCATCGCTGCGACTTTCGAGTGCGAGCGGACAACAAAGTCGAGTAGCGGGAAGGCTGGGTCCGCGATAGTGCAGAGCCTTTTCATTTCTCGCGAGAATTCTTCTAGATCGACGTATCGGAACGAGATCCCGTAATCTTTGCTGATTTGCGTGGTCAGGTCGATGATGTTGAAGTACTCATCGACTGTCACATGAAGAACTGGATCCTGGGGCTCGGCGGAGGTCATGACGGCGGCCATGTTGTGGGCGGCGATGTCGACAGGCATAAGACTGAGTTGAATGCCGGTGTTCGGAGCTACGCGATACTTAATCATGAATGATAGCAAACGTGCTACGATGTCGGTGGAATGTCCGAATCCAGCGGTTGACGCCGTAAGGAAGGCCGGCCGATATATTCTGGCATCAAGGCCCTGGTCGCGAGCCTGGAGTACAAGGTGTTCTGAGACCCACTTCGTCTGCGCGTAACCGAAGTCGAGCGCCGACATTTCGGGATTTGAGTCTCGTTCGAGAAGTTTCTGCTTTACCGACCATCCGAAGATCGTCGTGCTCGAAACAAAGTGAAATTGCTTGCGGAGCGAGGTGCGCGCCAGCTCAATAAGCTCTCGAGTACCTTCCACATTAGATAGCCGTAGTGCCTGATAGTCGAGGATATAATCAACCCAGGCAGCATTGTGAACGATTGTATCGATCGTTTCTGCCAGCTGCGACCAGTGACGGTCTGAAAGTCCCAGCCGCGGCCTCGCCAGATCACCGCATATTACACGTACCCTGGTGTCGAAGACCCCTCTAGTACGGAGATCGTAAAGGCCAGCCGTCTCGAGAGCGGTTATTAGTCGTTCGCGCGCTGCCGATGGGTCGGTTGCTCGCACGAGGATTGTATACGTCGCGCTGGTCTGGTCCAGGAGGCTTCGGAGGAGAAAAGGCCCGAGAAATCCGGTAGCACCAGTCATGAGCACATGATTAAAGCTGTGGTCTGCTCGCGGCACGGTACAACCGCCACTGGGGAAGAGAAACGCATCCTCTCGCATTGCCGCCGCTTCGCTTTTGTTACGTTCCCGCTTCATCTCAGTGAGGACAGCATGCAGATTGATGGCCCAGTCGGCAGAGCCTGGCTGGAACCCGCGGACCAGTGCGGATATTTCTGAGATGGTCAAATGTTGCAGGAGCGGGAGGTCCAGTGTTCCTTGCAGGCCGCGAGCATCAGTCTCAATATGCCCTCTTTCCAGGATCACCAAGAGCCCGGCCAGCGCCAGAGAATCGAGGCCGATCTCGTTAGGCCTGGCGTGCTCGTCCCCGCTTAGCGCGTACGCTTCCAGAAACTGCTTGTAGCCGGACTGAACGTCTCGGGCATGCGGCTCGTTCAGCCATGTCGCGTCGCCGTCACGCACATAGGTCTCGATCGTGCGCAGGTCACCGTTTAGCCAGTTGTCGCGAGCAAGGCTTCTAGTCACCTTTCCAGAGGTCGTTCTCTCGATGGCCTGGCGCCGGACGAATACGATCGTGTGCGGCCCTGCGTAACCGTGCGCGCGGAGCGAGCGTGTAACCAGATCGGGATGCGGCCGGTCGCCCGGATTCCGGAGGCCGATGACCACAATGAGTCGCTCGTCCCCGTCTGCACTCCGGAACGCGACCACGCTTCCGGCCTGTATTTTATCGGAGGCCCTCTCGACAGCAGCCTCAAGATCTTCGGGATAGTAGTTCTGGCCCTTAAGGATGATGATATCTTTCAGCCGGCCACAGACGAACAGTTCCCCGTCCTGAAGGAATCCGAGATCTCCTGTGCGAAGGTAGACACGTGCTTCGCTGAAGTCATGTGCGATCGAGTTGCCAAATACGGATTCCGAGAGCTCGGGTTTATTCCAGTATGCCTGACATGTGCTGCGACCAGCGACCCAAATCTCCCCGATTCCGTTGCCTCCAACCTCCACCCCGGTGTCTGGGTCGACGATTCGCAGGTGGATCCCATCCAGAGGTTTACCGCAGCTGACCAGTTCTAGTTGCTGGCCCGAAGGCGTGTCCGCGGCGGCCGTCACGACGGTGCGCGAGTGAAGCGACTGCCGGTTAATCTTGACTGATCGTCGCCCCGAGCTAGTGACCGCCAATGTGTTCTCCGCGAGCCCGTACGCCGCTACGTGCGCCGCCGGACGCAGCCCGTACCTCGCGAATCGTTCCAGGAAACGCCAGTACGTGCTCGGCCTAACTGGCTCAGACGCATTCATAAAAACTTGCACAGAACTTAGGTCTAGGCTCTCGAGCAGATCGTCTGGAACTCGCTCAGGAGACAGGCAGTATTCGAAGCCGAAATTGGGAGATGAGGTGTAGGTGGCCCTGTATCGACTGAGGGTCTCCAACCATAGAGCAGGACGTCTGAGGAAGTCGAGCGGCGAGAACCCGTATGTCGTGCCGCCGGTGACGAGCGGAAAAAGATAGTACCCGATCAGGCCCATGTCGTGAAATTGCGGCAACCAGGAGACTCCAATCTCCCGGTGTTCAAGCATTGAATGGCAGTTGTGTATAACGTTCTGGTGCGATACAACCACGCCCTTAGGCGTTCCCGTCGAGCCGGATGTGTACTGCAAGAAAAGGGTCTGGATTGGATTATCCGTGAGGCCCCCGCGCGCCACGCCCTGCAGTCGATCGGTGGCCAGCCACCGAATGCTGAGCGGAGCGAGAGGGCCGTCCCAGCCGGCATCGTCGCTGACGTCGTGACGGCCGCGCCGTTCGGATCTGAGCGATGAATCCGTCAGGGCGAGCGCGGCCCCGCAATCCAGCATCACCGACCTGAGCCGTGAGGCTACCCCTTTCGCGGCTGACATGACCGGAGGAACGGGAACGGGAACGGCCCCAATGCGCACGCAGGCAACAAATGAGGCGACCATCTCCAGCCCCGGCGGGTACACCAGCGCAACGCGATCGCCACGCTCAACCGGCGTTTCATCGCGAATGTACTCCGCGAGGAAACGAGTCCTGGCTTCCAACGACCGGTACGTGTGCGTTTCGCGCGGATTGCCATGGCGATCAACGAACGTACTGAAACATTTATCAGGATCAACCGCAGCCCAGTGATCGATGTAGTCGAGAATCGTGTCCAACTGCGTCCCCTTTTGCGCGATGGGCTGTTCTGCTGACTGTAACGATAGATCAAGGACGATCATCCTTCCCGTGGCGTCGCTCATCACGCCTGCTGGCCTCGGATTGTCGTCCGCCCACACGGTATCAGCGGTGCTGACCGGCTATCTGAGGCGCGCCGAACCGGGGACGGATGACCGGCCAACGCGCTGAGCTCGGGTGTATCAGCGCAGCCGGGCGGGCGGCTGGCGAATCACGGTTATGACGTCCTCGCCGTCGTCTGCCAGGTTGCCGCCTGCCGTCGGCTGATGGTCGAGATGATCTGTTCTGGCGCGTGTCGAGCGGTCTGCATGCGTCGGTGGCGCCGGTTCGTTCAGGGCGATAATGACCGTATGCCCTCATCGGGTGCGCAGGACCGGTCACCCGTTAACCTCCCGCGCCAACTGACCAGTTTCATCGGCCGGGAGCGGGAGCTGCAGGATCTTAAGGCACTCCTGGGGCGCAGTCGCCTGCTGACGCTTACCGGCCCTGGAGGCAGCGGCAAGACGCGGCTCGGCCTCCAGCTGGCGGCCGAGGCCGCCGACGGGTTTCCTGATGGGGTTCACTTCGTGCCGCTGGCTCCGGTCGGGAACCCTGATCTGGTCTTGTCCTCGATTGCGCAGAGTGTCGGGTTGCGGGATGTGGGTGACCGGCCATTGCTTGATCGTCTGCGCAATCACCTGGAGAATGCGCGGATCCTTATCCTGCTTGACAATTTCGAGCACCTGATCGCCGCCGCTCCCGAGGTCGCGCTGATCTTGCAGGCGACGGTGGCGCTGAGGTTCGTGGTGACCAGTCGCGCGCCGCTGCACGTCACCGGCGAGCAGGAGTTCGAAGTCCCCCCGCTGCAGGTGCCGGACGCGCAGTGCGCGACGGCCGCCGCGGTGGCGGGCTGTGAGTCGGTGCGGCTGTTTACCGAGCGTGCCTGCGCCGCGCGGCCGAGTTTCGTTCTCGGTGAACAGAACGTGGCGCCGATCGCGGAGATTACCCGCAGGCTCGACGGCCTGCCTCTCGCGCTGGAACTGGCGGCGGCGCGGGTCAAGCTCTTGCCGCCCGCCTCGCTGCTCGCGCGGCTGGAGCATTCGCTGCCCTTGCTCGTCGGTGGCGCTCGTGATCTGCCAGAACGGCAGCAGACCCTGCGGGCCACCATCGCTTGGAGCTACGGGCTGCTTGGCCCAGGCGCGGGACGCTTGCTGGCCATCTGCTCGGTGTTCCGGGGCGGCATCAGCCTCGAGGCGGTCGAGTCGGTCTGCGCGGCCGGCGGCCTGGGGATCGAGGTCCTGGACGGGCTGGAGGAACTGGTCGACCAGAGCCTGCTGCGCCGGGTCGAGGGGCTTGCGGATTCGGGCGGCCCGCGGTTTGGGATGCTGTTCATGGTACGCGAGTATGCCAACGAGCAACTGGCCGGGATGCCGGAACGGGCGCGGGTCGAGCGGGGCCACGCCGCCACGTTCCTGAGCCTGGCCGAGACGGCCCGGCGAGGGCTGCAAGGCGCCGATGAGCAGCAGTGGCTCGACCGGCTCGAGGCCGAGCATCAGAACATCCGCGCCGCCATCGACTGGTATACCCAGCGCGAGCCCTGTCAGGCGCTGCGCCTGGCCGCAGCGATGTCCCGCTTCTGGGGGGTCCGGGGTCACTTCACCGAGGGCCGCAGGCGGCTGAAGGCGCTGCTCGACATGTGCGGGGACGAATCCTCCACGCGGGTGAGGGCACTGAACGGCGCGGCGTCGCTTGCGATCGACCAGGGAGACTATCAGGGTGCCCGCGGGTTGCTGGGTGAGAGCATCCGGTTGAGCCAGGAGCTGGGATACCGGCGCGGCGAGGCGTTGGCCCTGGTCTACTTCAGCCGGAGCCTGATCGCCAGCGAACGCCCCGCCGAGGCAGCTCCGTATGCCGACCGCGCCCTGCGGCTGCTGGGAGGGCTGGACGATCCACCCACCCTCGGGACCGCCCTGCTGTACGCCGGCCTGGTGGCGCACTTCACCGGCCAGTTTGAGGTGGCCCGCGCCCGGTACGAGCGCTCCGTCGAGCTGTGCGGGGCGGTCGGCTACCGGTCGGTGGGCGCACGCTCGCTGCAGATGCTCGGTCACGCTCGCCTGGATCTGGGCGACATCCGCGGTGCGCGCGAGGCATTCGAGGAGGCGCTGCCGACGTGTCTGGAGGTGGGCGACCGCTGGGTGGTCCCGCACGTCATGGCCGGCTTCGCCGACGTGGCGATCAGCACCGGCAGGCCGCGGCGGGCCTTGCGACTGGCCGGGGTGGCGCGAGGGCTGTGCGAGGCCGGGCAGTTCAGTATGGCGGCGGTGATGGAGACACGGCTGGAGCAGTCGCTGGTTCCGGCCAGGAAGCAGCTCGGCGCGGCGGCCGTGCAGGTCATGGCCGAAGGGAAGCGGATGAGCGTAGCAGACGCGGTCGCCTACGCGCTAGCGGACGAGCCCGAGGCGGCCGGTCACAGCGGACCGGGCCGGGCGCTTACCCGGCGCGAGCTGGAGGTGGCGGCCCTGGTAGCACAGGGCCTGACCAATCGCGCCATCGCCGGCCGGCTTCACCTGTCGGTCCGTACCGTCGACACGCACGTCGATCACATCTTGACCAAGCTCGGCTTCAATAACCGTGCGCAGCTGGTGGCGTGGGCCTACGAATCCGGGCTGCTGGCTAAAGATACGTAGGTCCTCAGTAATTCTTCCGATGTCCCGGCGGCATGTGCGGATCCAGTCTGCTTGCCATGATGACTATGAACCAATCTCAGCAGGCAAGCCGTCACGATTGCCAGGTCCTCGTGGCTGGCGCGGGGCCGACCGGGCTCGTGCTGGCCTGCGGGCTGCTGGCCCGGGGCATCCGGGCCCGGATCATCGACAAGGGCGACGGGGTGGTCCTGCAGACCCGCGCCCTTGGCGTTCACGCACGCACCCTCGAGGTGTTCGACATGATGGGCCTCGCCAGACGATTCCTCGACCACGGTCAGGTGGTGCGCCGGTTCCGCATGTACACCGACGGCAGGACGCTGGTCCGGCTGGACCTGGGCCGCAACGGGTCGGCATTCGGCTTCATGCTCGACGTCCCGCAGCACGTGACCGAAACCATCCTTCGCCAGCGAGTGGTCGAACTCGGCGGCACCGTGGAGGACGGGACCGAACTCCGCAGTCTCCGCGTGGATTCCGGTGGCGTCACCGCCACGGTCATCGAACCGGAGGGAACCAGCCGGGCCATCACAGCTGACTATCTGGTCGGCGCCGACGGCGCGCACAGCCGTGTCCGCAGCGAGCTAGGCCTGGACTTCAACGGGCACCGGTACGCGCAGGACTGGCTGCTCGCCGACGTCCGCCTGGACTGGGACCGCCCCGATGACGAGATGCACGCGTTCTTCCCGCACGACGGCCGGCCGCTGATCTGCATGCCGATGCGCGACCAGCTGTGGCGGGTCATCCTCCCTCTCGCCGGTAACCGGAACCCGGGAGCACCGACGCTGGAGGAGATCCAGCAGCTCGTCGGCGAAAGAGCGCCGCAGCCGGTACCGGTGTCCGATCCGGCCTGGCTGGCCACCTTCCAGTGCCACCGGCGCTTCACCCACGTCTACCGGCGCGGCCGCGTCATGCTAGCCGGGGACGCCGTGCACATCCACAGCCCGGCCGGCGGCCAGGGCATGAACACCGGAATCATGGACGCTCACAACCTGGCCTGGAAGCTGGCCCTCGTGGCTTCAGGCCAAGCGCCGGACGCGCTGCTGGACAGCTACGGCGCCGAACGCGGGCCAGCGGCCATAGACGTTCTGGCCCTGACACACGCCCTGGTCAAGCTCGGGACCATGACCAACCCCGTGCAACGGGTGGTGCGCAACGCCATTGTCCCGGTGGCCGGACGCCTGACGCCGGTCCAGCGCCGGGCCGTCCGCCGGATCGGCCAGGTCCACGTGGCCTACCCATCGAGCCCGCTGACCCGTCCGGACCGGGACCGCACCGGCGTCCGGCCCGGCCAGCGGTTCCCGGATCTGGAAGTGACCGCCGACGGGAGGCCCAGCCGGCTCTACGAGGTCTTGCGGCGCGGCCGACACGTGCTCCTGATGCCTGGCCCCGGCGGGGACCTGCCGACGGGGGTGCGCATCTGGCAAGACCGGATGGAGGTCGTCACAGCACCCGCTGCCCTCGCCCCCGCGGGAAGCATCTATCTGCTGCGCCCGGACGGCTATCTCGCAGCGCGCGGGTCCGCGGCCAACCCGGACAAGCTGACCGGTTACCTGAACCTGCTGTTCGGGGCCGGCCGGGCACGCCAGCTCGCACCGACTCTCTGACCGCTGGCCTGATCCGCGAGGTCACGGTACAAGGATGGTTGGGGGCGCGAAGAGCACCGTTAGTCAGGAACCTGACCAACCTGCTTGCCGCGCGGCACCCAACGGCCACGCCCGACAGCGCCCGGCGCCAAGGCCCGCGCAATAAGGTGACCGCAGAAAGGAGCTCATGATGGATGCTTCGCAGGTGCAGGAGCTGTTCCGCCGGGCCGTGGCCAGCGACGACGCCGCCGCGATGCGGCAGGGCCTGGAATGGATGCTCGGAACCGCCGGGCATGGCGGTCTGTCTCCGGAGCGGGAGTACGCCCTGCGGCGCCCCGACTTCGTGATGGAAATGCCGCAGTCGCGCGAACGGATCCGCGGACGTGACGCGCTGCGCACGATGCAGGAGGCGTTCCCTGTGCCCGCGCCAACCCTTACCCTCCGCAAAGTTACCGGTGGCCGCCAGGTCTGGGTCGCGGAGGCCGATATCGACTACGGCGGCGACCGGTCGCAGGCGGTCATCATCTTGGAATTGGACGGCCAGGGCCTGATCGCCAGGGAGACACGGTACTACCCGCAACCGTTCGAAGCCCCAGCCTGGCGCGCCGAACTGGCGGAGCCGATGGATTAAGCCCGCCTTCACCGGTGCCGAACGCTCGCCCTCGCAGGGTTCCTGGCCGGTACCGCGGCCTGACCGCGAGGCCTACGCCCCTGGACCTGCGCTGGGGCTAGGCGGTCTGCCCGAACAGACCGGTGACGAGCTGGCGGCGGCTGTGGACACCGAGCTTGCTGAACACGGATTTAAGATGGTCTTTGACCGTGTAGGCAGAGATGAACATCCGCGTGGCGAGCTCGCTGGTGTCCAGCCCTTCCAGCACCAGCGCGACGAGTTCGCGCTCGCGTGCCGTGAGGCCGTAGGCCCGGCAGGCAAGGGCCAGGATTTCGTCGGTGCTGGCGGCGCGGATGCTGACGGCGATGGTGTTGGCCGTGCCATCGAGGCGGGCGGCTTCGATGAGCGCCCAGCGGCCGTCGCTGGCCCGGACGCGCACGCGGGGCGGACGCTCGGGATCCTCGCTGGCCTCGGCGGCGAGCAGCCGCCCGACGACGCCATATACCGGGAGCGGGAGCGGCGTCCGCTCCGGCTTTTGGCGGGCGCCGAGAAGCGCGGACCAGGCACGGGCCGCCGGTGTGACGCCCTGAAGCCGGAGGTCATCGCCGATGAGCACTACACCGGTCTGGTCGGGATGCACCGTGTGTTCCTCGGTCCCACCGAGGCGCCCCTGGCGAAGGGGCCGGGCCAAGATCCGCCCGGCGTGGCGCATCAGCTCGGCGTCGCCGGTGTCGAAGGGCGGATCGCCGGCGGCCCGGAACAGCTCGAACGACCCCCAGCACCCGGATTCGTCGACGATCGCGGCCCGCAGCTCATCGCCCATCCCGGCGGCCTGTCCCATCTCGCGCCAGCGGCGGCAGCGGGCCAGGTCGCCCTCGGTGGCTGCGCTCAAGACGCCGACATGCCGAGGGCCGCGGGCGAGCGTGACGCGGCTGTTGATCTCACCGACGCTCTGGTCGAGGACCCAGCGCTGGGGCAGGTTGGCACCCCAGGGAGGCAGGTTCGACACGACCACCCGGCTGGGAATCAGGGTGTCGGGGTCGACAAGGGGGCACCCCCATAGCTCGAAGCCGATCGTCTTTCGCAGCTGGTCGATGGCCTCGAGCCGCAGGGCGTCGACATCCAGCGCCGAGTCAGCAAGCAGCTCCAGCTGCTGCCTGCACCGCGACCGTGCGGCGTCCCTAGCCACGAAGGGAAGGGTAGGCGGGCCGGCGGGGAGGAGCAATCCCTCCTTGGAGGGATACCCGGCCGGGAAATCCCACCAAGGAGGGATTGAGCTGGCCAGTTCGAGACCGGCACGATCACCGTGACCCCCAGTCGGGGTCGGCGATGGACCGGGACGGACAAGGGAGGTCGGCAATGACCCAGGTGGCTGGGCATCAAGGTAAGACCCGGGATCTTCTCGCAGGCTTCGCGGGCGAGCTGATCGGTCCTGATCACCCGGGCTACGGCCGGGCCCGCACCCTGTTCAACGGGATGTTCGACCGGCGCCCGGCGCTGATCGCCCGTTGCACCGGCCCGGCCGACGTGCAGGCGGCGCTGGCGTATGCCCGGTCCCGGGGCCTGGTGGTCGCGGTGCGCGGCGGCGGCCATTCCTTTCCGGGCTATTCCAGCTGCGACGGGGGGATCGTGATCGACACCAGCCCGATGAAACGGGCCGACATAGACGTCGCCGGCCGCACCGGACGGTTCGGGGCCGGGCTGACCTGGGGAGAACTCGACGCCGCGACCCAGGCCCACGGGCTGGCCGTCACCGGCGGCCGGGTGAGCCACACCGGGGTCGCCGGCTTCACCCTGGCAAGCGGGTCGGGCTGGCTGGAGCGCAAGTACGGCACGGCCGCCGAAAGCTTGCTGGCCGCCCAGATTGTCACCGCCGACGGCCGGGTCCTGCGGGCCAGCACCAGCAAGCACGCCGAGTTGCTGTGGGGCCTCAAGGGCGGCGGCGGCAACTTCGGCGTGGTGACCGAGTTGGAGTTCCGCCTCCATCCGGTCGGGCCGGTCATCTTCGGGGGCATGATCATGCACCCCCGGGCCGCGGCCAAACAACTGGGCCGCCTCTATCGCGATTTCATAGAGCAGGCGCCCGATGAGCTCAGCGGGGGGTTCGCGCTATTCACCGCACCAAGCAAAGAGTTCGTGCCCAGGCAGGTCAGAGGCAAGCCGGCCTGCGGCCTGACCATCTTCTCCGCCGGCGACCCCGCCGAGGGCGAGAAAGCGTTCCGGCCATTGCTCCACTGGGGCCAGCCATGGGTTCGCCGGGCCGGGCCGATGCCCTATACGGAAATGCAGCGGCTCATCGATCCCGAACACCCGTGGGGCATCAGCGTATATGCCAAAAACGATTACCTCCATCAGCTGCCCGGCCAGGCCATCGACACGATGATCGACGCGTTCAGGGCGCCCCGCTCGCCCTTCACCCACCTGTATCTGTGCCCGCTTGGCGGCGCCCTCGCGCGCTCGGACCGTAGCGCGATGGCGCAAAGCCTCCCCGGGGCGCCCTGGACGTACTACCTGCTGGCTCAGTGGTGGGACCCGGCCGTGGCCAGCCCGGAGATCGCCTGGGCCCGCCGGTTCATGGACACGATGCGGCAGTGGTCGGTCGATAAAGCGCCGGCCAACTTCATCGCCGCCGACGAAGGCACCGGCAGGCTGCGGTCCTCCTACGGCAACCAAACGTTCGACCGGCTGGTCGCGCTCAAGAACAACTATGACCCGGGAAACGTGTTCGCGCTTAACCCGAACATTCCGCCCAGCCCAACGCCCACCCGATAAGTGGCTGCCGCGCCGGGCGGGTCGGCCTCACCCGCTGCTGCGCGACTCGGTGCTGGCCGAGGCCGAGCAGCTGTATGCGGCGTGACATCCTGCTGCTCGCGGAGATGATCGATGCGGCTGAGCAGGCCCAGCACCTGGCGGACGGCGTCACCGTGGCAGAACTTGAGGCTGACCGGCAGCGCCGTGACGCGCTGCTGTGGAACTTCACCGTCCTCGGCGAGGCTGCCGGTCAGCTTGCGGCGGTCAAGGCCGGGTTCCCGGAGATCGCCTGGCAGCAGCCGGTGCGGCTGCGGAACCGGATCATCCACGGCTACTGATCCATCGACCTACAGGTCCTGCACACCACCGCCGGCAAGCAACTCCCGGCCGTTACCGAGAACGCCGATTGCAATCAGCTGGTAGGCGATCAGGAGCGCCCCTGAATGGTCGTTCGGCACCCTCGGCGGAGATATGCGGGCCGTCTATCGCCGGGTAGGTGGAACTGAGCACCGGCGCCATCCAGCACATCACGGCGCTGCTGCGGGACCGGTGGGATGCTTCCGCCCGCCCGATGCTCCGGCCGGCTCGATCACCTTGCTCACGATCCACGCGTGCTTGCCCACCTGCCGTCCTCGCGCGAACCCGTACTGCTCGAAAAGTTCGACCGTTGCGCTGAACAGGAACCGGCTCTGCGCTTCGCGGCCGGTGGTGGTCTCAGAGACCGCCTCGACAAGCCCGCCGCCAGCGCTGGCGATCTGGTCGAGCGCGCCCTTGAGCCCGGCTCGTGCGACGCCCTGACCGCGATGCCGCTTGTCGGCGAATATGCAGGTGATCCGCCAGCTCGCAGGAGGCGGTGGGTCCTTGCGGTACTCACGGCCGTGCTTGAGCGTCAACTCGTCCGGACTGCCGTACTGGCACCAGCCCTGCGCAAGCCCCTGCTCATCGAAAACCAGTGCCGCATGCGCATGGCCAGCCCGCACCAGCTGCTCCTTCAGCGTGCGGGGGTCGCTGATCCCGCGCTGGTACTCCGAATGAAATGCGACGCACCAGCAGCCTCCGTAGATGCCATTGTTGCGCTCGACCAACTCCGCGAACGCGTCCCAGGTGGATGCTTCGAGCGGCCGGATCGCATACCGCATGACCGGTCCTCCCACGGCTACCGTTGTCCAGCCTGCTCAGGACTCCGCCGCCTGCGCCAGCAGGCGCGCGAGCCCGGCCGGCGCGCTGATCATGGGCCAGTGCCCGGAATCGATGTCGAGGAATGAAACCTTCTTGCTCTTGGCCAGCTCGGGCACCCCGCCCTGGTCGATCCATTCCCTGGCCTGGGACGGGGTGAATTCCGGGCAGACCAGCACCACCGGGACGTCATACCGGCGCTCGTCGGCGAGCCTGATCACTGCGCGGGTGACACCTTGCGGGACCGGGATTGCCGCCGACGCGATGGCCTGCTTGGCGGCGTCGTCCAGGTCGGCGGAATCGGGCCCTTCGAACTCACCCCAGCCTGGGAAGGGCACCACGCCGTCCTGGACCGGGAGGGAATCGAAGTATGCCTCGCCGTCGGCGGAGGGGAAGCCACCGATGAGGACGACCTTGCTGATCATGGCGGTGCGGGCGTCGGCGGCCAGCCATGCCAGGCTGCAGGCAGCGGAATGCCCCACCACCATGGGCCTGCCGACGGCTGCATCGACGGCCGCGACCACCGCGGCCACCTGATCCGCCAGCGTCGCCGACGTATTGCCGTCACCTTGGCCCGGCAAGGTGACCGGCACCGGGTGATGGCCACGCCCCTCGAGCTGGTCGGCGACGTTGTCCCAGACCGAAGTTTCGAGCCAAAGGCCGGCGATCAGCAGGATGTCCATGCCAGTTCTCCTTCCCCTCTGCAATGCGGCCGCGCTTGGCGTGGCCAGCGGACGTCTTCCCCTGTCCCTGACCATAGGCGTGGTTCCGGACGATCGGGTTCCTGGTTAGCCTGCTCTCGTGAAAGCCGACGTGAGCCCCACCGGGCGGGTGCTGCGGGCCCTTGAGCTCCTGCAGGCCCAGCCCGGCATCACCGCCGCCCAGCTCGCGGCGAGGCTCGGCGTAACCGAACGCGCCGCGCGTCGCTACGTCGCGATCCTGCGTGAGGCCGATATCCCCGTCGAATCGACCCGGGGACCATATGGCGGCTACCGGGTCGGCCGGGGCATCCGGCTGCCGCCGCTGGTGTTCACCGCCGTTGAGGCGCTTGGCCTGGTCATGGCCGTGCTCGACGGTAACCGCGCAGCCGCCGACGCGGACGATCCGGTAGGCGCCGCACTGGGCAAGATCATCCGGGCGCTGCCGGAGAACGTCGGCCGGCCGGCCGCCACCATGCGCCAGCACGCCTTGGCCGCGCCCGACCGCGGAGCCGTGCGCCCGGGCACCGAGACCACCAGTGCCCTGGTTGCCGCCGTCGCGGCCCAGCACCGGATGAGCCTCTGCTACCGCAGCGAGTCGGGCAGGCAGTGGCAGGAGGACGTTGATCCGTGGGCCGTTGTCGTGCGGCATGGCCGCTGGTATCTGCTGTGCCACTCCCACCGCGCCCATGCGGTCCGCGCCTACCGCATCGACCGGATCCAGTCGGTCGCCGCAGGCGGCGAGCAGTTCCGTGCACCCGGGGACCTGGACTACGTGGACCTGCTGGAGCAGCATCTGGGGACCGGGTGGGAGTACGAGACCAAGGTCTCCTTCGATGCTCCCTACGACGAAGTCGCCCGCTATGTCAGGCCGCCGATGGGCCGTCTCGAGCGCACCAGCGAGGGTGAGCGATGCATCCTGACCGGCACCACCAGCAATCCGGCGATGTATGCCGGCGAGTGGCTGGCAGCAATCCCGATCCCGTTCCATGTCGAGAGCGGGCCCGAGCTCCGCGCCGCCGTCGCAGCTGTCACGGAGCGGCTGACCGCCGCCCTGAGCGCACCGCCGGGCAACGAGGTTTGCCGCGGATAAGATCACGAGCCGCCTAGCCTGGTCGCCGGGGCTTTCCGCATCACACAACGTGGTTGACATTGAGGCAACGCCTGCGGAATAGGCTCTCGATCTGGATTCCCCAGCCGGCGCCATAATTGGCCGCCGCCGGCTGGGGTTGCGGTTCGCGGGTGTAGACGTACTATCGCGATTATGGCCGAGTGGTGGTCGATCGAGGTGCTGCACGGTGAAGTTTCTGCTTTCCGGTGGCAGGAACAGCGTGACTCGGCCCTCATTGAGGCGGCGCTGACCAACGGGGCCCGCGACGGGGCTTGGCACGCGGACAGGTGGGGCGTGGTGTTCGAGGTGCTCTTCGACACCGAGGAGCAGTGGGAAGCGTTCCGCGGCCTGCCGGTCGTGCGCGCGGCCCTCGATGCCGTCCCGGATCCGGTCAACGGCCTGCTCATCTACCGCGGCCGCGGCGGCGGCGCAGGCGCCCGGGAGCCGCGCAGGCCCAAGCCCGCGCCGAGTGCGGGAGCCGTTTCGCTGCCCGGGCCCGCAGCTGAGCCGTATCTGGATCTGGCGGCTGACTCCGCGGCGGACGTGCGGCCGGCGACGGCAAGGGCGTTACGGCGGTCGCCGCGCTGGAGTGAAGGAAACTGGAGACGTCCCGCAGTCCCCGCCGAGCAGGACCGGGATCCGCCCGGCCGCGATCGCCTGGCTGGTCGCGGCGGCGACGTCCCGGCAGGCCTGC
>JAFAPY010000026.1 GCA_019246795.1 Streptosporangiaceae bacterium | reverse complement strand
TCGGGCAAGCCGCCGCGCGGCCGCTCAGTGTTTCCTGAAGCGCGCGCGTCGGGCACGCCGCCGCGCGGCCGCTCAGTGTTTCCTGGAGCGCGCGCGTCGGGCAACCCGCCGCGCGGCCGCTTAGCGGGCCGGGCCGTCGCCGAGCGTGATCGAGGCGGCGTGCCTGGTGCCGTCGGTTCCCTCCCAGGCGATGGTCACCACGTCACCGGGGTGGTGCCTGGCGGTGATGGCGGTCAGCGAGCCCGGGGTGGTGACGGCCTGGCCGTTGACGGACGTGATCACGTCTCCGGGCGCCAGCCCGCGGGAGGAGGCCGCGGTGCCGCACAGCACGCCGATGATCAGCGCGCCGGTGCCGGCCGGGGCGATGCTGGCGGGCACGGCGGGCTGCTGGCCGTCCGTCAGGCAGGCCCCGCCGTTCCGGCCGCCTGCGAAGGATCCGTTGCCGTTGCCCGACTGACGCTCATCGGCGGCCTGCTGGCGCGGATCTGGGCTGTCGCTTTGTGCGACGTCCACGCCGAGGAAGCCGGGCAGGCCGATGTAGACGGTGGAACTCGCGCGGCCCGCTTCGATCTGCCCGACGATCCTCAGCGCCGTGTCGGACGGGATGGCGAAACCGAGCGTGCCGCCGAGCTGGCCGGGGCCGCCGCCGTTCGCCGCCGTGATCATGCCGATGACCTTGCCCGCGTTGTCCGCCAGCGCCCCGCCGGAGTCCCCCTGCTGGATCTCGGCGTCGGTCTGCAGCATGCCGCGCAGGTCTTCGGTGGTGCCCGACCCCTCGTCGCTGGCCTTGATGGACCGGTCGAGCGCGTTGATGACTCCGGCGGCCGACGTCACGCCGCCGCGCCCCTGGGCGTTGCCGAGGGCGAGCACCGGCGTACCCAGGCGCACCCGCGACGAGTCGCCGAACCGCACCGCCGTGAGCCCGGAGGCGCCCTGTAGTTGCAGCAGCGCGATGTCGCCGGAGCTGTCGTAGCCGACCACTCGTGCCGGGTAGTCCCGGGGGGCGCCCGAGTCGGCCAGCGCCACCCGCACGCCGGTGGCTCCGTCAATGACGTGGTTGTTGGTCAGCACCAGGCCGCTGCGGGACACGATCATGCCGGTGCCCTCGGCCGTCTCGTCGTTGAGCCGCAGCGTTGCGGTGATGTCGACCAGTCCCGGATCGACCCTGCCCTGCACCGCCGCCTGGTTCAGGCCCGCAACGGCGCCCGCCCCCGCCGCCTTGCCGTGCGGCGCGGAACCCTGCCGGGCGGAGATGCCGGCGGCCGGCCCCCCGTCGTCCCGGTCTACGGCGACGGTGATCCCGGCCCCGATTCCCGCCGCGAGACCGGCGACCGCGATGTAGACCAGCGCCCGGCCGCCGCGCCGGGGACGCCGCGGCGGCGGAGCGGGAAGCGCCCATCCGGGTGCGTCGTCCTGCCCACCGAAGCCGCTGCCGTGGTAGCCGCCCTGCCAGCCGTCCCCGTCCTGGCTCCAGTGACCGGCTGGCTCGTCGCTGTCGTTCTGCTGCATCATCCTCGCCTTCGACCAGACCAGGGTATGTCCCCGCCCGGCGTCGCGGCCGCGGAAGCAACGGGCCGAGCGGCGGTCACCTCCCGATGGCGAGCGCGATGCCCCTGCTCAGCTCGGCGAGGGTCACCGCGCCGTAGACCCGGTCCACGATGCGGTGCCGGGCGTTGAGGAAGAAGGTCTGCGGCAGCGCAGCGACCCCGTAGGCGGACGCGGCGCTGGTCTGGGGATCCCAACCCACCGGGTAGCTGACCCCGTCGGCTCGGGTGAACGACAGCGCGTGGCCGAGCGCGTCATTCTCGTCCAGGCCGACCACCGCCACTTTGGCATGTTCGTCGCGGTAGAACCCGGCCAGCAGCGGGGTCTCCGTCTTGCACGGGTCGCACCAGGAGGCGAAGAAGTTCACCACCAGCGGCCTTCCTGCGTACTGGGCCAGCGACACCTGCCGTCCGGAATGGCCGAGCACCGGCAGGCTGAACGCCGCCGCCGCCGGGTCGCCCGCGGGCGCCGGGCCGGGCGCGTCCGAGCTGGCCAGGGCGAGCGCGGCCAGCACTCCGGCGGCGCACACCGCGACGATCGCGGCGGCCAGCTTGTGCCGGGCCGCCGCGCGCCGCGCCTGGCGGGCTGCGGTCGCCCAGGTCCGCTGTCTGGTGCCCGGCGTCATCGGCTCCGACCTACCCGACCTACCTGTCCTACCGGTGCTCCGCGCCGGCCGCGAAGCCGCGCGATGGATTCCCGGCCGGCGTGTCGGCGACCGTGCTGACCGCGGCGGGCGGCAGTGCGGGGAGCGCCGCAGCGGGCTCGGGAAGCAGCACCTCGAACTCGCTGCCCTGGCCCGGGCGGCTGCGCACCAGCACGTCTCCGCCATGTGCTCGCGCCACCGCGCGCACCAGCGCCAGCCCCAGGCCGGTTCCCTTGGCATGCCCGGCGTTGCCGCCGCGGAACCTGTCGAAGACGTGCGGCAGCAGCTCGGCCGGCATGCCCTCGCCGGTGTCCGCGACGATCATGCGGGTCGGCTTCCCGGGTTCGGCCGCCGCGACCGACAGCTTGATTACGTCGCCCGCGGCGGTGTGCCGCACGGCGTTCTCCAGCATCGCATCGATGGCCAGCGCGAGCCGCTCCCTGTCCGCCTGTACGGTGATCCGGTCCAGCCTGCCCAGCCGCCACCGCCGGTCGGCGGTCGGGCGCCACCGGCGCAATGTTTCCATGGTGAAGCTGTCCAGCGCCAGCGGCTCGGGATGCAGGAACTCGGGATCCTCGGCGGCGGCGATCATGAGCAGCCGCTCTGCGATCCGTCGCAGCCGGTTCAGTTCGCCGACCACCACGGAGATGTCGTGGCCCTGCTGTCGGCCGGTAAGGCTGTCGGCCAGCAGCTCGGCGTGCCCGAGCGCGATCGTGATCGGGGTGCGGAGCTGATGGGATGCGTCCTGGAGGAACCTGCGCTGGTTGGCGAGCAGCCGGGCGTTTTCCTCGCTGATCAGCGACGTAGCGCGCTCCGCCGCCAGCTTGCGCCGCGCGTGCCACACCATCGCGCCGAACATGGCGGCCATCAGCGGCACCTCGGTCAGCTCGGCGGGCGGCTCCGAGCCCCGCGCCACGTCGAAGCTGATGCCCGCCGCCGTCGCCGCCATCACCGCGCCGAGCACGTACAGCGTCGGCTTCGCCGCCCAGGTGCGGAACCCGTACAGCAGCGTGAAGCTGATCCAGATGAGATGGAACGGGATCGTCTCCCAGCCCGGGAGCAGGAAGATCGCGCCGAGGTTCACCACCGTGAAGGCGGCCCAGGCCGCGTCGAGCAGGCCGGGCCGGAACGGCCAGCTCAAGAGGGTCAGGTGCCTTCCGGCCGCGGACATGCGGCCGACGGCCAGCGGCCCGTCACCGGTCGGCAAGCTGGTAACCCTCACCGCGCACCGTTTTGATCAGGTCGAAGCCGAGCTTGGACCGCAGCCGCCGCACGCACACGTCGACGACGTTGGACCCGGGGTCGAAGTCGTATCCCCACACGCTGGCCAGCAGCCTGCCCTTGGGCACCGACTGGCCGAAGTGCTCTGCCAGCTCACGCAGCAGCAGGAACTCCAGCCGGGTCAGCGGCACCGGGCCGTCCCCGATGTCGGCGACCAGCCGCGCCACGTCCAGCGTCAGGCCGCCGGCCCTGATCACCTCCCCCGGCCCGCAGATCCAGGCGCCCTCGCCCGCTCTGCCCGCGTCGCCACGCAGGTGCGCCTCCTCCCGCAGCCGCACCCTGACCCTGGCCAGCAGTTCGGCGAGCGAGAACGGCTTGGTCAGGTAGTCCAGCGCGCCGCGCTCCAGGCAGTCGACCTTCGCGGCCACGTCCGCCACGCACGACAGCACCATGACCGCCTGGCCCGGGCGGACGGTAAGCACCTGGTCCAGGACGTCCCTGCCGTCCATGTCCGGCATCACCACGTCGAGGATGATCAGGTCGTAGTGGCATTCGAGAACCAGCTTGAGCGCCTGGGCTCCGTTGATGGCGAAGTCAGGCAGGTATCCCGCCGCCTCCAGGGCGCGGCCGATGAACGAGCGGATGCCCGGCTCGTCGTCGACGATGAGGATTCGCTGAGCGGCCGGGCTAGCCGGTACCGGCACGGCCTGAGCCGCTCCCTGGTGCGAGATCATGTCCGCCGCCTCGGTCTTTCTCCGGCGGCCCGGTTGGCGCGACCGCCCGGTTCATTATCTCCGCCGGATCCGCGCGGCTTTGGGGCGGCTCGACCGCTACCGTGCACCCCGAACCCGCACCGGCCGGATGTCGGCCCCCCGGGACTGATGCTCCAACGCCGCTCAGAAGCGGGTCAAGTCAGACATTAACGACAGCGAGATTGTTACGCCACTGTCACACAATCGATTGCGAGCAGTAGCTGCCCGGGCGCTCCAGGTGGCCCGGGGGGGCCAGGGTGCCGCTGGCCTGTCCGGCGGGCGGGCGCTACCGTCGTTGCGTGGACACCGAGCTCACCGCGGACCCGCGCCGACGCGGGGTCCGCTCCGGCGCGCTGGCCGTGCTTGGCCTCGCGCTCGTGGTGGCGGTCATGGTGCCGCCGCTGGCGACGATCGCCCGGCGGAACCTGGTCGCCGAGTCGATCCAGTTCTGCGTGCTCGCCATGGTCGGCCCTGCGCTGATCGCGCTCGGCGCGCAGCGGAGCCGGCCGTCCCGCGGGCGCGCCGGCTGGCCGCTGCTGGCCGGGACGGTCCTCGCCCTGGGCGCCTGGATCGGCGCCTGCCTGGTCTGGCGGCTGCCGCCGGTCCTGGACGCGCTGGCCCGGCATCCGGCGCTGGCGGCGGCCGAGCTGGTGACGCTGCTCCTGCCGGGGATCGGCCTGTGGCTGGAGCTGGTGAGCTCGCCGCGGTCCGCGCCAGGGCCCGCCCGGCCGTGGCGCGCCCTCATCGCCGCCCTGGCGATGTGGTCGATGTGGATCATCGCCTACCTGCTCGGGTTCGCCCGCGGCTCGGTGGTCCACGCCTACGACGCGGGCGGGTCGCTGGGGATGGTGAACGACCAGGAGATCACGGCGGTGCTGCTGTGGCTGGTGTCCACCTTCTGCTTCGCCCCCCTCATCTTCGTCCCGGTGCTCGCCTGGCTCAGGGAGGGAGCCGACTCCGATGAGGACACCACGCCCCGGGTGAGCGGGGGCGTCAGGGGGTGGACCAAGGGGACCGGCAGGACATCAGCCGGGCAGGCTCGGCGGTGACACGTGGGCCGACAGCGACGTGCTGGCCGAGGTGAACATCGCGTCGATCCGGGCGCGTTCGGCGTCCAGCGCCTGCTGGTCGCGGTGCAGCTGCGCGGTGGCGCGCTCGGTCGCGGCCGGCGTCGTGGCGCTCACCAGCGCGGCCACGTCGAGCTGGACCCGCTGCGCTAGCGGGAAGCCCCAGGTGACCAGGTCGTTCACTGCCGTGTCGAGGTGAAACGAGGCCAGCGACTCAGGCACCTGGTACTGCACCAGGTCCTCCATCTGCATGCTGTTGCCGGGGGAGCAGTTCGCCGCGGCCGTGTTGGCGATGCTCACCGCCGTCTTGACGTCGTGGCTCGCCCCGGACTGGATGCCCCGCAGCGCGATCAGCGAATCGGTGACGCCGCCCGCGCACGACTCGATGTCGGTGGTGAGGTCGTGCACCACGCCGCGCAGGTCCGCGGCTCGCTCCGCGGTCGAGGGGTGGTGCGGGATGGCGGCGAGCACCAGCCCGGCGGCGAGCACCAGGCCGCCGGCGAGCATCCACTTCGGCATCCGCGGCACCGGCCAGCCCGAAGGCCGCCGCGGGACCCCCGGCCGTGTCGTCATGGTCCCTCCAGATGGCTGCGCGGTGAGCCCCGAGGGTCATCCTATGAGCCGCGCCGCGCCGCATGACGGCTGCTCACATCGCGGCAAACGATTGCGCCCGCCACGATGACAATTTCGTCATCCGAAGGGCCTGGTGTTGCGGCGCGGCATTACCCACAGGAACATCTATCCATAGGACCGGCCTGCGCCTGCCCGCATGGCCGGACGCGCGTGTGACCGCGGTGGTATGACACATGCATGATGCTGTGAGAGCTGAGGTGGTGATCCGGTGTCCGTGCCAGCCCGGGCGGCGGCTCTGATCGTTGCCTTCCTCGCCGTCGTGGGGTTGGGGGTGTTCGTCGCCTACTACTACATCGGCTCGGCGAGCACCCAGCTCCCGCCGACGGTCCACTACACGGCGTCGGGCGGCCAGGTCAACGTGGTGCTGCAGGAGGATCCGCAGAACGACTCGGCGACCAGGCCCGACTGGGTGACCTACTACACGCAGGACCCGGCGACCAAGAAGTGGGAGCACACCACGCTGTTCTCGGTCCCGGCCAACACGAAGGTCAACGTGACCATCTACGGCTACGACGGCTGCACGGCGCTGCGGAACAACTACTTCAGCCAGGTTCAGGGCACGCTCGGCGGCACGGTGACCGTGCAGCAGTACAACAAGGACAACAAGGCCCTCGGCGGGCCGCGCACCGAGTCCCTGCTCAACTCGTGGGCCAACTGCAACGTGGCGCATACGTTCGCGATACCGTCGCTGGGCATCTACGTGCCGGTCGCCTCGCCCAACGCCAACAACTCGGTGAACAACCTGTGCGGCACCTCGCCGTGCACCCCGTCCTCGGGCGGCGCGTACGCGGTGGAGACGTTCAGCTTCATGTCTCCGCCGCTGACCGGCAGCTACCGGTGGCAGTGCCTGATCCCGTGCGGCGGCGGGTACATCGACGGCAACGGCGGTCCCATGCAGACCCTCGGCTGGATGGCAGGTTTCATGAACGTGGTGGCGTCATGAGCTTGGCGGCCGAGACCCCGGCGGTCCCCGGCGCGAACGAGCAGCACGAGCCCGCGCACGGCTGGCGCCTGTTCTTCATCTGGCTCGTGCTGGCGCTGGCCGCCGGCCTGGTGATCTGGTTCGTCTGGTACCCGCACCTGCCGCCCGGCCGGATGTCCAGCAGCGCCAGCCACCAGCAGTTCGACATCGCGGTGCTGGCGATCGGCGCCGCGCCGGTCGTCATCGGCGTCGTCCTTTACTTCGGCTACGCGATCGTGGTCTGGCGGGCCAGGCCGGGGGACGACAGCGACGGCCCGCCGATCCACGGCAACACCAGGGTGCAGGCGGCGTGGATCATCGGCACCGCGGTGATCGTGATGGGGTTGTTCGTGTTCGGCACCGTCGAGCTGGTGGTACCGGCCGGCGCCGGCGCCGGGGAGGGCCCGGCGCCGATCTGGAAGCTCGCCGGGACGCATTCCGCGACCTGGACGCCGGGCACGAGCACCATCCTCCAGGTCCAGGTGATCGGCCAGCAGTGGGCCTGGACGTACCGGTACCCGCAGTTCGGCGGGATGGAGAGCACCGAGCTGTACCTCCCGCTGGACACACCGATCGAGTTCCACGTGACCTCGCTGGACGTGATCCACAGCTTCTGGGCCTACCAGCTCGGCGTGAAGGCCGACGCCAACCCAGCCGTGGACAACGTCGCCTACACGTCGCCGAAGCAGCTCGGCACCTTCGTCGTCCGCTGCAGCGAGCTGTGCGGCCTCTGGCACGGCGCCATGTTCAACTACGGGCACGTGGTCTCCGGGACCGCGTTCCAGGCCTGGGCGAGCGGCGTGCAGGCCAAGGAGCAGTCCGTCGGCGTGCTGGCCGCGCTGCCACCCTATGCGCTCACCTACGACCCGACCGTGATCCCGCAGCTGGGCAAGGAGATGACCCAGGTCGTCGGGGTCACCGGCGCCCCGGGCTTGTACTACGGCCCGGGCAACCCGGTAACGCCATGAGCAGCAGGGCGAAGGAGTAGACCGATGGCCATCGAGATCCAGCCGGAGCGAGCCGAGCCCACGGGCCGCGGTCCCGAGGCCGCCGGCGGGCGGCCCTGGTGGCAGCGCCCTGGAGTGCACACCGGCCTGATCGGGGCGGTGGCCGGCTACTTCCTCGGTCACTGGCTCGGCAACATGCTCGGGGGGTTCTACGCCCGCAGCTCGCTGGCCGACACCAACGACGTCGCGATCGTGCTCGGCTACACGTTCGGCACGATCGGCTGGCTGGCCGGGCTGGGCGTGTTCAACGACCTGCTCGGCACCATGCTCGGCCGGCCGCTGCCGGCTCACGAGATGGGGCGGACAGAGCCCGGCCTGGTCAAGTACTTCCAGTTCACGCTGAACCACAAGGTGGTCGGCATCCAGTACCTGTACGGCATGATCGCCTACTTCCTGACCGGCGGCCTGTTCGCCATGGCGATCCGCACCGAGCTGCTGTCGCCGACCTACCACATCATCGGCCCCGAGCAGTACCTGATGGTGGTCGGCGAGCACGGCACGATGATGATGATGATGATGTCCTCGGTCGTGCTCGGGCCGTTCGGCCAGTACTTCGGGCCGATCATGATCGGGTCGAAGCGGGTGGCGTTCCCGCGGCTGGAGGCGCTCGGCTTCTGGCTCACCCCTGCCGCCTACATCATCTTGCTGTCCGCCGTGCTGATGGGCGGGTTCCCCACCGGCTGGACCGGGTATGAGCCGCTGGCCACCCAGGCGACGCAGGGCATGGACGCCTACTTCTTCGCGTTCGGCCTGATGGGCATCTCGATGATCCTGGCCGGCTTCAACATGATCGTCACGATCATCAACTACCGGGCGCCCGGCATGCGCTGGAGCAGGCTGCCGATGTTCGTCTGGTCGATGTTCGGGGTGTCGTTCCTGCAGGTGCTGGCGGTGCCGGTGCTGGTCGGCGCCTGCTACATGGCGCTGACCGACCGGACCTTCCAGACGGCGTTCTTCACCAACCAGCTCGGCGGGTCCAGCTACCTGTACGAGAACCTGTTCTGGTTCTTCGGCCATCCCGAGGTGTACATCCTGGCCCTGCCCGGCTTCGGCATCATGTCGGAGGTCATCTCGGTCTTCTGCCGCAAGCCGCTGTTCGGCTACCGGGTCATGGTGGCCGGCGTCCTCGGCGTGGGCATCCTGTCCTTCTTCGTCTGGCAGCACCACCTGTTCGACAGCGGCATCAACCCGGACATGCGGCCGCTGTTCATGCTGACAACCGAGCTCATCTCGATCCCGACCGGGTTCATCTTCCTGGTCGCGATGGGGACGTTCTGGCGGGCGAAGATCCGGTTCACCATCCCGATGCTGTTCGCGCTGGCGTTCTACTTCAACTTCCTCATCGGCGGCATCAGCGGCGTGTTCGTGTCCGACGTGCCAGCGGACACCACCGAGCACGGCTCGTTCTTCGTCATGGCGCACTTCCACTACACGATCATGGGCGGGCTGATCTTCGCGTTCTTCGGCGGGCTGTACTACTGGCTGCCCAAGATGCTCGGCATCAAGCTGAACGAGACGCTGGGCAAGATCCACTTCTGGACCATGTTCATCTTCTTCAACTCGACGTTCCTGCCGCTGTTCGCGCTCGGCATCATGGGCATGCCGCGGCGGGTGTTCGAGTACGCGCACAACCTGCAGACCCTCAACGTCTGGGTGTCGATCTCCGCGTTCCTGCTGGGCGTCTCGATGCTGATCTTCCTGATCAACTTCGTCATGTCGGTGACGTTCTGGCGGGTGCGCGCCGAGCCGAACCCGTGGCGGGCGCGCAGCCTGGAATGGCAGCTGCCCACGCCGGTGCCGCTGGAGAACTTCATGCGGGTGCCGGTGATCCTGTCCAGCCCGTATGACTATGGCGACCCGAACGCGCTGCCGGTAGCCGACCTGAACCCGCCGCCCGGCGTGATCGCCGCCGCCTACGCGCCTGCGGCCACCGGACTGGAGGCCTGAGCCATGACAGAGGTGCCTTCCCGGGAAGCCGCGCTCGCGGCCGAGGACGAGGGGTACTACCACGACTCCGCGCTCAACGCGGCCTGGACCGGTTCCCGGCTGGCGATCGGCGGGCTGACGTTCCTGTTCGGCGCCTTCGCCTTCACCTACTTCTACCTGCGCTCGCTGAACTCCAGCGGCCGGTGGCTGGGATTCGGCTTCATCCACCCCTCGCTGTGGATCGGCACCACGGTCATGCTGCTGCTGCTGCTCAGCGCCGGCGTGCACTACCTCGGCCTGCAGCAGATCAAGGCCGGGTACAAGGTCAACTGGCAGGTCAGCGGCCTGATCGCCCTGGCGCTCGGACTGGCCGCGGTCGCGCTGCAGATCTACCAGCTGGTGGACCTCCCGTTCAAACCGGGCAGCTCGGGGTACGCCAGCGTCTTCACCGGCTTTTACCCGGTCTTCGCGGTGATCCTGCTCGCGGTGCTGATCTGGCTGGAGATCCTGCTGGACACGTCCCGGTTCATCCCGGGCATCTCGTTCGTGGAGACGCCGCCGATGGTCGCC
>JAFAPY010000089.1 GCA_019246795.1 Streptosporangiaceae bacterium | reverse complement strand
GCTGGAGGTGCGCGGCCTGGTCGTGCACCATGGGCAGCTTCGCGCCCTGGACGGGGTCCCGTTCCGGGTGCTGCCCGGCGAGGGGTACGCGATCATCGGCGCGAACGGCGCGGGCAAGTCAACGCTGCTGCGTACGATCGCGGGCCTGCACCGCCCGGCATCGGGCGCGGTCCTGTTCGACGGCACGGACGTGACGCGGCTGCGGCCCGAGCGGCGGGCCACGCAGGGCATTGTGATGGTGCCGGAGGGCAGGCGGCTGTTCGGGTCGCTGTCGGTGGAGGAAAACCTCCGGGTCGGCGCGGCCTACGCCCGGAAGGGCCCGTGGACGATCGAGAGCGTGTACCAGATGTTCGGCTGGATGCGCGAGCGGCGCAGCCAACGGGCCGCGCAGCTGTCCGGCGGCGAGCAGCAATCAGTCGCGATCGGCCGGGCGCTGGTCGCCAACCCGCGGGTGCTCCTGCTCGACGAGCTGTCCCTCGGCCTGGCCCCGGTGGTGGTACAGCGGATCTACGGCATGCTGCCGCAGATCCTGGCGACCGGGCTTACCGTGCTGCTCGTGGAGCAGGACGTGAGCCAGGCGCTGCGGGTCGCCTCGCACATCCACTGCCTGCTCGAGGGCCGGACCACCCTGGAGGGCAGGCCAGCCGACGTTACCGCCGGCCAGGTCGAGGCCGCCTACTTCGGGCTGGCCCAGGGGGGAGACGGGGAAGCGGGCAGCCCCCCCGTGCGCGGGGAGCCAGGGGGGTACGGGGGGACGGGCAGCCCCCCCCAAGGGGGGCCAGGGGGGTACGGGGGGGCGGGCAGCCCCCCTGTGCGCGGGGGGATCCCGGGGGGTCGCCCCCCCGGGGAAGCAGGGAGCGAGCGGTTATGGCCTGGGTCAACGCCATCATCCAGGGCGTGCTCACCGGCGGTCTGTACGCGCTGTTCGCCTGCGGCCTGTCGCTGATGTTCGGGGTGATGAAGGTGGTCAACCTCGCGCACGGCGACCTGGCGGTGATCGCGGGCTACCTCGCGGTCGGCGTGATCACCGTGACCCACATCCCGGTGCTGTGGTCCTTCGTCATCGTGGTGCCGGTGATGGCGGTGCTCGGCTACGTGCTGCAGCGCACCGTCATCGAGACCGCGCTGGACCGCAGCGTCCTCACCACGCTGCTGGTCACCTTCGGCCTGTCCATCGTGATCGAGAACGGCCTGCTGCAGTTCTTCACCGCCAACAGCCGCGCGATCGGCACCGGGCTGGCGCTGGTGAGCGGCTCGTTCAAGCTCGGCTCGCAGATCCAGATCGCCTACCTGCTCGTAGTCATCTTCGCCGTCGCCGTGGCGGTCCTGCTCGGGCTGCAGTACTTCCTGTCCGCGTCCAGATACGGCCGCCTGATCCGTGCCGTCGCCGACGACCGGGAAGCGGCGCAGCTCGCCGGGGCCGACTACCGGCACGTGTTCGGCATCGCGGCGGCGATCGCGTTCGGCACCGTGGCGCTGGCGGGCATCGCCTACGGCATGTACTCCCAGCTCCAGCCGACCACGGGCACCGACACGATCCTGCTGTTCGCGTTCGCGGCCGTGGTGATCGGCGGCCTCGGCTCGCTGTGGGGCACGCTGCTCGGCGGCGTGGTGCTCGGCGTCGCCCAGCAGATCGGCGCCCAGATCAACATCTCCTACGAGGTGCTCGCCGGGTACCTGGTGTTCCTCGCCGTGCTGGTGGTGCGTCCGCAGGGCCTGACCGCGCGAAGGGCGCAGTCGTGAACCCCGCCCGCCTCCCCGGCCCCGGGCGGCGCGAACGTTCGGAGGCAGCGCAGTGAGCCTGGCCACGCGAACCACCGCTCGTTCGGCAGAAAAATTCAGGGTCACACGGTCGCGGCGCAACATCGCCTGGACCGGCGCGGTGGCGCTGGTCGTCGTCGTGGTGCTGGCGCTGTTCCCCTACCTGGTCGGAGCCGGCGTCTGGACCATCATGGTGCAGGCGTTCATCGTGCTCACCCTGGCCAGCATGTGGAACCTGCTCGCGGGCTACGCGGGGCTGGTGTCGGTGGGGCAGCAGGCGTTCGTGGGGCTGGGCGCGTATTTCGTGCTGATCCTGGCCATCCACGGCGCCTCGCCGTTCGCCGCGCTGCCCGTCGCCGCAGTGGGCTGCGGCGTCGCGGCGCTGCCGATGTGGTGGCTGGTGTCCCGGCTGCGCAGCGGGTACTTCGCCATCGCCACCTGGGTGCTCGCCGCCACCATCATGCTCATCATCGAGAGGTTCTCCTCCATCGGCGGCGGGACCGGCATGCCGCTGCCCGGGCTGGCCGGCTTCACCCCGACGCTGCTGTCCGCCTACACGTACTGGATCGGGCTCGCCGTCACCGTGGCAGCGCTGGCCGTCACCTACCTGCTGCTGCGCAGCAGGCTCGGCCTGGCGCTCACCGCTATCCGCGACGACGAGGTGGCCGCGCGCAGCTCCGGGGTGCGGGTCAGCCTGGCCCGGCTGGGCGTGTTCGTGGTGGCGGGCGCCGGCTGCGGCGCCGCGGGCGCGGTGCTGGCGATCAACCAGCTCCAGGTGCAGCCCAGCGCGGTGTTCAGCATCCAGTGGACCGCGGAGATGGCGTTCGCGACCATCATCGGCGGGATCGGCACGATCGAGGGGCCGATCGTCGGCACCGCCGTGTTCATCGTGCTGCAGCAGACGCTGGCCTCCTACAACGCCTGGTACCTGATCATCCTCGGGCTGGTCGCGATCGTGGTGGCGCTGTTCGCCCGGCGCGGGCTGTGGGGGCTGGTCGACGAGCACCTGAACGTCCGGCTGTTCCCGGTGGGCTACTGGCTGCGCACGCCCGGTGCCGACGGCCGCCGCGCCCGGACCCGCCGCCGGGAGCCCGCCGAGTCCTTAAGCGGCCGCCGGGTCCTCAGCAGGATCGTGGCCAGGACTGGCCGCTATTCGGCCCGAACCGGCCATGATCATGGCGGTGGGCCAGGCCGGCGAGAATGTTCGGGTGCTGCTTGCCGAGATCGCCGGGGTGTCGCGGGAGGTCGGCGCGACCAGCGGGCGGTTGGCCAAGATCGGCGCCATCGCCGCCGCGCTGCGCAAGGCCGGCCCGCTCGAGGTGCCGATCGCCGTCGCCTACCTGTCCGGGGAACTGCCGCAGCGGCAGCTCGGCGTAGGATGGGCGACCCTACGAGGGGGGTTCCCGGCGGCGGCCTCGCCGCAGCTGTCCCTCAGCGAGGTGGATGCCGGGCTTTCCGCCATCGGCGCCGTGGCCGGGAAGGGCTCGGCGGCCGCGCGCAGATCACTGGTCGCCGCCCTTTTCGGCCGGGCCACCGCCGAGGAACAGCAGTTCCTGTACCGGCTGATTTCCGGTGAGCTGCGGCAGGGCGCGCTGGAGGGCGTGATGACCGAGGCTGTCGCCAGGGCCGCCGAAGTGCCCGTCGAACGGGTAAGGCGGGCCATGATGCTGCGCGGCTCGCTGGGCGCGGTGGCCGCCGCGGCCCTGGCCGGCGGCGGCGAAGCGCTGCGCGGGTTCGGGCTGGAGGTGGGCCGCCCGGTACGGCCGATGCTGGCGGCGAGCGCGCCGAGCCTTGACGAGGCGCTGGCCAAGGCGGGCGGTCCCGGCGTCCAGGCCGCGGTGGAGTGGAAGCTGGACGGCATCAGGATCCAGGCCCACCTGTGCGACGGCGGCGTGCGCCTGTTCACCCGCACCCTGGACGAGATCACCGGCAGGCTGCCCGAAGTGGTGGCGGCGCTGTCCACCCTGCCGGTCAATGCGGCGGTCCTCGACGGCGAGCTGATCGCGCTGCGCTCCGACGGGCGGCCGTTCCCGTTCCAGGACACGGCATCCCGGGCCGCCAGCCAGGATGGCGCCGCCACGGCCAAAGGGGGCCCGCCGCTGTCGGTGTTCCTGTTCGACGCACTGCATCTGGACGGCGCGGACCTGATCGACCTGCCGGACTCGCGGCGCCACGCCGAGCTGACCCGCGTGGTGCCGCCGGACCTGCTCATGCCGCGGCTGGTGACCGGATCGGCCGAGGAGGCGGCGATGTTCTTCCGTGACGCGCTCGCACAGGGCCACGAGGGGGTGGTGGTCAAGTCCCTCGATGCTCCGTACGCGGCAGGCCGCCGAGGTGCCGGGTGGATCAAGGTCAAGCCACGGCACACGCTCGACCTGGTGGTCCTCGCGGTCGAATGGGGACACGGGCGGCGCCGCGGCTGGCTGTCCAACCTGCACCTCGGGGCCCGGGACCCGGCGAGCGGCGAGTTGGTCATGCTGGGCAAGACGTTCAAGGGCCTGACCGACGAGCTGCTGGAATGGCAGACGCAGCGGCTGCTGGGCCTGGAGGAGCGCCGTGATTCCTATACCGTTTTCGTGCGGCCGGAACTGGTGGTGGAGATCGCCTTCGACGACGTGCAGCGCAGCCCCCGCTACCCGGGCGGTCTGGCACTGCGGTTCGCCCGGGTGCTGCGCTACCGCGAGGACAAGACCGCCGCCGAGGCCGACACCATCGATTCCGTGCGAGCCCTGGCCCCCGGCCGCCCTGCCGGGCAGTCGTAATCACCCGGGCTCGCAGGCCATTATCGCGTAAGCTTTGTGCCTCACGTAAAAAAGCGGCCAGATCCGGCCTTGCGCTTTTCCTTCGCCGGGCACAATCCTTCGGGCTAATCGAGTCCTTCGACTTGATCGAGGCTTCGCGTTGATCATGGCGGGCGGCGAAATCGGCGAGCCGGCTCTGCAGGACGTTTCCTATCACTTCTTCTTGCGGCGCTTGGGATTACCGCGGAAGGCGGCGGGCACGTTGCCGCCCTGCCCCGAGGGCGGGAAAGCCAGTCCGGGGAGTGCGTCGGCCAGGTTCTCCGGGAGCCCGTCCGCTCCGCCAAGGCCCGGCAGCCCCCCGTCGCCGCCCAGCCCGCCGCCGCCCAGCCCGCCGCCGAGTGCACTCATGCCGCCCATGGCGCGCAGCCGGTCCTGCGCGCTCGCGCCGCCCTTGGCCTCACGGGCCAGATCGGCGGCGCGCCTGGGGTCGCCGCTGCGCGGCGCCTTCTTCTTCGTCTTCTTGCGTGCCGACTTGGCTACCCGCCGTGCGCCGCCGCCCATGCCCGGCACCATCGGCATCCCGGGGATGCCGCCGCCGCCGAACAAGGCCTTCATCTGCTTCTGGCCCTCGAAGAAGTTGGTGACGAGCTGGGAGACCTCGCCCACGCTGACACCGGAACCGCGGGCGATCCTCGCCCGCCGGGAGCCGTTGATGATCTTCGGATTGCGGCGCTCCTCCGGCGTCATCGACCTGACGATCGCCTCGGCCCGGTCCAGATCGCGGTCGCTGACCTGGGAGAGCAGCTCACGGTTCTTGGCGGCGCCAGGCAGCATGCCGAGCAGGTTGCCGATCGGCCCGAGCTTGCGCACCATGGCAAGCTGCTCGACGAAATCCTCCAGCGTGAAGCCCTCGCCGGAAACCAGCCGCCCGGCCAGCGTTGCGGTCTGCTCGGCGTCGAACGCCTTTTCTGCCTGCTCGATCAGCGTGAGCATGTCGCCGAGGTCCAGGATCCTCGACGCCATCCGGTCCGGGTGGAACAGATCGAAGTCCTCGAGCTTCTCTCCCGAGGACGCGAACATGATCGGCTGCCCGGTCAGCTGCACGATCGACAGCGCCGCGCCGCCGCGCGCGTCGCCGTCCAGCTTGGTCAGCACCACCCCGTCATAGCCGACCCCGTCCAGGAACGCCTGCGCGGTGGTCACCGCGTCCTGGCCGATCATGGCGTCGACGACGAACAGGATCTCGTCCGGCTGCGTCGCGTCCCTGATCGCGCGGGCCTGCGCCATCATCTCCTCGTCGACGCCCAGACGGCCGGCCGTGTCGATGATCACCATGTTGTGTTGCCGGCGCCTGGCCTCCTCCACCGAGTCCCGCGCGGCAGCCACCGGGTCGCCCACGCCGTTGCCGGGCGAGGGCGCGAACACCGGCACCCCGGCGCGTTCGCCCAGTATCTCCAGCTGCTGCACCGCGTTGGGCCGCTGCAGGTCGGCGGCGACCAGCATCGGCGTGTTGCCCTGCTCGCGCAGCCACAGTGCCAGCTTGGCCGCGATCGTGGTCTTGCCCGAACCCTGCAGCCCGGCCAGCATGATCACCGTCGGCGGCACCTTCGCATACCGCAGGCGCCTGGTCTCGCCGCCGAGGATGCCGATGAGCTCCTCGTTCACGATCTTGATGACCTGCTGCGCGGGATTCAGCGCAGCGGAGACCTCCTCGCCGCTGGCCCGTTCCTTGACCCGTGCGATGAACTGCCGCACGACGGGCAGCGCAACATCCGCCTCGAGCAGGGCGATGCGGATCTCCCGCATGGTCGCGTCGATATCGGCAGCGGACAGCCGTCCCCGGCCGCGCAGCGCGGAAAATACCTGCGTCAGCCGGTCAGAAAGGGTCTCGAACACGGAACCCAGGCTACCCGGGTCCGGTCAGCCGCGGGACCGCGGCGGCACGCGGCCCGCGGGATCAACCGGCTCGCCCAGCGCGGCGAGGACGGCGCCGACCGTGGCGCGGCGCGGCTGTTCGCCGGCCAGCGGCTTACCCCCGCCGTCGGTCACGTAGAACACGTCGACGGCCTCGGCACCCAGCGTCTCCACCCGGGCGGCGCGCACATCCAGGCCGCAGTCCCCCAGCGCCCGGCCGACCCGCCACAGCAGCCCCGGCGCGTCGTGCGCCCGCACCTCCACCACAGTCGCGGTGTCCGAGGCGTCGTCGACCAGGATGACCTTCGGCGCGGGCACCCGGGTGCCGCACGGCCTCACGGCGCGGGCCCGCCGGTCCAGCCTGGCCGCCACGTCCAGGCGCCCCTGCAGCATCCGCCGCAGGTCGGCGGCGACCAGCGCCGCGTCGGGCGGATCGCCGTACTCGGGCTGCACGTCGAACACCGTGACCGCGGTGGGCCCGACGGAGGTGGCATTGGCGCTGCGCACCGCCAGCCGGTGGCTGGCAAGCACCCCCGCGGCGCGCCACAGCAGGCCGGGCCGGTCCGGGGCGACCACGGTCACCTCCGATCCGCGCACCATGGCCGCCGGGGCGCCAGCGGCGGCCAGCGCGCGCTGGTCCTCCCGCAGCGGCGCCGGCCCGGGCATCGGCTCCCCGGACAGCGCCGCAGCCGCCCGCCGCACCAAGTCGGCGACGAGCGTTGCCTTCCAGTCGTTCCACGCCCCCGGCCCGGTCGCCAGGCCGTCCGCGATGGCCAGGGCGTGCAGCAGCTCGAGCAGGGCGCGGCTGCGCGTCACGGCGGCCACCTGCTTGACGGTCACCGGGTCGTCCAGGTCGCGCCTGGTCGCCACCACCGGCAGCAACAGGTGGCGGCGGACCCCGGCGGCAACCAGCTCGGCGTCCGGTGCCGCCAGGCCGATCCGGCGGCACACGTCCCTCGCGACGACCTCGCCGGTGATGCTGTGATCACCGGGCCAGCCCTTGCCGATGTCGTGCAGCAGCGCCGCGACCAGCAGCAGGTCCGGCCGGGCCACCTCCCGGGTCAGCGCGGCGGCGTGCGCGGCCGCCTCCATCAGGTGGCGGTCCACGGTGAAGGTGTGCAGCGGGTTGCGCTGTGGCCGGTTCCTGACCCGCTCCCAGTCCGGGATCAGCGCGGTGACCAGCCCCTCGGTGTCCAGCGCCTCCCACACGCTGATGGCGGCGCCTCCTGCCCCCAGCAGCGACAGCAGCGCGTCCCTGGCCGGCGCCGGCCACGGGACCGGCAGCGGCGGGCATTCGGTCAGCCTGGCGATCGTCCGCGGCGCCAGCGGCAGCCCGGCCTGGGCGGCGGCCGCGGCGGCACGCAGGACCAGCGCCGGGTCGCCGGCGGGATCCGCGGCCCTGGCCAGCACCACCTCGCCGTCCTGCTCCACCACACCGTCCGCGAGCGGGCGGCGCTGCCCGCCGCGGCGGCGCAGCCGACGCCCCCGGAGCCGGTGTGCCTGGCGGAAGGCCTGGTCGAGCGCGTAGGCCACGGTGCGCCCAGCGCCTGCCAGCATCCGCAGCAGCACATCACCGTCGGGCAGGCCGAGGGCGCGGGCCACCTCGTCCTGGGTTTCGAGCACCAGCCTGTCCAGCTGCCTGCCGGTCACCTCGTGCAGCACATGCCTGGCGTCGAGTATCTGCTCACATGCGATGCGCACCTTGGGCCCGGGCCCCGGTGCCACCCAGGCGGCCGCCACCGCGCGGATCGCGTGCACGTCGCGCAGGCCGCCCCTGGCTTGCTTCAAGTCCGGCTCCAGCAAGAAGGCAAGCTCGCCGAAGTTCCTGGCGCGCTCGGCATGCACGGCCTCCAGCTCGGCCAGCCTGGACGGCGCCGCCGAGCGCCAGTCCTCCAGCGCGCCGGCCCGCAGCTGCCCGGTCAGGGCGGGATCGCCGGCCACGTGCCTGGCCGACAGCAGGCCGAGCGCCACCTTCAGGTCGCCGCGGGCCACCCTCCTGGCCTGGGGCGCGGTGCGGACCGCATGGTCCAGGCGCGCGCCGGAATCCCACACCGGATACCAGATCCGGTCCGCGACGGCCCCGATGTCGGCGCGCCCGTTGTGCAGCAGCATCACGTCGAGGTCGCTGCGCGGTAGCAGCTCCCGGCGCCCGTAGCCGCCGACCGCCACCAGCGCCACGCCGGACTCGCAGCCGAGGAGCTCCGCCAGCCACCTGTCGACCTGGGCGGTCCGGCGGGCGCGATCTGCGGCACGCGACCTTCTGGAGTCCATGCGGGCCCCGCAGCGCTGTCAGCCGCGGGTCAGATCGCGTCCGGCCCGCGCTCCCCGGTGCGCACTCGGACCACCGACTCGACCGGCACCGACCAGACCTTGCCGTCGCCGATCCGGCCGGTCTGCGCGGCCTTGACCACCACCCCGATCAGGTCCTCGGCGTCCTCGTCCTCGCAGAGCACCTCGACGCGGACCTTCGGCACCAGGTCGACCTGGTACTCAGCGCCGCGGTACACCTCCGTGTGCCCCCGCTGCCTTCCGTACCCGCTCGCCTCGGTGACTGTCAGTCCGTGGACGCCGAACGCCTGCAGCGCCGCCTTGACGTCGTCCAGCTTGAACGGCTTGATGACAGCGGTGATGAGCTTCATGCCAGTGTCCCTTCGCCGGTCCTGTACTGACCATCGGCTGCCGACGTTTCGCCGAGCACGCCGGCGTGTGTCGGCGGCGTGAAACACCCCGGGCCGGTGTTACGGGCATGTTTCGGCCGCCGGCCGAGGATGGCGTCGACTAGCCGAGGATGGCGTCGACGAACGTGCCGGGGTCGAACGGGGCCAGGTCGTCGGGCCCTTCGCCGAGGCCGACCAGCTTGACCGGGACGCCGAGCTCACGCTGCACCGCGATGACGATGCCGCCCTTGGCGGTGCCGTCCAGCTTGGTGAGCACGATCCCGGTGACGTTGACCACCTCGGCGAACACGCGGGCCTGGCGCAGCCCGTTCTGCCCAGTGGTCGCGTCGAGGACCAGCAGCACCTCATCGACCGGTGCCTTCCTCTCCACCACGCGTTTGACCTTGCCGAGCTCGTCCATCAGCCCGACCTTGGTATGCAGCCGCCCGGCGGTGTCGATCAGCACCGTATCGACCCCGCGCTCGATGCCCTCGCTCACCGCGTCGAACGCCACGCTCGCCGGGTCAGCATTCTCCCGGCTGGCGCGCACGGTCTCGGCGCCCACCCGGTCTCCCCAGGTCTGCAGCTGGTCGGCCGCGGCCGCCCGCCAGGTGTCGGCGGCGCCGAGGAGCACGCTGTGCTCGTCCCCGATCAGTGCCCGGGCGAGCTTGCCTGCGGTCGTGGTCTTGCCGGTGCCGTTCACGCCCACGATGAGCACCACAGCGGGCGTGCCGCCGTGCGGCGCGACGTGCAGCGACCGGTCGGTGTCCTCGCCGAGCTGGGCGAGCAGCTCCGACCGCAGCAGCCCGCGCACCCCGGCGGTGTCGCGCACGCCCAGCACCTTGACCTTGGTGCGCAGGTCGTCGGCCATCTGACGGGCGGGCACGACCCCCACGTCGGCGGTGATCAGCACCTCTTCGATCTCGTCCCAGGTCTCGTCATCGAGCCGGTCCCGTGACAGCAGGCTCAGCAGCGCCGACCCCACCGCGGTCTGCGAGCGGGCCAGCCTGGCCCGCAGCCGCACCATCCGTCCCGCAGACGGCGGCGGCCTCTCCACCCCGATGACTGCAGCCGGCGCTCCCGCGGCGGTCGCCGTCTCCGCCTCCCCGCCGCCAGGCGGCGAGGCGGCCGGCGGCGCCTGAGGCTGCCCGGGCGGCGCGAGCGTGCGCCCGCGGCGGGGCCGCTGGAACAGCAGGAAGAAAGTCCCGGCGGCGATCGCGAGCACGCCGAGGACAACGATCAGGATGATGTACGCCACAGCCATAAGCTCTACAGTCTCCTACATCCCGCTAGCTGCCGCTTGCCGCCGAGCGGCTACAACGGTAGGTCGTCCGCCAACTTACCGCCGGTCCCGCGTCGTGCTGTGACGGGAGAGCCGGGAGCGCAAAACGATCAGGAGGTGTCCTGACCGGACATCGCGCCGGGGGCTTCATCCGTCCCGCCTGGCAGGGCCGGGCCGGCTTCGCCGCCGGGCTCGGCGTCGGCCTCTGTGTCAGCGTCGGCCTCGGAGTCGGCTTCAGCGCGCGACTGTCTCACCTTTGCCCTGGTCACGTACTCATCGATATAGACCTGCCCACTCAGCATCATGATCTCGTACATGACCTGGTCGGTGATCGCCCGCAGCACCAGCTGGTCAGCCACTCCGAGCCGGTAGCGGTCGAACCTCAGCGGCTTGCCGAAGCGCACCTGCGCGTGGCCGGGAACAGGCCACGCGCGGCCGGCCGGCATGGACTGGTATGTTCCAGTGACTCCGACCGGAACGATAGGAGCGCCGGCCGACAACGCCAGCCTCGCGATCCCGGTCTTGCCCCGGTACAGCCGCCCGTCCAGCGTCCGGCTGCCCTCCGGGTAGAGGATCAGGCACCATTCGTCGGCCAACAGCTGGCCCACCACGTCCATGGTCTGCTTGCTGGTGGCCTGCCTGTCCATCGGCACCGCGCCGAGCGCGACCGAGACGAAGAACCCGCGCCAGCGGCTGGAGAAGAAATAGTCCGATGCTGCCGCGACGACGGTCTTGCGGCGCAGCTCCTTGGGCAAGCTGTTCAAGATCAGCGGGGTGTCCATATGGCTGGAGTGATTCGCCGCCAGAATCAGAGGCGGCCGCTGGCCGGCCAGGTTCTCCAGGCCGATGACCTCGGGATGCGCGTAGTGCCTGATAAGCGGGCGAAACACCCCGCCGAGGACGGCACCCCGGGCAAGCCCGGCGCCAGTTGCCTGCGGCAGAATCCGTTTCCCCTTACGGGCCACAATCCCACCGGCGCATACGCGTATTTATCACATAATCCCCTGACCTATCACTGTCCAGCAGCGATATAGCCATTTTCCGAGTACCAGCGCAGAGTCCTGGCAATAGTATCCTTCACCGGTGTGTAATGCAGCCCGAGTTCCCGCTCTGCACGAGATCCGTCATACGTATGCCCATTAAGCAGGGTCCTCATCATTTCCCGGCAGACCGGCGGCTTGCGCCGCGCGGCCCGTGCGGCCGCCTCTACCGTGACCGCGGCGGCCATCGCCGCCTTGCCCGGCAGCCACATGACACGCCGCTCGATCCCGGTGGTGGTCGCGACGAGGCGGATCAGGTCACGGGTGGTGAAGGTTCCCGCGTTCAGCAGGTAGCGCTCCCCCGGCTTTCCATGCTGCTCCGCGAGCAGGTGACCGGCGGTGCAGTCGGCGACGTCCAGGAAGCTCAGCCGGGTGTTCACCAGGAATTTCATGCTGCCGTTGAGGTAGGCAAGCAGCAGGCGGGCGGTGCCGCCCACGCGCCCTGGACCCTGTACCGATGACGGGCTGACGCACACGACGTCCACGCTGCGCTGCGCCGCCTCGCGCATCACCCGCAGCTCGGCCAGGTATTTCGTCCGCTCGTAGGCGGACAGGAACCAGCCGCGGTGGGCCGAGGCCTCGCTGCCGACGGTGCCGGGCGCCTCGCCGATTGCCGCTGCCGATGAGGTGTAGATGATCTTGCTGACGCCGGCGGCGGCGGCCGCTGCGACCACGTTGGCGGACCCGTCGACGTTGACCCGTTCCATGGGCGCGGGGTCAGCCAGGCAGAACGAGTTCACGCCGGCGGCGTGGTATACGACGCCGCAGCCCTCCAGGGCAGCGGCCAGGCTGCCGGGATCCAGCACGTCTCCGGTCACCGGCTCCGCGCCGCGGCTCCGCAGTGCCTGCGCGGAGTCCGCGGACCTGGCCAGTGCCCGCACCGGGCGGCCGGCCGAGGCCAGCGCATCGACCAGGGCACCGCCGATGAATCCGCTGCCGCCGGTGACAAAGGCAGGAGCCTGCCCGGCGGCGGTCACCGGTACGCGCCCTTGAGGAGGGACGAGAGATGCGCGAAGTAGTCCCAAGCCGACAGCACGGTGATCACCACGGCCACCGTCATGGCCCATTCGTCCAGGTACATAGGTCCGATCCGGAGATGGTATCTGAGCACGGCAAGGAGGATCGCGACGAATTGTACGTTGAACTTCAGCTTGCCCCAGATCGACGGGTAAACAACGGTGCCGCTGGTGGCGGCCGCGGATTTAAGGCCGAGGATCGCCAGCTCCCGCCCGACGATGATGAACGCGGCCCACGGCGAGGCGCGGCCGACCGCCACGAGCGCGATGAGGGCACCGGAGACCAGCAGCTTGTCCGCGGTGGTGTCCAGGAAGGCACCGAGCTCGCTGGTGCGACGCCACCGTCGTGCGAGGTAGCCGTCGAGGAAATCGGTCGCCGCAGCCACCGTGAACAGCGCCGCCGCGGCCGCGAAGCAGTACTTGACGGTCGGCCCGAGCAAGATGAGCGCCGTGACCGGCACGGTCAGCACCACGCGCGCCAGGCTGATGCCGTTGAGGAGCTGCCCCGCGCGCCGGTGGTTCATCAGGTTCCGGACTGCCTTCCAGGTACGGCATCAGGTGTCCTCAGCATGTCATATCCCGACCCCGTGGCTGCCCACGAGATCCCGGACGGCATCGGCGGAGGGCAGGTCAAGGGCCTGCCGGGCCAGCTCAGCCGCGGCTGCCAGGTCCGTGACCCTGACCGTCTCCTTCACCGACGCGACCGCCGCCGCGCCAACCGACAGCTCGCGCACGCCGAGGCCGAGCAACAGCGGAACCGCGAGCGGATCGGCGGCAAGCTCGCCGCATACGCCGGTCCACCGGCCCGCACCGGCCGCCGCTCCAGCCGCGCGCGCTATCAGGGTGAGCACGGCGGGATGCAGGGCGTCGTTGAGGCTCGCCACCGCGGGCGCCTCACGGTCCGCGGCCAGCGTGTACTGGGTGAGGTCGTTGGTGCCGACCGAGAAGAAGTCCACGGCCGGCGCCAGCCGTGCGGCCGTGAGGGCAGCCGCCGGCACCTCGATCATGATGCCGGTCTGCATGGCGCCGGCGGCAGGCACGGCAGCGCGCTCGGCACTCAGCGCGCGGCGTGCGTCCGAGACCAGCCCGAGCGCCGCGCGCACCTCCTGCTCGGTGGCGACCATGGGGAACATGAGCTTCACCGGATGGGCGGCCGCTACTCGCAGGACGGCGCGCAGCTGCGTGAGCAGCACGTCGGTCCGCGCCAGGCCGAGCCGGATGCCCCGCTGGCCGAGCGCCGGATTCGGCTCGGGGTCCCGCGGCAGGTACGGCAGCGGCTTGTCGGCTCCGACATCCATCGTCCTGATGATCAGTGGGCGGCCTGCCAGGACGCCTGCCAAATCGGCGTAAACCGCCGCCTGCTCGGCTTCGGTGGGCAGGCTCGACGCGGCCAGGAACAGGAATTCCGTCCGCAGCAGCCCGATGCCGTCGGCGCCTGCCTCGACGGCATGCCTGACGTCCTCGGGCGACCCGGCGTTGGCCGCGACCTCGATCCTGGTGCCGTCTACGGTGACGGCGGCCTCCGCGGCCCGCTGCCTGGCCCGTTTCCCCGCCTGCTGCCGCTGCCGGACGGCCTGCTCGGCGGCTGCCAGCTCCGCCGGGCCCGGGGCCACCTGGACAGACCCGTGATCACCGTCGAGCAGCAGCTGCGTGGCGGCGGGGACGGCGAGAACGTCCGGTCCGAGTCCGAGGACCGCCGGGATCCCGAGGGCCCTGGCCAGGATCGCGGCGTGCGACGTGGGTCCGCCCAGGGCGGTCGCGATTCCTCTGACCAGCGCCGGGTCGAATCCCGCGGTATCTGCCGGGGTCAGTTCGGCGGCCACGACGATCCCGGCACCGCCCGGCTGGCCGCGGCGCCCGCCCAGCAGGTGGCCGAGCACCTCGGTCCTGATGCTTTCCAGGTCGCGAACCCGCTCGCGCTGATAGCTGTCGGACAGCCGCTGCCAGCCTCCGGCGGCATCGGCGACCGCGCTGTCCCACGCGTCGGCGGCGTTCCTTCCCTCGCGGATACGGCGTCTGGCCGGATCGAGCAGGGCCTCGTCGGCGAGGAACAGCAGGTGCGCGTCGAAGATGCCCGCCTCGTACTGTTCGCCGGTTCGGGCGGCCACGGAGTCCCTGGCGGCCCGCACCTCACGCCGGGTTGCCTCCAGGGCGGCGTCCAGCCTGGCGAGCTCGGCGGAAGGATCGGCGGCCGGCTCGCGGGGAACTTCCACGGCGGCCTGCCGGAGCTGGACCGCGCCGCCCACGGCTAGGCCCGGGGAGCCGGGAATGCCGCGCAGCACCGTCCCGGCAGCGGGCCGGACGGCAGCGGCCGCCATGGCGTCGGGCGTTGGCGCTGCGGCAGGCGTGACGCCGGGGCCGCTCACGCCGGGCACCGCGGCGCCGGGCGGCGCCGCGTGCGGCCCGGGCTCGCCGAAATCCTGCTCGGCGAGATCGCGCACGGCGGCGAGTGCCTCCGCCGCCTGCGGGCCGGAGGCCTTGATCAGGACTTCGTGGCCCTGCTGGACGCCGAGGGTTGCAACGCCGTTCAGGCTGCGCGCGCTGACCGGGCCCGCGGGAACCGTGAGGTTCTCCGCCGTCACCGTGGCGTCGAAGGCGGCAGCGGCCTGCACGAACCTCGCCGCGGGCCGGGCGTGCAGGCCGAGCCGGTTGGCCACGACGATGCGCAGCTCCAGCGGGCGCCCGCCGTCCGGCCCGGCGGGCGGTCCGTGCTCCGCCGGGCCTGGCTCGGTGCCGGGACAGGGCTCCGCGGCCAGGTGAGCGGTCTTGCCCGCCAGCGCGCCCCGCGCTTCGGCAGCCACCTTGTCCAGCGGATCGCCCAGCCTGGCCGCGACCGCGGCGGCGACCGCTCCCTCGACCAAAGGGGCCTCGCTGAGCAGCAGCCCGGACCGTCGCTCGTCCGGCACCATCTCCGCCGCCATCTCCGCAGACAGGACCGCGCTGCCGAGGTCCATGAGCACCAGCACGCCGTCATCGGCCCAGGCCTGATCGATCGCCCGGGCGATGAGCGCGGCGTCGGTGCCGAGCGGACGGTCCGGGTGGTCCATTCCGCCGGCGGCAACCATCGCCACATCGGGCCCGGCCATCTGCCTGGCCAGCTCGACGACGCCATCGGCCAGCCGCGCGCTGTGCGAGACGATCACGATGCCGACCATTTAAGTCCCCGCGTCAGCCCAGCCCGTAGGCGCGGTGCAGGATCTCCACCGGGTGCACGGAGGTCCGGCCGGTGCCGTGGGTGATCTGCCACCGGCATGTCTCGCTGTCGCAGACGGCCAGGTCGGGCCGTGCGGCGCGGATATCGCCGAACAGCCCGCTGCCGACCTGCATGGCGATGTCGTATTTCTCCCGCTTGAGCCCGTAGGTGCCCGCGATGCCGCAGCAGGTCCGGTCCAGTTCGATCACCTTGAGCTGCGGGACCAGTGCCAACAGGTCCAGCGCGGGCTTGCCGATGTTATGCCCCTGCTGCTGGCACGGCGCGTGGTAGGTGACGGTGAGCGGAACCGGCCGGAAATCGGTCTGTAGCTCCCCGGCCTCCGCCAGCCCGGCCAGGAACTCGCAGATGTCGTAGGTCTGGCTGCTCACCGCCCGCAGGTCGTCGTCCTCCACGCCGAGGATCTCCCGGGCCTCGCGCTTCAGCATCAGACCGCAGCTGGTGGAGGTGGCGACGATGGTGTAGCCCTGCTTGGCGTAGGGAGCCAGGCCGGCGACCAGCCGCCGGACGTAGCCGCGCGCGGCGTCGAAGATCCCGTTGGACTGCAGCGGCAGGCCGCAGCATCCCTGCCGCGGCAACACGACCTGACAACCGTTGTGCGCGAGCACCGCGACGGCTTTGCGGCCGAGTCCGGGCTCGAAGTAGTTCGTACTGCAGCCGTGGAAGTACGCGACCCGCCGCGTCCCGGCGCTGGCGGGCGCCGGCTGGCGGCGCGCCCAGCTCCGGAAGGTACGGCCGGCGAACTTGGGCACCGGCGCGTTCCTGTGGATGCCGAGTGTCTTCTCGGCCACCAGCCGCGCGAGCCGGTTGGACAGCACGAAGTTGGCCACCGGGGCGACGGGGGTGCCGAGCTTGCCCTGCAGCGGCGGCCGGGCGATCAGCTGGTCGCGCAGCGGCATACCGTGCTGCTGTTTCATGACGGCCCGCGCCCTGGAGTTGATTTCCGCGACATGGACGCCCTGCGGGCAGGCCAGGGTGCAGATGCCGCAGGACGAGCAGTAGTCGAGCGAGGCATCGACCGACTGCCCGGCGCCGCGGAAACGCTCGGCCTGCGGGCCGACGTACTTCGGTCCGGGGAACAGCGGGGTGACCGCCGCGACCGGGCAAGCCGTCTCGCAGATCGTGCACTTGACGCAGTGGTCGAGCGAGTCGCGGATAAAGTCGAACTCCTGCTCCGCGGTCATCCGGCCTCCTCGAGGATCGCGTCGGCTGCCAGGTAGCCGGTAGACAGGCTGATGCCGTCTCCGGACTTCTCCCGCCACGGCCTCGCGCCGCCGATCACGGCGCCAGCCGCGTACACGTTCGGGTAGACCGGTTCGCCGCCCGGCCCGACCGGGCGGAGCCGGCTGTCGACCCGCAGACCCGCCGTCTCCATCGGGTGATCATCCCAGTACCCGGGCAGGAACCCGGCATCGCCCGGGCCGGGGCCGTGGACGGGCAGGCCGAGTGCCCGCTCGCTGGCGGCACCGGACACCTCGACCTCGATGCCGCCGGAGGCCAGGCCGCCGGTGGCAAGGACCACCCACCGGCACATGCGGGGCGCCACCCGGGCCGCCGAGCTGATCCGCACGCCCGTCAGCGTCCCGTTGCTCAGCTGCGGCCCGACGGCCTCGGCCCCGAGCACGAAGCGTCCGCCAGCCCGGCGCAGCCGGGCGTGGAGCGCGCTGGCCAGCCGCATGCCCGGCACCGACGGCGGGACCGCGGTGGGTATCTCGAACACCGGCCGCCCGGTTGCCTGCTGCAGCTCGGTCCACGCCGATCGTGCCTGGTCCATCCCCAGCACCGCCGGCATGCCGATCGTCTCCTCGCCGTGGACGGCCGCGCGCAGCTCCGCCGCGACCTGGCTGCGGAACGCCGCGTCCTCAAACCGCCGGGCCAGGCCGACGGCGCCGAAGTCGGGCTGGCCGGCGGAGGGCAGGTCCAGCAGCACGGGCCTGGCCTGCACCGGACGGCCGTACGCGGCCGTGGCAGCCTGCAGGTTCTCGGCCGCGAGCGCGGGGTGGAAGTCCTTGAACACGCCCAGCCCGGCGATGGCCATCGGCCCGGCGGTGCGGACGTCGCCGCCGGCCATGGTCTCCGGTGCGACCGCACTGGGCCGGGGAACGCCGATGGCCGTGGGCAGCAGCATGTTCGCGCTGGGGTCGCCGACGTAGGAGTAGGTGTCGACGTGCTCCTTGAGCCACTGCACGCTCATCGCAACCGCGGCTGGGCTGACCACCGCGTAGGGATGCCCGGGGTGGGCTTCCGCGAAGCCGGGCAGTGCCTGCGCCGGGCTGTCCACCCGGCCGGGCCCGTACCCGAGTATGTCGATGGTCGCCGGAGACAGTCGCAGCGACCCGTGCCCTTTGGCCACGGTCACGACGCGGAGCCCGGCCTCGGCCAGCCGGACGGCGGCGACCAGGCCGGCCATTCCGCCGCCGAGGACGACGACGTCGGCTGCGGCGGTTCGGGGCTGCCCGGTCACGTCGACTGCGCGGTTTCGGTATCCGGCCGCCGCGCCGGTGCGCGCAGCGGGAGGTGGCCTGCGTCCAGCACGCCTTGGAAGATCCAGTCGTCCAGCCACGCCTGCCGCAGCTGGTCACCGTGAAGCAGCGGGTAGTACCCCTTCCACCGCTCCTCGAGGAACGCGAGCAGCGCCCGGTCGGCTTCGGCCGCGGACAGGTGCTTGGTCTGGTGCAGGATCCCGGCCGCCCGGTACATGCAGAACCCGCCCTGGCACGGTCCCATGCCCAGCCGCACCGCCCGGCGCAGATCATCCAGGCTAGGTGCCGGGCGGCGGGCCATCTCGTCGGTGAGCCGGCCCCGGCGGACAAGCTCGCATTCGCAGATAACCTGCTCATCCAGCAGGGTCCGCTCGCGTCCGGCCAGCCGGGAACCGAGGACGTAATAGTGCCGGTCCTCCGAATCGGGCAGCGGCTCGTCCGCGGTCCGGCACGGCCGGGTGGTGCCGAGCACGGCGCAGACAGCGTCCACGGCGTCTTGGGCCATCAGCCGGAAGGTGCAGAATTTGCCCCCGGTGATGGTCAGCAAGCCGGCCACGCCGTCCCGGGCGCGGTGGTCGAGCACGGCGTGCGCCCGGGTGACGTCCCTGCTCTCCTGCGGCGCGTGGTCTTGGAAAAGCGGCCGGACTCCGCCCCACAGCCGCAGCACCCTGGATCCGGCGAACCCGGGCACGAGGTTCTCGCCGGCCTGGAGCATCTGGTCTATCTCGGCCCGGGTGACCGCCCAGTCGTCGGGATCAGACACCAGGGTGTCGGTGGTGCCGATGACGCTGACCGTCCTGACCGGTACCAGGATGTCCCCGTCGGCCGGCATGTCGCACCGGTTCACCACGGTTTGCACCAGCCGGTGGTTGGTGGCCAGCATGATCCCCTTGCCGGGGCTGATCTGGACACGGCAGCCCGCCATGGCCGCGAGGAGGCCGGCCCACGCCCCGGACGCGTTCACGGTGACCTGGGCCCGGATCTCCACCGTCTCCCCGCCCTGATTGCGCGCGACGACGCCGGTGACCTGGTCACCTGCCCTGGTCACGGCGGTGACCTCGTGGTACGGCAGGATCCGGGCGCCGTACTCGGCCGCCGACCTGGCGCAGGTCCACACCGTCTTCCAGGCGTCGATTGTCGCGTCCGGCACGACCAGGGCGCGGGTGATCCGCCGGTTCAGCCGCGGTTCACGCCGCAGCGCCTCCGCCACACCGATCTCCTCGACCGGGACGCCGGTGTCGGTGCAGCCGGCGACGAAGCGATCGGCGTAGCCGGGGTCATCGATCGGCGTGGTGACGAACAGGCCGCCGGTGTCCTCGATGCAGTCGGCGGCGATGCGGCGCAGCACGATGTTCTCCGCGATGCACTCCCGCGCCGCCTGCGGGTCTTTGACGGCGTACCTGCCGCCCGAGTGCAACAGGCCGTGGAACCGGCCGGTGGTGCCGGTGGCCAGGTCGCCGCGTTCGACCAGGACGGTGGACAAGCCGCGCATGGCGGCGTCCCTGGCGACGCCGACCCCGGTGGAGCCGCCGCCGATGACCAGGACCTCGCACTCGATTGGCGCCGTGGCCGCTACTGCATCCAGTCGAATGTTCGCGTGACGGCCTTCTTCCACAGGGCGTACTCCCGGTCTCGCTTGGCGGGATCCATGCTCGGCTCCCACTGCTTGTCCATACCCCAGTTCGCCCGCAAATCCTCGACCTCGCGCCAGAATCCGACCGCCAGGCCGGCGGCGTAGGCGGCGCCGAGCGCCGTGGTCTCCGCTACCGTCGGCCTGATCACCGGCACGCCGAGGATGTCCGCCTGGAACTGCATGAGCAGCTCGTTCACGACCATGCCGCCGTCGACCTTCAGTGAGGTCAGCTCGACCCCGGAGTCGGCGTTCATGGCGTCCACGACTTCCTTGGACTGCCAGGCCGTGGCCTCCAAGGTGGCCCGCGCGATATGGCCGGCGTTGACGAACCTGGTCAGGCCGGCGATCACGCCGCGCGCGTCGCCGCGCCAGTACGGCGCGAACAACCCGGAGAACGCCGGCACGAAGTACACGCCGCCGTTGTCCTCCACGGTCCTGGCGAGCGTCTCCACCTCCGAGGAGGCCCCGATCATCTTCAGGTTGTCCCGCAGCCACTGCACCAGGGCCCCGGTGATGGCGATCGACCCCTCGAGCATGTAGACGGCCGGCTGGTCCCCGATCTTGTAACCGAGCCCGGTGATCAGGCCGCTCTTCGACGCGACCGGCGTGGTGCCGGTGTTGAGCAGCAGGAAGTTGCCGGTGCCGTAGGTGTTCTTGGCCTCACCGACCGAGAAGCAGGTCTGGCCGAACAACGCGGCCTGCTGGTCTCCCAGGTCGCCGGCGACCGAGATGCCGGCCAGGACGCCGGTGGCATCTCCGTAGACCTGGCTGGACGGCCGGATCTCCGGGAGCATGCTCCTCGGGATGCCCAGCGTCGACAGGATCCCGTCGTCCCACTGCAGGGTCTGCAGGTCCATCAGCATCGTCCGGCTGGCGTTGGTCACGTCGGTGACGTGGGCCCCGCCGTCCGGCCCGCCGGTCAGGTTCCAGATGCACCAGGTGTCCATGTTGCCGAAAAGGAGCTCGTCGCCCTCGGCCCGCGCCCGCGCGCCCTCGACGTTGTCCAGCAGCCACTTGATCTTCGGCCCGGAGAAATAGGTGGCGATGGGCAGGCCGGTGGCGGCGCGGAACCGGTCCTGGCCGCCGTCGGCTGTCAGGTCGTTGCAGATGCGGTCGGTCCTGGTGTCCTGCCAGACGACCGCGTTAGCGATGGGCCGGCCGGTTGACCTGTCCCACACCAGCGTCGTCTCGCGCTGGTTGGTGATCCCGACGGCGGCCAGGTCGGACGGGGAGAGCCTGGCCTTGCTCAGCGCTCCCTCGATGACCTCCTGGCTGCGCTGCCAGATCTCGTTGGCATTGTGCTCCACCCAGCCCGGGCGGGGGAAGATCTGCTCGTGCTCCTTCTGGTCTATCGACACGACCTGGCCTCCGTGGTCGAAGACCATGAAGCGGGTCGAGGTCGTGCCCTGGTCGAGGGCTCCCACGTAGTCGGCCATCTGTCTCTCCTTCGTGACATCCGTTACCGCTGCTGGCTGTCCTTGGCTGCGAGCGTGTCCGCTGCTGCCTGCAGGAGCAGCCAGGACGACGTCGCCCCCGGGTCCTGGTGGTTCGCGCTGCGCTCGCCCAGGTAGCTGGCCCGGCCCTTCCGCGCTACCAGCGGGATGGTCGCGGTCATGCCCTCCCGGGCGGCCTCCGCCGACCGGCGCAGCGCCTCGTCCAGGGCGGAGCCTTCTGCCAGCGCGGACTTGACCGCCTCTACCGCCGGCACCAGGGCGTCGATCATCGTCTTGTCGCCAGGCTCCGCCTTGCCGCGTCTTTGCACGCCGGCGACCCCGGCAGCCAGCGCGGCCGCCCATTCGTCGTCCGACAGCTCGGGCTTGCCGGCCGCCGACGTGCCCATCTGGAGGAACAGGGTCCCGTACAGCGGGCCGCCCGCCCCGCCGACGGTCGAGACCAGCGTCATGCCGACGGTCTTCAGCAGATCGCCGATGTCAGCCGCCTGCCTCGCGTCCAGTTTCGCGAGCACGGCCTGCATGCCGCGGCTCATGTTGATCCCGTGGTCGGCGTCGCCGATGGCGGAGTCCAGCTCGGTCAGGTACTTCTTGTTCTCCGCCACCGCCGCGGCGAACGCCCTTATCCAGTCGGAGATCTGGCTGTCGCTGATCGGCACCTAGGCACCCCACCGGAGGCCAGGCGTGTCGACCGGCGCGTCCCACAGCGCGGTCAGCTCCTCATCGAGCTTCAGCAGCGTGATCGAGCAGCCCTGCATCTCCAGCGACGTGATGTAGGGCCCGATGAGGGTGCGGACGGGCTCGATCCCGCGGGCGGCCAGGAACTTGCGCAGGTCGTTGTAGAGGACGTACAGCTCGATCAGCGGCGTCCCGCCCATGCTGTTGACGAAGGCGAGCACCCGGTCGCCCGACCGGAACGGCAGGTCCTCCACGATCGGGGTGGCGAGCATCTCCACGACCTCGCGGGCGGGCGCCATCTGCCTGCGCTCGCGGCCCGGCTCGCCGTGGATGCCGATGCCGATCTCCATCTCCGCCGGCCCGAGCTCGAACGTGGGATTGCCGGCCGCCGGCACGATGCACGAGGTGAGCGCCATCCCCATGCTGCGCCCGTTGGCGTTCACCTTGCGGCACAGCCCGGCCACCTCGGCCAGGGATCTGCGCTGCTCGGCCGCTGCGCCGCAGATCTTCTCGGCGAGCACGGTGGTGCCGACGCCGCGGCGGCCCGCGGTGTACAGGCTGTCCTGGACGGCCACGTCGTCGTCGATCACCACCGCCTCGACCTCGATCTTCTCGTCCCTGGCCAGATCCGCCGCCATCTCGAAGTTCAGCACGTCGCCGGTGTAGTTCTTGACGATGTGCAGCACGCCGGCGCCGCCGTCCACCGCCTTGGTGGCGGCCAGCATCTGATCGGGGGTCGGCGAGGTGAACACCTCGCCGGGACAGGCGGCGTCGAGCATGCCCATGCCGACGAAACCGCCGTGCATGGGCTCATGCCCCGATCCGCCGCCGGATACCAGGCCGACCTTGCCCTGCACCGGCGCGTCCGCCCGCACGATGACGTTCGGGTCGGTCATCACCCGCACCCGGTCCGCGTGCGCCGCGGCAATACCCTGCAGTCCTTCCTTGACCACGTCGGCCGGGTCGTTGATCAGCTTCTTCATCCTCGGGGCCTCCTCCTGGGCTCTCCCGTAGCTTCCAGCTAGTACTGGCCTGGAGTATGGGCCACCGGGCCGGTGCCGGACGCCGCCGCGGTGGCCCGTCCAGGCTCGCGGTCAGATGACCTCCCCCGTCGGGCGCTCCGGGCCTGCCTCGCCCACCGGGACTGGCTCCGGAACGCCTCCCGTCTGCTGCTTCAGCCTGGCGTGCAGCACGTCGCCGATGAAGAAGTCGTAGAGGAGCACGCCGATGATGCCGCCGATGAACGGGCCGACTATCGGTATCCAGAAGTAACCCGTGAAATGGAACCCGGGCGCGCTGTAGCTCCCGGGAAGGGCCACCTTTCCCCACCCCGCGAAGTAGGCAAACAGACGGGGCCCGAAATCACGGGCCGGGTTGATGCCGTAGCCGGTGTTGGCGCCCAGGGACGCACCGATCGCGAACACCGCGAAGCCGATGGCCAGCGGCACCAAGTTCGACCCGGGCAGCAGGTTTCTGTCGTCGGTGATCGCCACGACGAAAATGAGCAGGAACGCCGTGAGGACTATTTCGTCGATCAGCGGGAACCAGTTTGATCCGGCGAAGTACTTAGCCGGGAACGTGGCGAAGATCGAGTACGTCGCCAACGCCTGACCCGAGGACTTCGGGGTCTTGGCCGCCAGGTTGAACGCGTCGATGGCGTTGTGGAAAAGCAGGAACACCAGAGCGGCCGCGACGAACGCGCCGATTACCTGCGCAATCATGTACGGACCAACACTGCGCCACGGGAACTTGCGCCGTACGGCCAGCGCCAGGGTGACGGCCGGGTTGATGTGGGCGCCGCTCACCCCGCCGGCCACCCAGATGCCCATGGCGACTGCGAAGGCCCATCCGAATGCGATCAGCAGCCAGTCGCCGGCCCCCACGAAGATCGTAATGGGAGTCGCGGTGCGGCCTGAGCTGGGCAGGGCGGCCACCGCCATGGCCACCACGCCGTCGCCGAAGACGATCAGGACGAACGTGCCAAAGAACTCCGCCAGGCACTCGCCCCACAGGCCAGAGATCCGGCCGACAGTACGGCCCTCTCCGCGCAAAGGCGTTATTTCAGCCATTACTACCCTCCTGACCTCACGGTATGCAGGCAGCTAAGCATTGCCCTGGATGCATTGTGCTTTATGCCGAAATTCGCGTTAGGCAAAGAGGCCCCCACCCACGCCTTCGGCGCACGGGGGGCTCCCGCCCCCCGTTCCCCCTGGCCCTTCCCCTTCTCGGCTGGCCGCTCACCTGAACCGATCGCTCGCGCAGGCCCCAAGGCCTGCACTGGTGACGGAGATGCCAGCAGGTTCCGCGGCCCGGCCGCCGCGGGTGTCTGGCACTGGCGCACCTCATTGAACACCGGTGTCCGCCCCCGCCGCCTGAGCGGCCGAGGGCGTCTCACCTCCTCCGGCGAGACGGCCATCCTGGTAACGTGCGTTCGACGAGGCCGAACGGCGTTTCACGCAACATAAGCCCGCCGCCAGGCTCAGTCAAGAGGGAGAGGTCCAGGAAGAAAGCCTGCCTTCCCGAACACGGAACCACAGGGGACGCTCTGGCGTATCCTTGCTGTTGTTCGACATCGCTGAAAGGGTGTCATGATCCAGTCGGTGCAGCGCGCGGCCCAGATCCTCGGCGCGCTGGGCTCGGGGACGCCGCGCCTCGGCGTGACCGAGATCGCCGAACGCGTCGGGCTGGCCAAGCCCACAGTGCACGGCCTGCTGCGCACGCTGGAAGCGCACGAGCTGGTCACGCAGGACCCCGACACCGGCAAGTACAGCCTGGGCCCGGGCGTGCTGCAGCTCGGCAACGCCTACCTGGACGGCTCCGAGCTGCGCGCCAGGTCGCTGCGGTGGGCGGAGTCGCTGGCGCAGCGGGCCGGGGAGGCGGTGTGGGTCGCCACCTTGTCCGGGTCCCGCGTCATCGTGCTGCACCACGTGTTCCGCCCGGACGACACCGTGCAGATCCTGGAAGTCGGCGCGGCCATCCCGTGGCATGCCTGCGCGCTGGGCCACGCGATCGTGGCGCAGTTGCCCGACGCGCAGCGCACCCGGGCGCTCGCCGCCGACCTGGCACCGCTGACCGGGCGCACCAAGACCACCAGGGCCGCGCTGGCCCGCGCGCTCGGCCAGGTGCGCCAGCGCGGCTACGCGATCGAGGACCAGGAGGCCGCCCTGGGCGATGCCGGGATCGCGGCGCCGATCTGGTACAGGGACGGCGTGGTCGCCGGCGCGATCGGCGTGGTCGGCGCGGCCGACCGGCTGCTGGCGCCGGGCGGCCGGGATGCCCGGGTCCGCGCGGTGATCGAGGCGGCCCGGTCGGTCTCCAGGGACCTGGGCGCGGGACGCGGCGGCGTCGTCCTGGCGGCGCTCACCTGAGGGTTTCCGCGACGTCCGTCAAGGCGCCGACATCCGCCGATACTGGCTGCCCGCTTGGCCGGGTGCGGTCATTGCCCGGCCTGCGCGGCATCCCGCAGCGCGCCGAGGATGAGCGCGGTTGAGGCGGCACCGGGGTCCTCGTGGCCGACGCTGCGTGGCCCCAGGTAGCTCGCGCGGCCCTTCCGCGCCTGCATGGGGATGGTGGCGATCGCGGCGGCCGAGGCGGCGGCCGCGAGCGCGGACAAGGCATCGTCGGTCGATGCCCCCTCCGCGATCGCCTTGCTGAAGGCCCGGGTTGCCGCCGCGAGCGCGTCGACCATGGTCTTGTCGCCCTCGACGGCGGCGCCGAGCTGCTGGACGCCGGCCAGCGCCGCGTCCAGCGCGGCGGACAGCGCGGGCAGGTCCACGTCGGCGGCGTCCGCGAGGGACTTCCCGGCACGGCGGAAGGCCATGCCGTACAGCGGCCCGGCGGCGCCACCGACCTTGGCGATGATGGTGTTGCCCGTCAACAGCAGGATCCTTCCGGGCGTCGTGGGCGCCGCAGCCGCTGGGTCCAGGGCCCGGAGAGCGCCGACCACCGCGGCGAAGCCGCGGTCGAGGTTGATCCCGTGATCGGCGTCGCCGATCGCCGCGTCCAGCTGCGTCAGGTGGTCGCGGTTGGCTTCGATGACCCTGGCGGCAGACGTTATCCAGGCCCGGAAGACTTCAGCGTCCATCGTGGCTCCTAGCACAACGGGGAATCGATGACCGACATCGCCGGTGCCCGGGCACGCCCGCCCGGCCCGCAGCTCGCGTGACTCCCTCGAGGCGATCCCCATAGGCATACCCGTCAGCTCTTGGCCGCAAGCGTGGCAATGAGCTCGAAGCTGTACGCGGCCGGTCAGTCGCCGCGCGGCCGCTCAGTGCTGTCTGGAGCGCGCGCGTCGGGCAAGCCGCCGCGCGGCCGCTCAGTGCACCGGGTCGGCCTCGGCGGCCTGCTGGCCGGAAAGACCGCGGATCGCCGCCATCACCTGTTCGGTCGAGGTCCGGCTCAGCGACGCGCTCCGCGTTCTATTACCGGGCACGGCGAACCGCAGCGGCGGCCCGAAGGCGATGCGCACGGAGCGCGCCCGGGGGAGCCTGGCACCGCGCGGAAAGGCCAGGTCCGTGCCGATGATTCCGGCCGGGATCACCGGTGCGCCGCTGTCGAGTGCGATCCTGGCCACCCCGGTCTTCCCCCGGTGCAGTCGGCCATCGGGCGACCTCGTGCCCTCGGGGAAGATTCCGACAAGCCGTCCAGAGCGGACCGCCTCGACCGCCGCCGTTATGGCGTCACTGACCGCACGCGGATCGTCCGTGGCCACGGGTATGACGCCGGCACCGGCCAGGAACCAGCGCAGCACCGGCTTGTCGATGTACTTCACCTTGGTCAGGAACATGACCCGGCGGCGGGGGATCACCAGCGGCAGCAGCAGCGGATCCAGGAAGGAAACGTGATTGGCCGCGACGATGGCGCCGCCCTCGTGCGGGATGTTCTCCAGGCCGCTGACCTTGGGCCGGAACAGCAGTCGCAGCGCCGGCCCGAGCAGCACGAACTTCAGGAAGAGCCAGAAGGCCCGAGACCCGTCCCAGGTGGAGGGGAGCTGTGCCATCGGTCTCCTTCCGCGCAAGCCGATACTACCGGGAGCGAGCCCGCTGCTACGGCGATCATGGCGCCATGACCGGTTGCGGCTATACTGCGAAAACATGACTGCCAGGCGAACGACGTCACCGCCGGGCGTCGTGACCGGAGAAGGGCTGGGACGCGGGGCCGGCGCGGATTGTCACGGTCCGGGCGTCCGATGACCGAAACCGGACTCCAGCACGGCAGCGAGCACGCTGATGCCGCGGCCGCGGTTGACCTGCTCGGAATGCTGGCCTATGCGGCGCTGAGTAGCTTCTTCCGGCTGTCCGCCGACGCGGCCGTCGCCGCGTCGCTGCCCGACAAGGTTGCGCTGGCCGAGATGGCCGTCGCCCATTACGGCCACTACCGGCGGCTGCTGGGACGGCTCGAGGAACTGAACGCCGACCCGAACGCCGCCATGCAGCCATTCGTGCAGGCGCTGGACGCGTTCCACGCCAGCACTCGCCCCGCCGACTGGCTCGAGGGACTGGTCAAGGCCTACGTGGGGGACGGCTTCTCGGCTGACTTTTACCGCACGATCGCGGACCTCGTCGATCCGCAGACGCAGGCGCTGGTCAACCAGGTGCTGGCGGACACCGATCACTCCGACTTCGTGATTCCCCGGGTGCGCGAGGCGATCGTGGCGGACCCTCCGGTGGCGGGTCGGCTGACGTTGTGGGCCCGGCGCCTGGTGGGCGAGGCGCTCGGCCAGGTACAGCGCATCGCAGCGGAGCGCGAGCCGCTCGCTCGCCTGCTGGGCGGCGGCGACTCTTCGCAACCCGGCAAGGTCGGCAGGATGTTTGCCAGGCTCGCCGACGCGCACTCCCGTCGCATGGCCGCCCTCGGGCTGACCCGGCCGGAGCGCCGGGCGGCCAGTAGCGGCGCCAGCCGGGCGCTGCAGACCATCCGGTCGCGGGGCAAGGGACGCAGCCGGCCGGCGAACGCGGAGTGACCGGCCCGGGTTACGCGGGCTGGCGGGCCGCTATGGGCTGGCTGATCACGGCGGATACGCCGTCGCCGCGCATGGTGATGCCGTAGAGGACGTCGGCGGCTTCCATGGTGCGGCGCTGATGGGTGATCACGATGAGCTGGGAGCTTTCCCGCAGCTCGTCGAAGATCTGCAGCAGGCGCCGCAAGTTGGTGTCGTCCAGGGCCGCCTCGACCTCGTCCAGCACGTAGAACGGCGAGGGGCGGGCCTTGAAGATCGCGAACAGGTAGGCGATCGCGGTCAGCGACCGTTCTCCGCCGGACAGCAGCGACAGCCGCCTGACCTTCTTGCCCGGCGGCCGGGCCTCGATCTCGATGCCGGTGGCCAACATGTCGTCCGGCTCGGTGAGTACCAGAGCGCCCTCGCCGCCCGGGAACAGCCGCGGGAACAGCTGCTCGAACTCCCGCGCGGTGTCGGCGTAGGCGGACGCGAACACCTCCTGCACCCGGTCGTCGACTTCCTTGACCACGGTGAGCAGGTCCCGCCTGGTCTTGCGCAGGTCATCGAGCTGGGCCGCAAGGAAGGAATGCCGTTCGGACAGCGCCGCGTACTCCTCCAGGGCCAGGGGGTTGACCGTGCCGAGCCGGTCGAGCTGGCGCTGCGCCTGCTCGGCCCGGCGCTCGGTGGCGGCCCGGTCGTACCGCGACGCGTCGGCCCCCTCCGCAGCCGGCACCGGGATGTCGGGCCCATACTCGGCCACCAGTGCGTCCGCATCGATCCCGTACTCGTCCAGGGCATGCTCGGCGAGCTGGATGAGCCGCAGCCGGTGCTCGGCGCGGGCGATCTCGGTGCCGTGCGCGGCGCTCACCACCGTGTCGAGGTCGGCGGCGAGCTCGCGGACCCGGCCCCGCACCGCCTTGAGCTCGCTCGCGCCGCCTGCGCTGGCCGCCTCCGCACCGGCTCGTACGGAGGCGGCCAGGCTCACCGACTGCTCCGCAGCCTCGACCGCGTACCGCGCGCCCACTGCGACGGCCCGGGCCACGGCGGCCTGCTCGGCCCGGCGGGCGCGGCGACGGGCCGCCTGGTGG
>JAFAPY010000083.1 GCA_019246795.1 Streptosporangiaceae bacterium | reverse complement strand
GCGATCAGCTTGCCCTTGCCGATCACGATGAGGTGCTCGGCGGTGTTCTCCATCTCCGACATCAGGTGGCTGGACACGAAGACCGTACGGCCCTCGGCCGCGAGCGCCTTCATCAGGTTCCTGATCCACAAGATGCCCTCAGGGTCGAGCCCGTTGACCGGTTCGTCGAACATGAGCACCTTGGGGTCGCCGAGCATCGTCGCCGCGATACCGAGCCGCTGGCTCATGCCGAGGGAGAACCCCTTGGACCGCTTGCGGGCCACCTCGGATAGCCCGACAAGCTCGAGCACCTCGTCGACCCGCTTCCTCGGCAGGTTGTTGGTCTGCGCCAGGCACAGCAGGTGGTTGTAGGCGCTGCGCCCGCCGTGCACCGCCTTGGCGTCGAGCAGGGCGCCGACCTCGCGCATCGGGTTGGCCAGGCCGCTGTACTGTTGGCCGTCCACGCTGACCGTGCCGGCGTCCGGGTAGTCAAGGCCGAGGATCAATCGCATCGTGGTGGTCTTACCAGCGCCGTTCGGGCCGAGGAAGCCGGTAACGCTGCCCGGCTCGATGCCGAACGTCAGGTCGTTGACGGCCACCTTCTCGCCGTATCGTTTGGTAAGCCCCCGTACCTCGATCATGGGCATCTGTCCTCTTTTCTTTAGTGACGCTTCCTAGTGTGCCCGTGGCTGCCGCCCGCCGCGTCGGCCGCAGTGATGATTCCGCGTACTACCAGGGGGATGGCTGGCACGGAAACAGGCGCAACGGCCCGTTCGGCACATACAAGATCTTTCCTCCGAACCGACAGGCCCGGCTGTCCACTGCAAGCTCACCGAGCAGGCGGCGGCCGCAAGGTCGATGTGACCACCGCCGAGGGCGTCCAGACGTGGCTGGCCGGGTTCGGCGATGCTCCGTTTGACTATGAGATCCGCGGCTTGGAAGTGGCGGTCGGCGGTGATGTCGGTTACGCGCACGGCCTGGCCCGTATGGGCTCGCCAGGCGCGTTCAGCATGTGGTTCAGGATCACGCTCGGCCTGCGCAAGAGGGAGGGCCGGTGGCAGATCACCCACCTCCACGAGTCGGTGCCGTTCAACATGGACCAGAGCTTCACGGCAGCTATCGACCTCCAGCCCTGAACCGGCAAGGCTGGGCGCCAGACCTTCTTCGGCACGGCTGCGGGCGATATCGCCGCGTGGATGAAGTGTGGATCTAGTCAAGGGCCGCGCAGGATTCGAAGGAAGCACACCCGGTCGCTGCCTGGGCCGTCGTAGCCGGAGGAAACCGGGATGCCGTCGACCTCCGCGTCGCCGGGCTCGAGCTGGAAACCCATCCGCTCGTGAAACGCGACCGAGGCACGGTTCACTGGGGCGGTGACCGCGCGGACCAGGGTGCAGCCGCGAGCCTGGGCGGCCCGGAAGAACGCCTCATAGAGCAGGCGGCCCAGCCCGCCGCCGCGCTGGGCCGGATCTACGCCGACAAAGTGAATGTAGGCCTCGCCAGGCCGGGACTGGGAGATGAACCCGGCCAGGAAACCGGCCAGCCTGCCGTCGCGTTCGGCCGCGAAGCTGGTGTCGGCGAAGTGCTCGAAGAATAGCCGCGGAAGCTTGTCGGCCATCGGGCGGCTGCCCCACCAGTGGTCGATGGCCGAGATCACCAGCGGGTAGTCGGCCGCGCTGAGATGGCGGATTTGGAACGTCATGGTGCAACAGCCTCCACTGATCCGGGCGGCCGACAAAGCCTCCCGGTGATCATGACAGGCTCCGCGTCTCAGCGGCAGCTGAATTTCGGCCCGCGCCTGGACGCGCGACGGCGGCGGCCCGTCTTCGCGGCGTCCTGTCCGGGCTTGTCGCGGCACCATGGGCGTGCGTTGCCGCCACGATGGCCCACAGCCGCGGGCCTAGCGCGGAGATCCCGGCCCTGGCGAACACTTCAACCCACCAGGACCTGACCTGGGTCGCAAATGCAGTCTTCGGCAGCTCCCGGGCCATGGCAGAGACCCGCTTCCATGGGTACGACCAGGCCGCCAGGGCACAGCACCATGGCCTGCTGCCGCAGGACCGCGACCGGGTCCGGAACCCTCATCAGGACAAACCGCTCGACGATCGCGTCGAAAGGGCCGCCCGGCACCTGTGGATTGGAGGCCTCCACAAAACCCGGGGCGATTCGGATCTGCAGGTCGACGGGGCTAGACGCCACATCGGGGTGATCTGCAGCAGCCTCCGAGGCTACGGGCTTTGCTTACAAGCGAGGACTCAGCCAAAGATGTCCTGGTACCTGGCAACGGCGGTGCATAAGCCGGACCTGGCAAGGAAGAACAGTGGAACGCGCACAGTCGGAGGTAAAGGGAGCATGGCAAGGGCAGGCGGGACAGGACGGACCGGGCCGTCCGGGTATCGGGTGCTCGGCATCTATCTCAATGATCATCTGGCGGGCGCCACAGCAGGCGCCGAGCTCGCGCATCGGATAGCCAGGACCCATCCAGACCAGGCCGACCGCCTGCGGAGCTTCGCTGCCGAGGTCGCGCAGGACCGTACCGCCCTGGCGGACATTATGAAAACGCTTGGTATTCCGGTCCGCGTCTACAAGGTCGGGGCCGCCTGGGTCGGCGAGAAGGCAGCACGGCTCAAGTTCAACGGGCACTTGCTAACCCGCTCCCTCCTCAGCTTCCTGGAGGAGCTGGAGATGATGCGGCTGGGCGTGGAAGGCAAGGCCGCGGGCTGGCGGACGCTGCGCACCCTGGCGAACACCGACAAACGGCTCGACCCGGGACGCCTGGACGAGCTCATCGCTCGCGCCGGGCGCCAGTCAGATCTGCTCGAAGACCTCCGGATGGACGCCGCGGCTCAGGTCATCGGCCATGGACGGCCAGATTAAACCGCGCGCCCGATGGTAGGCGCGGACCTTGGCCTCGGCATCGTGGCCTGAGCTAACGTCCAAGCCTGGCGGTCAGGCGCAGGCAGGGGATCAGCAACACGGGCCGACACCCAGCAGCATCTGGGCGCGCTCGACGTGGTGTACGCGCGCGGCGACGCCGGCTCGCTCTGCCCTACGGGGCAGCATCCATGCAACCGCAACCGCACCAGCGGGGCCCCGCCGCCAACCGGTGAGGATCTAAAACTAAAGGTGCCGGATCCGCCGATCCAGTCGGCTTTCGCGGGGGCACTTGGACCCCCGCTAGCAAGCGTCGCACGAATAGGCGCGGCCGTTGCCCCAGCTTTCGCACGTCATGGGGGTTGTGACCAGGTCAGGAACGGTCCGGATGGGACAGGGCGCGGTTATGCGGCGCGGCCCAATCCAGCAGCGGGCCGTCGGGGACGATTCTGGTCGGGTTGATGTGCGGATGGGTGGTGTAGTAGTGCAGCTTGATGTGGCCGAAGTTCGTTGTGTCCCGGAAGGCGGGCAGCGAGTACAGGTCGCGCGCGTAGCCCCACAGGTTCGGGTAGTCGGTCAGCCGGCGCAGGTTGACCTTGAAGTGATAGTGGTAGACCGCATCAAACCGGGCCAGGGTCACCCACAGCCTGACATCGGCCTCGGTGATCGCGTCACCGAGCAGGTACCGGCGGCCGGCCAGGCTCTGCTCCAGGTCGTCCAGGGTGGCGAAGACCTTGGACACCGCGTCGTGGTAAGCCTCCTGGGAGGTGGCCATGCCCGAGCGGTACACGCCGTTGTTCACGGTCTCGTAGACGACCGCGTTGATCGCGTCGATCTCGGGACGCAGGGCCTCCGGGTACAGGTTCATGCCATTGGAGAACGCGCCGAACTGCGTGTCCAGGTCGATCGTGATGTCGGGGAAGTTGTTGCTGACGATCCGGCCGGTCTCCCTGTCCCACAGCACCGGGACGGAGATGTGCCCGTCGTAGCCGGGCTCGGTCGCCTCGTAGGCCTCGCGCAGCAGCGAGAACCCGTTGACCGGGTCCAGCGAGTGCCCGGGGCCCTCGCGGAACGCCCAGCCGCGGCCGTCCCTCACCGGGTCAACCGCTGACAGCGAGATGGCCTCCTCAAGGCCGAGTAGCTTGCGCACGATCGCGGTCCGGTGGGCCCACGGGCAGGCCCAGGAGATGTACAGGTGGTACCGGCCGGCCACGGCCGGGTACCCGCTGGAGCCGTCCGCGGTGATCCGGCCGCGGAACGGGTAGGCGGACCGCACGAACTCTCCAGTCGCTGGCTGGGGCTGCTTCCGCCTGAAGTCGCCGTAGTCGCCGAAGGCCGCGAAGTCGACCGGGCTTGCGCCGCCCGCCTGCTGAGTGGTGGTCATGGCGGCTATAACCCGGCGGCAGCAGCGGCCATTCCGTAGGCCGCGCGCGGGCTCGCCCTGCTCAGGCGGGGCACGCGGGGTAGGAAACCGGGCTACGGGTCAGTGCACAGGCGGCGCCCGCTCGGCTTCTCCCTGAAATGCTGCCCCGCCTGGCCCCGCCCGATGATCGGCAGAGCCATGATGGCCCGCATAGCGGGATCTTCTGCGCGAAGAGTCACGCCGAGAACACTGGAGTGACACGGACGAATCACCCGTGTAGTAGGCGATCGGCTACAAGGTCGAGCCCGTGAACAGCACCTGAAAGGGCCAATCACCTCTGCTCTGCAGCAGGACGGTTGTCGCCCGAACACTCATGCGTTTGGGTAACGTGTAACGAAGTGCCACTGCGTGGTACCGTGAGTGTGTGGCTGATCACTATACCTTGCGGCTAGCGCCGGGCGTTCGGCAACGGCTGTCAGAGCGGGCGCGCCGGGCAGGCCTCCAGGAGCGCACCCTGGCACAGCGCTATGTGGAGGAGGGACTGCGTCATGACGCACACCCGCTCATCCAATTCCTCCACGGCCCTAGCGGCCGCCGGGCCAGCCTGCTCGGCCGCGGCCTGGATGTCTGGGAGGTCATCGCCACAATCCGGGACAACAATGGGTCAATGGCAGAGGCCGCGGAGTACTTGCAGATCCCAGCCGGCTTGGTAGAAGCGGCCGTGGCCTACTACGGCGAATACCGTGACGAGATCGACCAGGAAATCGAGCTCAACGAGGCGGAGTACGAGCGCGGGCGGGCGGCTGCCGCAGCAGGTGAGCAGGCTCTTCGTTCGTGAGAGCCATTCTGGACGAGCAGTTGTCGCCGCAGATCGCGGTGCTGCTGCGCAAGGCCGGCTACGACGTGGAGGCCGTTGCCGACCGCGAGGACCTGGTGGGGCGCAGCGACCGGTCCATCCTCGAAGTGACGTGCGGTGAAGGCCGGGCCGTGGTCACGAACAACGTCAAGGACTTCCGGCCGCTCGCGGCTGAGTGGCTGGCGCAAGGCAGGATGCATGCTGGCCTTATTCTGCTGCCCTCGACGCGGACGCGTAGCCGCAATGTCATCGCCACTGTCGCTGCTGCGATCGAAAGCGTCCTTCGCGACCACCCAGACGGGCTGAGCGGAAGTGAGCGCTGGATCGCTCCGCTGCCGAAGCTGTAAGGAATCACATTGTGCTGCATGGCTGGCAGACGGCGGCCGGGCGGGCGGGGCCGTGATCAGGTGGAGGCTCGCGCGATGGCCATAGCGCTCAGCGCGCGGTGCCAGGGTACTCAGCCCAGCCAGCAACGGCGCAGGCCCTTTGTCTCAGTTCTTGTCTCATTCACCCCCGCCCGCAGCCGTTCACCAGCGTCCACCCTCGGGGCATCGTGGCTGATCACGTACTGCCGCAGACCACCGCGAACGAGGGCCAGCATTGTTGGAAAGCGTGTTGGGGGCAACCCCTCGCGAGTTTGAATCTCGCATCCTCCGCCACCTGAACTGGCAAGACAGATTCGGGCTTGGTCAGCATTCCGGCTCACTCCCCCGCCGTAGTCGCATTCCTAAGAGTGGGACTTAGCCACTGGCGCCGGGCCATGGAGGCACACGTCAGGGTTGCAGATGTTCGGTCGGCTCAGCGCCATGCCCGGTTGGCCCTGGCCGCGGCCTTTGCCGCTTTCTGTGTCGCCGCTTCGGCCCTTATCGCTGACGTTCCGAACCATTCAGCGCCAGGACGGAGCACGCGACCAGAGCCGAGGCAGTCGCGGTCCCGGTGGTGTGTCCACGTATGCATCCGACCGGCGCGGCGGCGGCCGGTGCCCCGGCAAGATCCATGCGGGATCCGCGGGTTGAGCCGCACGCTTACGAGGTACACGACGAAAAGACCCAAGGCGGCAAGAACCAGGCCCACAACGCCTTTGCTCGCGTAGCCTAGAATCAAGACGATGATCCGCGCCACTAGAAAACCTCGTCTGCTCATTTCCCCCCACCTAACGACGTTCAGGCTGCCTTTGGTGGTCAAATTACCTACTGCCCGCCTATGGAGTTCCTCGATTCTGTCGATCGATGATACGGTTTGACATTAACGCAAGCCAATGGCGGAATTGCGGCCTCTTCAAGCTGTAAAGGAGCCATGAGCACGCACAATCACAACCCTCGTCAGCCGTGACCTTGGTATTGATGCTGGTCACACCAACGTTCCACTGCCTCAATACGCTTCTCCAGCCTCTGAAGGCGCATCAGCAGATTGTTCATCAGTGCTTCCAGCTGAGTGTTGTCCATAGCCTACAGCGTAGACCCGACGGCTATCGGTCCTCATTAGTTCCAGCGCACGATGCGTGCTCAGGTTTATCGCAGTCGCTCACAAGGCCCGTTTTGCCAGCGGCGAGAGTTGCCACTGGCAGCGTTATGTTAGATCGCCGGGGGTGCGCGCACCCTGCCATGACGGAGGATGTCCGGATCGGCTGGTCAAAGGTCAGCGCGGATGTTACGCAAGGAGAGCCGCATGTCGGCAGCGGTGGAGAAGCGATCAACGCTGGCCGGGGCGCATGCCTTGATGAGGAACCTGCAAGGTCAGGGTTGAGGTCACAGCGGATCGTTCTGGGGTCGTTCACCGGTACGCCGGCCATGGGAATCGCATCCGGGAACGGGTGCTGGCCGTTGCACAGGAGCCGGTAGAGCAGGGCCCCGACGGCGAACAGGGTCGGTAGAGACGTCCCAGTGATCCAGACCGGCATCGGGTGGCTGATACGGCGGTGTTCCTGACTGCGTGTGCACGGGGTCGCCAACCCAGGAGGCAATGTTGAAGTCAAGCAATTTCGCTCCTGTACGGGTGATCATCACGTTGCGCGGTTTGATGTCACGGTGGACCAGCCCTTTGTCCTTCAGCTGCGTCCACTCGCGCGACTCGGCTTCCGGAAGGCCGCCTTCGCGACGTTTAGCATCCAGCTGCTGTAGGCGCGGCGCGTCAGGATGAAAAGCGACGAGCGCGTTTAGCAGATTGAGTGCGACATCTACTGCCTCCCGGTCACGAAGGTGCCGCCTTCCGCTGACAAACTCATCGAGGGACTCACCGTCAATGAACTCGTGATGAGATACCAGTCGCCGCAATTGGTCTTGCCGGCCCATAAGACCTCCACCACGTTGGGATGACGGATCTTCCGCAGGGCGCCGATCTCGCGGCGCACCGCCTCGTCACCGGCCGCGCTGTCGAAGAGCTTGAGCGCTCGCTCCTGTCCCTCGACGTCATCGCGCACCCGGTAGACCGTCGAGAAGCCGCCCTGCCCGATTAGCTGGAGAATCTCAAAGCGGCCCTCCAGGACATCCCCGATAGCGTAATCAGTAGCCTTCGCCCCACCGGGGATCGGTGATCTCGTCATCTCGAACCACCGCATGTGCTGCTATTGCATCCAGGCGAAGACCGGAGGCTCGGGCCAGTAGCCGCGCAACCCCACCTGCAGGAACCGGTCGCCCCGGGCAGCGCCGGACTCGATCACCCGCCGCATCGGGGTGCCGTGCCCGAAAAGGGAGCCGAACTGGGTGTCGCCGGTATCGGCGCGGGCGTCGAAATGCACCACGTCCGCCCCGGCGTAGGAGGCCGGGTCGCCGAGGTCGGCGCGGGTACACCGAGGAAGGTCACGTCCGGGCCGAACATGCCGCCCATCCTCATCATGTTCGCTCCTTTCGGGTGCGCTGGCTAGCCACTAGCTTTCCCTGTGGCGCCGTCCCTGTTGCGATGGCCCTGGGACGCTCTCCGGCGAGGAAACAGATCACGCCCTGCTGGCGCCCAGCTCGCGGCAAGCCAGAAGCCGGCGCGGCGTGCCTCAGCGCAGCCGCGGGAACAGCGGCTGGGCTGAGGGCAGCGACCCGGCGGAGTCATCGCAGGCGCCCCGGATCCGGGCCGCGAGACTGGGCAGGAACGGGGCCAGCTCCCGCCCCAGCTGCGAGCAGGTGCCGATGAGCAGCGCCAGCGTTTCGTCCAGCCGCGCGCCGGCGGCGATGTCACCGTCACGTTCGGCCCGGGCCAGCCGCCAGGGCTCGGCCCGCTCCACGTAGCGGTTCGCCTCCTCGACCACCTCCCAGATCGCCGTAGTGGCGCTGCGGAAGTCGAAGGCGGCCAGCGCCGCGGCGCTACGCCGCGGAATCTGGCGGCGTGCCTCAGCCAGCGCACGCCCAGCAGGCTCACGCCAGGCCGGTGCCCCCGGCGAGGCACCAGCCCGCGGGACCTTCCCCTGCCGGTACCGGTGCACCAGCGTGACCGCGCGGCTGATCAGGTTGCCCAGGTCGTTGGCGAGGTCATCGTTGGCCCTCGCGATCAGCCGGGCCGCTGTGAAGTCGGCGTCGCCCAGGCGCGGCACCTCGCGCAAGAGCCACCAGCGCACCGCGTCGGTGCCGTACCGGGCGGCCAGCTCCGCGGGATCAGCGTGGTCGCCGGCCGGACCCGACTTGCTGATCTTCCTGCCGCCGACCGTGAGGTAGTCATGCACCACGATGTCAGTGGGCAGCGGCTCCCCCGCCGACAGCAGCATCGCGGGCCAATAGAGGGCATGGAACCTGAGCACGCCCTTGCCGACCAAGTGCACCCGGCGATCGGTGCGGGCCCACCAGCGCCGGTAGTCCGCCGCGTCGCCGGTGCCGTAGCCGAGCGCGGTCACGTAGTTGCCGAGCGCGTCCCACCAGACGTAGACCACCTGGCCGGGGTCGCCCGGAACGGGAACACCCCAGCCGCGGGCCCGCGCGGTGGAACGCGACGCGCTGAAGTCCTCCAGGCCGCCCGCGAGGATGCCGAGAACCTCGTTGCGCCGCGCTGCGGGCTCGATCCGCAGCCGGCCCGAGCTGATCAGGTCATGCAGCTGGTCGGCGTACCGGGACAGCCGGAAGAACCAGTTCTCCTCAGCGACGGGTTGCGGCTGAGTCAAGTGCTCGGGGCATAGCCCGTCCCGCAGCTCGGCTGGCCGGTAGAACTGCTCGCAGCCCACGCAGTAAAGGCCCTCGTAGTGCTTCGGATACAGGTCACCGCGGTCCGCGCAGGCCCGCCACAGCCGTTCCACCCCGGGCCGGTGCCGCGGATCGCTGCTGGTGCGGATGAAGTCGTCGAACGACAGCGCGAGCGGCTCACGCAGTGCAGCAAAAGCGGCGGCGTAGCGGCCCACGAGCTCGGCGACCGCAACCCCTTCCGCCTCGGCGGCCAGCACGTTCTTGAGCGAGTTGTCATCGGTGCCGGTCTGGAACCGCACCTGATCGCCGGCTAGCCGATGGTGCCGGGCCAGCACATCGGCCTGGACCAGCTCCAGCGCGTGCCCGAGATGGGGACGAGCGTTGACGTACGGGATCGTAGTGCTGAGGTAGACGCGTTGCGCGGTCATCGGAACCTCCTGGAAACGGCGGGGCTCCGACTCGCGGACATGAATCGAGGCCCCTCGGGGCCTCGTGTCGGACGTCGTCCGGGCAGGTCAGGTGGCCCCGCTAGCGGGGCATCATCACCTGGCTCGCGTGCGACGTCATACGCCCAGTGTAGCCGCCTTGGCGCGGAAGCCCTTCACGGACATGACCCGTTGCACGCCTCCAGTGGATGAACCCAAAGGACGCATTTTGAACGCGCTGACGGGATCGACCGTTTGAGATGGTCCGCCAACTGGGGTAGCTGGTCAGCCGGTCATGTTGAACATGGCCAGCACCTTGGTGGGGCGGAGACGGACCACGAACTCGCCCGGGACGCCGTTGCGCTTGCCGAACTCCTCGGCCCGGTCCGGTCCCATGTAGCGGGCCGCGATCGCGGTCGCGGTGCGGAGGAGTTCGCCGGGATCCTCTGATAGTTCGGCTTCTCCTTGCACCTGCACGAAACCGTAGGGCGGTTCCTCCAGGTCCGTGCACAGCGTGGCCCGCGGATCGCGGGCCAGTGCCCGGCCCTTGGCGGTTTCCTTGCCGGTGTTGAAGACGATGCAGCCGTTCTCGACGATGAACCAGACAGGAGCCGCCAGCGGCCTGCCGTCGGCGCTGGTGTAGGCCAGCTTGCCGGTTCGGGTGCCTGCCATGAGGAACGCGTTTATCTCCGAATCGGTAATCGATGTCATAAGGCCATTGTATAAGCGTCCTCCGCTGACGTGCGCCCGCAGTCAGCTAAGTAATAAGTATGCGATATTCAGTTGCAGGCGCTGATGGCTGACCGAGCACAGTCGCCGTCGGTCGTTCGGAAGAAAAAAATGCTGAACGGCCGGTTGCTGCTGTTACCGTACGCCAGGCCGCATGCCATTAACGTATAATTTGCGGGCCGCTCGCAGCGCATTTAACGCTCCTCCTGATGAGCGTGGATGGTCCGGGCTCAGGCGCCGAGCGAGCCAGATGGTCACCCCGACGCTACGGAAAGGAAGAACCGGGCGAATCCGCTGCGCGCACGGATATCGGCGGTGCTGCGGCACGCGGCGGAAGGCTCCTATACGTAGGATTACTGAGCTGCCCCGGCCGAGGCCAGACGCGCAGCGGGGACGCGGGCGGCCCTACGGTCAGGTGGGCCCAGTACCTTCTGGCCACCGCCTCATGCGCTCGTGGCGCAGCGCGGTTAGTCTCTTGATCAGCGACAACTTACCGGTGACTGTTACCTGCGCGACCTGTTCAGGG
>JAFAPY010000070.1 GCA_019246795.1 Streptosporangiaceae bacterium | reverse complement strand
CCTGCATGACGCGCAGCGCGGCCTGGCCGGCGCGGGGACGGCAACGCCAGGCCCGCCTGCCGAAGGACCGGCCCGCACCGCGGCGGGCGTGCCTGGCCAGCCTGGCTGGGCCGGGCGGCGTCCCATTCGGGCCGCGGGGACGGCGTTGCGGGCACGGCTGCCGTTCGCCCGCCCGCAGTCGGCCGGGCGGCCGCGGACTGCCGACGGCCGCCGGAACTGCGGCTCGCTCGAGGCAATCCTGTGGCGGCAGTGGGACGAGAGGGCCATGCCGCCCGCCCAGGTGGCGGAGGCCATCGACCGGCTCGCCGAACTTCCCGAGCAGATAAAGGACCGGCTTGCTGGCAGCCTGGACGCGATCTTCGTCGGGCCAGGCGGCGTTCCGGAACTTGACGACATGACCGGGCTGCGCGGCGTCCCCTTGCCCTCCGGCCAGGCGTCGTGGGATGCGTGCGCCGGCGCGTACGGCGACCGTAAGATCGTCGTCGGCTCCCGGCCGTCCCCGACCCCGGACGTGATGTGCCATGAGGTCGGCCACGCGCTGGACGATCTCGACAGCCCGCCGGGCAGGTGGCAATCTGACTCGGCAGAGTTCCGGATGCTCTACGATCAGTGCCAGCCGCATCTCGCGAGCGACTTCCACCGCCAGCCCGGCGGTCTCGGGCGCAAGGAGTTTTTCGCGGACGCGTTTGCCGCAATCGCGTCGAGGCAGCGGCCGGCTCTGGTGGACATGCTCGGCGGGGACACGCGGACCGCGCTCAGGGTCATGTTGTACTTCAACAGGCGCTACGGCATCTAGGGTGGTCAGGCGATGTTTGTCATACGGCTGCCGAACGGGAACCTCAAGGTCCCGCAGACCGCGATCGGCCAAGATGGACGTGTGATCGGCGATGTCTACGTGGAGATCGGGCCGCAGGACGCAGACTATGCCCGGCTGGCCGCCCAGGCGCTGACAGTTGAGGAAGTCGAGCAGCGCCGTGACCGGTGGCGTCAGGAAGACGAGGCACTCCGCCAGCAGTTCCTGGAGTTCGCGAGGCGGCACGGCGAAAATGGCTGGCCCGAAGGCGAAGAGCACTAAGCGGCCGCGCGCGGCGGCTTGCCCGACGCGCGCGCTCCGGAAGCACTGAGCGGCCGCGGGCGGCTTGCCCGACGCGCGCGCCCCGATGACCCCAGCCGCCTGCCGCGGTTGCGCGGGAAGGGCTGCACAGCTGCAGGTGCCGCGCCGCATTCTGCCACGTACCTGCCAGGTCCGCGAACGAGCAGAGGACCGATTATCAGGTAGGATTTGTGCTTCACGTAGAAAAAGCGGCCGAAAATGGCGCCTTATCCTTCGTGAAGCACAAATCATTCGCGATCCTGGCGTGCTCCGCCCGCGATCCTGGCGTCCTCACCCGCGATGGTCCGTCGGCGCGGATCCCGCCGAGTACGGGAGACGGCGACCCGCCGACGGGAGACAGTGCGGGTTCAGGAACGGGTCTTTCCCGCCCGGATCATCTCCAGCGCCTGAGCCACCCGCCGCTGCCGGGTCTCGGCCCGCTTGGCCTCCGCGATCCAGCAGGCGTACTCCTTGCGATGAGTGAAGGCCATCGCCTTGAAGCAGGCAGCCGCCTCCGGATCGGCGGCCAGGGCCGCTGCCAGCGCCTCGGGCACCTCGACCTCACGCGGCGCCTGGTCCAGCTCGATGGTCACCTCGGCCTCGTCGCCGGCCTGGACGCCAGCGCCGTCGCGGACCTCGCGGTTCAGGCCGACCAGGAACTCCCCGCCCATGCGGGCCACGCTGGTCCGCCAGGTGTAGCCGTTGACGGTCGCGACCACCGGGAATCGTTTGGCGCCCTCCCCCACCGCCGCCACCTGGCTGTCGTCGAGCACGACCGCGGCGGCCGGGCCGCGGGGCTGCAGCTGCGCGCGGAACCGGATAACTCCCATGCACCTATCCTCGCGCACTGGATCGTCCGCCCGAGCGATTGGCCCGGAACACCAGGCTGCGACCGGACGCCGACGAACTCTGCTGCTGAGCCGACGGTCGTTGCGGATGCCCGGCAGCACGGCGGCCAAGGGGGCCCGTTGACTTTCAGCTTAACCAGAGCGTGACCTCAACTGGCGTTCAGCCGCGGGAAGCAGCCTGTCGGCATGGGGAAAAGTCGCCTCGCGGCAACTGCCCATGGCCGGTGATCTGAGCAGCGGGTCCTCGGCGGATCCGCTCCTGCTGGCCTCCAGCGGCCAGCCTGCGGCTGCGGTCCCGGCGGCCCGCGACCAGCTGGTAGATGTCACGGTCCCCGGCTACAACGAGGAGGAAGTGCTCGAGGACAGCATCCGCCGGCTGCACTGTTATCTATCCGCCAACCTTCCCGTTCCTTTCGTCATCACCGTCGCCGACAATGCCAGTACAGACCGGACTTTCGCGATAGCGGAGCGGATGCGCAGGGAGCTTCCCGGGGTGAGGGCCGTCCACTTGGACCGCAAGGGCCGCGGGCGCCCGCTCCGCTATGTCTGGGGGCGCAGCGACGCTGATGTCGTCGCCTACATGGACGCCGACCTGTCCACCGGGCTTGACGCGCGTTCCTCCTGCTGATCGCCCCGCTGCTGTCTGGCGACGCGGACCTGGCGACCGGAAGCCGCCTGGTACCCGGTGCGAGGGTGGCGCGCGGGCTCAAGCGCGAGGTGATCTCGCGCGGCTACAACCTGCTGCTGCGCGTGATCCTGTCGGCCCGGTTCTCCGACGCGCAGTGCGGGTTCAAGGCCGGCCGCGCCGAGGCCATCAGGGAACTGCTCCCCGACGTCAAAGACGGCGCCTGGTTCGTCGAGGAAGGCAAGCTGCGTTACGTGCTGACCGGGGGCGCGGGCGGGTTCGGCGGTCCCGGCGCAGGCGGCGGGACCGCTGCGGCCGTCACCGCGTGGGTCGAGCAGAACTGCACCGCCGTGCCCGCGTCGGCCTACGGCGGCTCCGCCGTCTCGGCCAGCGGCAGCGCGGCCGCCCGGGCTGTGGCCGCCGCCGTCGCGCAGAGGTTGTACCGCTGCGGGTAGAGGCCTCGATCACCGCGGATAATCTTCGATGCCACGCAGCGCGGCGGCAGCCAGCACGATGACGTGCCCACAGGGACGCATGACCGCCAGCTCGGATTCGCGGGCCAGCTGTCCTGCTCGCGGACGCTGGCGATGAGCCGAGTTTCGCGCCTCGATGCGAACCCGCCGGGAATCGTTTGGCGCCCTCGCCCAGCGCCGCCACCTAGCTGTCGTCGAGCACGACCGCGGCGGCCGGGCCGCGGCGCTGCAGCTGTGCGCGGAACCGGATAACTCCCATGCACCTCTTCTCGCGCACCGGGCTGTGGCTATCCATCGACGTCGCCCGGGCGGCCAGCACTTCGCCGTACTCGGCATCGCCGTCCGCCACGACAAAGATCACCGAGGCCGTCATCCTGGTCGGCCCCGGACGCCTCAGCAGCTGGAGTTCACCGACCTGATCAACCAGCAGGAACGGCGCCCGGGGCCTCATGGTCAGCGCGCGGCGGCGGCTTCCGGTCAAGCGCCCCCAGCGCCGGCCAGCATGCCGTGCGGGTCCAGCACGTACTTGCGGGCCGCGCCTTGGTCGAATTCGGCGTAACCCCGTGGTGCCTGCTCCAGCGGGATCGGGGTGGCGTTGACGTTGGCGGCGATGTGCACCCGGTCGTGCAAGATGGCCATCATGAGCTGGCGGTTGTAGCGCATCACCGGGCACTGGCCGGTGTAGAACGAGTGTGACCTGGCCCAGCCGAGGCCCAGCCGCAGCGAAAGGGAGCCCACCTTGGCGGCCTCGTCGGCCGCGCCCGGGTCGCCGGTGACGTACAGCCCGGGGATGCCGATCGCGCCGCCGGCACGGGTGGTTACCATCAGCGAGTTGAGCACGGTGGCGGGTCGCTCGGTGGCTGCCTCGGCGCCGTGGCCGCGGGCCTCGAAGCCGACCGCGTCCACCGCGCAGTCCACCTCGGGTACGCCGAGGATCTGCTCGATCTGGTCCTGTGGCTCGCCCTTGGATATGTCGACGGCCTCGCAGCCGAAGTCGGCCGCCTTGGCCAGCCGGTCGGCGTTGAGATCACCGACGATGACCACCGCGGCGCCGAGCAGGAACGCCGAGGTAGCGGCGGCCAGCCCGACCGGCCCGGCGCCGGCGATGTAGACCGTGGACCCGGTGCCAACCCCGGCGGTGACGCACCCGTGATACCCGGTGGGAAAGATGTCGGAGAGCATCGCCAGGTCCAGGATCTTCGCCATCGCCTGCTCGCGGTCCGGGAAGCGGAGCAGGTTCCAGTCCGCGTAGGGCACCATGACATACTGCGCCTGGCCGCCGACCCAGCCGCCCATGTCGACGTAGCCGTACGCCGAGCCGGGCCGGTCGGGGTTGACGTTGAGGCAGATGCCGGTCTGGCCTGCCTTGCAGTTGCGGCAGCGCCCGCAGGAGATATTGAACGGCACCGAGCACAGGTCACCGACCTGGATGTACTCCACGTCGGAGCCCTTTTCCACTACCTCGCCGGTGATCTCGTGGCCGAGCACCAGCCCGGCCGGCGCGGTGGTGCGACCGCGGACCATGTGCTGGTCGCTGCCGCAGATGTTGGTGGCCACGCACTTGAGGATCGCGCCATGCGGCGTCTTGCGACCCACATTGGCCGGATTGACCCCCGGGCCGTCACGCAGCTCCAGTCCGGGGTAGTCAGTATCGCGCACCTCGACCTTCCCCGGCTCCACGTATGCGACCGCCTTGTTTCCTGCCATGACCTACCTCCTTGTGGTCGGGCTTCTAGCCTACGAAGAGCATCGCCGCGTGAACAGCGCCATATTGCGGCAGCCTGCCGAGCCGGGCCGGTCGACGGCAGTTCCCTGGCCGCGGGCGAGCGCCGCGCTCCGTCTGACGCGACTGGTGCCGCACCAGGCACCGGCCGGCGGGGCGCCTGGCAGGTTCACGTGCCAGATGGCTGCATCAGGATGGGAAGCGCCAAGACGAACACGGTGAAGGATGCCAGGATCGGCCACAAGACCCCGTAGCGGGTCATAGCCGCTCCCGCCGTGGCGCTGACCGCGAAGATCACGATGGACGCGCCCCGCCGCACCGCACGGGGATTGGCGCCGCCGCCCAGCGTCGACTCCGCGAGCAGGCCGGTCAGCGTCAAGGTCATCACGTTGGTGGCCAGGTCGCGGATCCCCCAGCGCCGCAGGAGGGCGTTCTGGATGCCCATCGCGAACGCGAGGATCCCGGTCACCAGGTACCGGGCGCGATCGTCCGGCCCGGGGTGGGTCAGCGCCACGGCCAGCGCGGCGATGCCGATCAGGCCCGCGTCACTGGCAAACCCGGCGCGCCGGCCCGGCTCCCCGGCCCGCACCAGCCTGCCGCCGGCCACTGCCCCGGCCGCGAAACAAGCCAGGGCCACCACGTAGGGCAGCACGCCGCCGCGAAGGGCCGGTACCAGCCCGGGGACATCGCCCGCGCCCACGGTGAAGGCGAGCAGGACGATGTTGCCGGTCATGATCTCCACGAAGACGTGACCGAGCCCCAGGAAGCTCGCCGCGTCGAGCATCCCGCAGATGGCGGTGATGCCGTACACCCCTACCGCCAGCGGCGGCAGCGGGATGGGCCGCATCACGGCTGCCAAACGCCGCGTAGCCGGGCTCCCCGGCGGGGACACTGCCTGCGGCGTGTGATCGAGGCGCTTGTCTGTCATTCCCCTGTCGTAGCATCCGCTGCGAGCCGGACGCCACTTCGGACCCGCTGCCTGCACGCAAGGACTCCAGGTCATGGTGCGCACTGATCCACACGCGTGCGCTGAACACCTCCGGGTAGCCGTGTCCCCGTGCGGATAGACGAGGTGCCCGTCGTTGACGTGCGGGGCTCGCTGAGCGCGCAACGCGGACGGCTGCTCGGCTTGCTCGCCAGGCTGAGCGACGCGCAGTGGGCATTGCCCACGGCGGCGCCGCGCTGGTCGGTCAAGGACATCGCCGTGCACCTGCTCGACGTGGACCTCTGCTGGCTCGCCCGCGACCGGGATCAGGACCGGACCGGGATCATTGCCGTGCCTTCGGACCACGAGCAGTTCGTCCGCGGGCTTGCCCAGCGTAACCAGCGGTGGGTTGACGGCGCCCGGATACTGAGCCCGCGGCTGATCACCGACATCCTCCGCTGGGCAGGAGAACAGCTCGATGCCCACCTCGGCACGGTCGATCTCGCGGCCCCAAGCTCGGTCTACTGGGCCGGCGAGATGCCGCTATGGTTCGACCTCGCCCGCGAGTTCACCGAGCGGTGGGTGCACTACCGGCAGATCCAGGAGGCAGTCGCGCCAGCCGGACACGGTGAGCAGCCGGACGAGTACCTTCCGCTGGTGCTGCGCACGTTCCTCTGGGGCTTCCCGCACCAATACCAGGCGCCAGCGCCGGCTGGCACCGCGATCGCCGTGGAGGTTCCAGGCATCGGCACATGGACCCTGACCAGCACAGCAACCGGATGGACCCTCGGCGAAGGGCGAGCCGCGACCCCGGCCGCCCGGCTGCGGATGAGCGGGGAAGCGGCATGGCGGCTGCTCACTGGCGCCGGCTACGACGCGCGCCAGGTGCAGCTCTCCGGTGACCCGGCGCTGGCCGGGCCGCTGCTGCGGGTACGCGGCATCATCGTCTAGACCATGACCCATCGTCTGGACCATGGCCGGAAGCCCTGCCAGCATGGCGGAATGCGGAGCGTGCCGGAGGCGCGCAGAGGCGAACGGTAACCCGCGCGGCTGTGAGCGGTGACCAGCGCCGAGGGGACTCATCAGACCGCGGGCGAGGCAGCCCTCAGGCCGCGGGGTGCCCCTGCGGCGACGGCTCGGGTTCACCGCGCAGCAACGCGCGCACCTCGGACTCCCGGAACCTGCGGTGCCCGCCGGGCGTGCGGATGCTCGTGATCCGCCCGGAGGCCGCCCACCGGGTGACGGTCTTCGGATCGACCCGGAACAGTGCGGCCACCTCTCCGGGGGTGAGCAGGCGCTCGTTGTTGCCGTCCACGTCTGTCGTCTCCTCCGACTTCCCCTCAAGCCTCTCCGGTCAGATGCCCCTCTAGTTTGGCGCTGAACGAGTACTTTCAACCTAGATTTGCCCAAATTCGATCAACGATCTGCTGAGGGCGGCAATCCAGGTCACTGAGGGTGAGTTACCGGAATGTCGCGGCCCGGGGAGCGGCTGGAACGTACATGGATGCAACCGCGGCGCGGGCCGGACTGGTCACGCTGGCAGAGATAGCAGCGGCAGCCCGGCTCGTCGCCCCGGTCGTCGTCCGCACGCCGCTGATCCCCTTCCCCGGGGTAACCCCGCAGCTGCTCATCAAGCCGGAGTCGCTGCAGCCGACCGGATCGTTCAAGCTGCGCGGCGCCTACACCGCGATCACCGGCGCGGGCGAGGCAGCCAGGCAGCGCGGCGTGATCGCTCATTCCAGCGGGAACCACGGGCACGCCGTCGCCTACGCCGCGGCGCTGCTCGGGGTGCGTGCGGTCGTCGTGGTGCCGGAAACCGCGCCGAAGGTCAAGACCGACGCGATCAGCGGCTACGGCGCCGAGCTCGTCACCGTGGCACCCACGCTGCCGGCCCGGGTCGCCGCCACCGAGGAACTGATGGCCAGGAACGGGTACGTGCCGATCCCGCCGTTCGACGACCGCGCGGTCATTGCCGGGCAGGGCACGATCGGGCTGGAGATCGCCGCCGACTGCCCGCAGGCCGATCTCGTCCTGGTGCCGGTCAGCGGCGGCGGTCTGATCTCGGGGATCGCGGCGGCCCTGCGCACGTCCGGCTCTCGTGCCGCCGTGGTGGGCGTCGAGCCGGAACTCGCAGCCGATGCCCGCGACTCGCTCCGCCGCGGCGAGCCCGTCGCCTGGCCCGCGGCCGACGTCCAGCGCACGGTCGCGGACGCGCTGCGGGTCGAGCGAGTCGGTGCCTTGCCGCTTGCGCATATCAGGGAACTCGTGACGGATATCGTCACGGTCACCGAGGAGGAGATGCTGACCGCGGTCAGGCTGCTCGCCACGCGAGCGCGGCTGGTTGCAGAGCCCGGCGGGGCGGCGGCGGTGGCGGCTCGGCTGTTCCGCAACAACGAGCTGCCGGCGGCCGGGACGTCGGTAGCCGTGCTTTCCGGCGGCAATGTCGACCCGCAGCTGCTGGCGAGCATCCTGCGTTCCCCGCACGCCGGCGCCGCGGGGTCAGCCCCGGTCCGCGCCCGCCTGAGTGCCGATGACCCAGGCGGCGATCTGGGCGCGCGAATTGAACCCTAGCTTGGTGAGGATGTTGGCGACATGCCTGGCTGCGGTGGCCGGGCTGATGCACAGCTCTTCCGCGATGGCCTTGTTGCTCCGGCCGGCCGCAACCAGCGCGGCGATCTGGTGTTCGCGCGGGGTCAGCAGCCGCGGCGGCGTGGCCGGAACGTCATACGCTCCCGCCGTGGCCAAGGACGTGCCGGCGCCGTCGTCCGGTGCCGACGACGGCGCATCCACGGCCAGGTCGACCGCTGCTTCGCTGCTCAGGCCGTGCCCGTGCGCCCACAGCCGGGCGACGGCAGCATCGCCCAGGCGCCGCGCCGGAGCGAGGTAGCTTTCGGTCCGCGCGCCCTGCAGCGGCGGCAGGCCGGCCACCTCGCGCAGCGCGGCGGCCGCGGCGGCCATCTGCACGGCCAGCTCGGGCCGGTTCTCCTGCACCGCCAGGGCAGCAAAGGCCTCGAGCCCGCGCGCCACGCCGATACGCGAGCCGGTGGCCTGGCTGAGCCGGATGCTCCGCGCCAGGTGCCGCCTGGCCTGCTCGACCGCGCCGAGGTCCATGGCGACGCGGCCGAGGCCGGCCAGGCAGCGCGCGATCTCCGGCCTGGCGCCGATCTCGCTCAGTATCGCCAGCGCCTCCACGTACCTGCTGTGCGCCTCGCCCGGATGACCGCACAGCCGGGCCAGGTCACCCAGGCCGAGCAGGCCCCGGGCGGCTCCCCACTGCTGGTCGATGCGCCGCATCACGCTGACCGAGGCGCTCGCCAGCTGCTTGGCCTCCCGCTGCTTTCCCAGCCGGGCCGCGATCGCGGCCCTGGTGCCCAGGGCGTACCCCTCGTTCCACCCGTCACCGGCGGCATGCGCCACCGACAGCGCCGCCTCGGCGCTGGCCGCCGCCTCGTCAAGCTGTCCCGTATGCAGGGCGATCTCGCTCAGCAGGTTCAGCGCGACCGCCGTCCAGTACTCATCGCCGGCGTCGCGGCACAGCTTCAGCCCCTGGCTGGCAAGAGACTGCGCCACGGCGGGATCGCTGGGCAGGGCAAGTTGCGCGCGCGCCACCGTGGCGGCGCCCAGGACGTCGGCGGACACGGCCGATGGGCCGAGGGCGAGGAATGCGTCCAGCCACTCACTGCCTTCCGCGAAGCTGCCCCAGACGATCCAGCAGGGGCTGACCGCGGCGCAGATCCGCAGCCCCGCCTCAGCGTCAGCTCGGGTCAGGCACCAGCCCAGTACCTGGAACACGTTGCTGGCGTCGACGTCGTACCTGCGGAAGACATCGACGCGGGCCTTCCAGGATGCCGGTATCCGCGCCATGCCGACGGCCATGGCATGCTCCGCCGTCCGCAGCGCGTAATCACAGAACGCGTTGCGGAAGGTGACCGACTCCCCGGCCTCCGCCAGCCGCGATGCTGCGAACTCTCGTATAGTGTCGAGCATCCGGTAACGCGTCTGGCCGAGCACCGCCGGTTCCGGCGCCACCAGCGACTTGTCCGCCAGTGCGGCGATCAGGCCGAAGACTTCACGGGCCGGGATGTCATCGTCGGAGCAGACCTGCTCTGCCATCTCCAGCGACCATCCGGCGAAGACGGAAAGCCGCCGGAACAGCGACTGCTCCGCCGCGGTGAGCAGGTCGTAACTCCACCCGATCGCGGCGCTCAGCGTCCGCTGGCGGGGGGCCGCTGACCGGTCGCCCGTGGTCAGCAGCCCGAACCGGTCGTCCAGCCGGGCGCTGATCTCCTCCACCGACAGCGCCCGGACCCGGGCCGCGGCCAGCTCGATCGCCAGCGGCAGGCCGTCCAGCGCCCGGCAGATCGAGGTGACGGCCGCGACGTTATCCGGTCCGACACCGAACCCGGGGCACGACGCGGAGGCCCGTTCGGCGAACAGGCGGATGGCTTCGTAGCGATGCACGTCGCTGGCTGCAGGCTCGGCGCCTGCAGGTGCCACCGACAGCGGCGCCACCTGCCATATCATCTCGGCTGCGATCCGCAGCGGCTCACGGCTCGTGCTCAGCAGCCTCAGCCCGGGCGCGCTGGCCAGCAGGTACCGCGCCAGGTCGGCGCACGCGTCGATGAGGTGCTCGCAGTTATCCAGGGCCAGCAGCAGCCGCCGCGGCCGCAGCGCGTGCGCAAGCGTCTCGGCCGGCCGGCGGCCGGCCTCCTCGGCCACCCCGATGGCCGCTGCCACGCGGGATACGACCAGTTCAGGCTGGCGCAGGTCGGCCAGCTCGACGAACCATGCCCCGTCAGGAAACTCAGCAGCGGCCGCTGCCAGGACCCGCAGCGCCAGCCGGGTCTTGCCGATCCCTCCGGGTCCGGACAGCGTCAGCGCACGCGTATGACGCAGCAGCTGCCGCAACTCGGCAAGCTCCCGCTCCCTGCCGATGAATCGATTCGGCTCCGCGGGCAGGTTTCCCTGAATCTGGCCCAGCCCTCCCTCGCTGCCCAGACCCCATCGACACCGACGGGCACATTGAACAGTAAATAAGTAAAGCCGACGGAGCCGCCCGGAACCAGGGGCTTCGGGCCTGGAGTTCTGCTGGATTGCCAGGTTCCGCCCGCGGCTGCGGCTGTGCCGCTACGGAACGGCATCGTTAAGCTGGGGTTGTCATGCGAGCCGCGCTTGCCTATACCTGCGCCCGGATCGGCCTGCTTGCCGCCTCGGCGATCCTGTTGTACCTGGCCGGGGCACGCGGGCTGCTGTTGCTTGCGCTCGCTTTCGTGGTGAGCGGGATCGCCAGCTTCGTGCTGCTGTCCAAGCAGCGTGACGTCATGTCGGGGGCGCTGATGGCGCGGCTGCGGAACGGGCGTGAGCGGGCCGCCAGCTTCCGGGCCAGGATCGACGAAGGCACACGCGCCGAAGACGACGACTGACCGGGGCGTTGCCGGGTAACAGCCGCCGCACGGTAGGGCCCGGCCGGGGTGACGGCCCCGCTGTCCTGGTACCCGGCTCGTCCGGTTCGCCTGACGGCTCGGCCAGCCAGCCGCCGGCGACCAGGAGCCGCAGCACGGCGCTGACCGCCTGGTCGCGGGCCATGGCCGAGGTGTCGAGCACCAGGTCGGCGTCGCGGGGTTCCA
>JAFAPY010000172.1 GCA_019246795.1 Streptosporangiaceae bacterium | reverse complement strand
GTCATCGGGGGATCTGCATTCCATCATTTATGGCGGCAGTTACCTGGTTCGGCTGCAATCTGGATGGCCGCCTCCCACCGCTGCCGCAGATCACCGGACACCTCGACAGTGGGTCGAGGACCTGGCCGCGCGCTTCAGTGCACTCAGCATCGCCCCGGAAGCGCCACCCGCAGCTAACCAGCGCTAATGCCACCGGCGACGACCGGCACGACGCCGCGGCGCCTAGCGATCCTTGCCCATCTTCTTTAGTTACGGGGGTACCGCGAGCGTAGATGGCCCGGATGCGTTGCAGCGCCTCCGGATCGGCGACGGGGTCACCGTCGACGGCGAGGATGTCGGCGTCGAAGCCGGGCGCGATGCGGCCCTTACGGTGCCCAAGTCCGCATACGCCAGCCGCGACTGACGTGATAGCGCGCAGCGCTTCGGCCGGGCTGAATCCCAGCTGGCGGAGCGTGGGCGGGGCGTGCCGGACCACGTCGTGCGGCTTCACCGGGGCGATGCCGGCATCGGTGCCGGCGACCATCAATGTCCCCGACTCGCAGAGCCGCCGCATGTTGGCGATCATGGCGGGCATGCGCATGGCCACCGCGGGAGGCGGCGCCATGCCGGGCACCGGCACCATGCCCAGGGTGGCCCCGACGGCGATCTGCCGGGCGGCGATCAGCCGGATCAGGTCGGCGGGCGCGTCCACCCCCTCTTCGGTCCAGAACGACACGTGTTCCAGCCCATCCACGCCGGCCGCGACCGCGTCGGCGATCGCGGCGACGGCGTGGGCGTGCGCGGTCACCGGCAGCCCGAGCCGGTGGGCTTCGTCGACGGCTGCGCGCAGCACCTCGGGCGGGAACTGGGCGAGGTCCTGGCGGGAGCCAGGCGTGAGGTTCCCGCCGCTGGCCATGATCTTGACCACATCCACGCCCCGGTAGACGTGCTCGCGCACCGCCGCCCGGATGCCCGCGCAGGTCGGTGCCGCGGCGCCGCCGAGGTAGTGGCAGTGCCCGCCGGGGGTGGTGATCGGCGGTCCGGCCGCGACGACGGTTGGCAGGTCTGCCCGGCCGCGCAGCCCGAGAGATAGGTAGCAGTGGTCGCCGAGATCACGGATGGTGGTAATGCCACCGCGCAGCGCGGCCCGGCCGGCCTCCACCATCGCTGCCACGACCTCGTAGTCCCGGCGCCGGGCCAGGTTGCCGACCGGGTCGACGCTCGCGTCGAAGGCCAGGTGGACGTGGGTGTCGACCAGGCCGGGCAGCAGGGTCGCCCCGGGCAGGTCGATCACGGTCCCGCTGTCTGGGGTTTCCGGGACCCGGCCGCCGGAGCAGACGTCGCGGATCACGCTGCCCTCGATCACCACGACCGGATCGGGGATCAGCGCGGGGCCGGTGCCGTCGAACAGCCAGGCGCCGCGCAGCGCCGTAAGTTGGCCCCGCTCGCCCGAGATCGTGGTGATCATGGCTGCGCCCCAGGTGACGTGCTGGTGCGGGCCCGGGACTTCGGCGGCCACAGGAAGAACAGGCCCGCTGGCCCGGCCAGCTGCCGGAAGGGCAGTGAACCGAACCAGATAACTAGGCCGGTTGCGCGGCGGCTGGGAGGGCCAGTCTGGCCTGCTTCCGCTGCCCAGTGATCGGGCCTGCCAAGCCGGCGGTCTAGGTGGGTGAACATATGAAGCTCCTTATGTCGGAGAACGTCGGCGCTGAGGCGGTCCGGCCTGCCGCCGGAGCCGCACCGCCAGCGAGAGCGAGATCAGGTGACCGATGAGGAAGGCCGGCCCGGCGGTCACGCCGGCCGAGCGGCGGTCCAGGCGGCCGGCCGCGCGCAGGTCGACCTGAGCCACCTGGCCATCCGCCGGAATGGTGAAGCTGGCGACGTCGAGCCGCACCGGGCACTGGGTGTCCTTGACGGTGAGGGTTCCGCTTACCGTCCAGCCGGTTTGCACCGGCTTGATGTAGCCTGCCTCGAACGTGATGACCGGCCACCGGTTGGTCGCGAGGAACCGGCGGCCGCGCAGGTCCGTGTCCCGGCGCGGGTTGCCGGTGCGGATGCCGCCGGCGTCGAGCTCGGCGCGGATGCTGACCGGCTCGCCGCTCGGACCGACAGATACGACCGCGCTGCTGAGGGGAATCCGCCCGGTGACGGTGCGCAGTCCGAGGTTCCGCACCGAGAAGGCGAGCGTGCAGGCGGCCGGGTCGGCGACCCAGTCGCCGGGCAGCACGGGGCTGGCCACTCCTCCGGCCATGGCCGGGCGGGTCATGTCAGCGCCCTTTCATATCGGCCGCCGTGGCGGTGGCCAGGTGATAGCCGGTGACGTGGTGGATCTCGATGCGGTCAGGGCCGGGCAGCAGCGCGGGATCCTCTCCCGGCATCAGTTCGGTGCTCATCGCGGCGCGCTCGGCGGCGTCCAGGGTCTCCACCGATGTCGCGAGGGTGATGATCACGGCTCCCAGGTCGCGGCCGTGCAACACGTAGGCGCCGACCAGCCCGCTGAGGCCGCTGATCGCCGGCCAGATCCGCTGCCGGCCGGCCCGGTCCGCGGCGGCCGCCTGTTCCGGGGCGCGCGGGCCGTCGAAGTACATCAACCGGGCGCAGGCCGGTACCTGCGCCGACGCCGGCCCGTCCTCAGCGGCCGTGACCTCGTAGACCTCCCCGGGCAGCGCGGCCAGCCCGGCACGCTGGCCGAGAAATGCGGTGGCGCTGGCCTCGGTCTCCCACAGGGTGAGCTGCACCCCGGCGGTGCCGGCCAGCTGCCGGAAAGCGACGGAGCCGAGCAGGCCTGGCAGACCATCCATCCGGGGGTCCGGGCCATCCTCGGAGGGACCACGGCGGCCGGTGGCCTTTTCTAGATGCGCGTACATTCCACGTTCCTTTCGGTGGGGTCGGACCTCACCACTGTCGGGCTGGGACCTGGCCGGGCACATGCGTGCTAGTACCTGGTTCGCCACCTGACTTGGCTCGTGGACGGCGGGCGCCCGGCGCGGGACTATGGCCGCATGGCTGATGCGGCGCCCGGGCTGGGCATCCTGGCCGGGCGTGACCCGGAGCTGGCCACGCTGCGGCGGTGGCTGGCCGAGGCGCTGGCCGGTCACGGCCGCCTTGTCGTGCTGACCGGGCCGCCGGGGATCGGCAAGACGCGGCTGGCGGAAGAACTGGGCGACGGCGCGCGGCGGGCCGGACAGCGGGTGCTGTGGGGCCGGGCCGTCGAGGAGCGGGGGGCCCCGCCGTTGTGGCCATGGCGGCGGATACTGGACGCCGTCGGCGGCGCGAGCGAACGAGACAGGCTGGCCGAGGATCCCGGCCGGGCCCGGGCTGATGACCTGACTGCGGTCAGGTTCCGCGCCGCGGCGGCCGCTGCCGATGCGCTTACCGCCGCGGCGCACGCGGCCGGCCTGCTCATCGTGCTGGAGGATCTGCACTGGGCTGACCACGCCTCGCTGTTCCTGCTGCGCGAACTCGCGGCCGAGCTGCCCGCCTCGCGCCTGCTCGTGCTGGCCACTTGCCGGGACACCGCCGGTGATCCCTGGCGGGCCGCGCTTGCAGACCTGGCCCGGCTACCTGGCCTGCAGGTGATGCGGCTCGCCCCGCTCGGCGAGGCCGCCGTGGACAAGATCCTGCAGACAGCCGGCGTGGCAGCGGATCCGGACGTGGCACGGTTCGTGCACGCCCGCTCGGACGGCAACCCGCTGTACGTGGTCACGCTGGCCCGGGTCCTGGCCGCACAGCCGGGCACCGCAGCCGACACCGACACGGTGGCGCGCATCGCGGGCGGCAGCGCCGAGATCAGCCATCTGGTCTCGTCACTGTCGGACGGCCTGGATGACGGCGCTCGCGGGTTGCTGGCCGCGGCCAGCGTGCTGGGCACGGAGTTCAGTTCCGAGCTGGCTGCCTCGGTCAGCGGGGCGGGTGAGGATGTGCTGGCGGCACTGGCGGCAGCCGAGGCCGCCGGGCTGGCCATCAGGCGGCCGGATCGCCCGGGCGCCTGGCGGTTCAGCCATGCCCTGATCCGCGACGGCATCTACGCCAGCCTCGGCGAGGACCAGCTGATCGCGCTGCACGGCCGCGCCGCCGCGGCTCTCGAGCCGCTGGCCCGCCAAGCTCCCGAACGAGGCGGTGAGGTCGCCGCGCACCTGCTCCGGGCGGCTCCGGACCGGACCGCGCTGCGCCAGGCTGCCGACTGGGCTGCAGCCGCCGCCGCGGCGGCGACGGGCGCGCTGGCCTTCCAGGACGCCGCCGGATACCTGGCCACCGCGCTGGCCGCCGCCGACGCCGCCGGGGCCAGCCAAGCCGACCGCGCGACGCTGCTCATCGAGCTTGCGACGGCGGAATATCGGGCCGGCCAGCTCGCCGCGAGCCTGCAGCACGCGGTCGCCGCCGCAGACGCCGCCGAACCCGCCCGGCGGCTTGACCTCCTCGCCGACGCGGCGCTGGTGGTGCGCGGCATCGGGCACCACCAGGTCGCGGTGACGCTGCTCGGGCTGTGCGACCGGGCGCTGGCCGATTCTGACTGTCCGGCCGCGCGGCGGGCGCGGCTGCTGGCCCAACGAGCCTCGGCACTGGCCGAAATCGGCGACATGGAAGCGGCCGGCGCCGACTCGGTGGCCGCCATGACCGCGGCCCAGGCCGTCGGTGACCCGGCCGCGGAACTCGACGCCATCCGCGCCCGGGTGGCCGCGCTCTCGGCGCCGCAACACCGCACGGAGTGGCTGCGGCTAGGCGCGCGGACCGTCGAGCTGGCCGTCGCCACCGGCCAGCCGATCGCCGCCGTGCTCGGCCGGGTCTGGCGGATCGACGCCGCCTACCAGATGATGAATCTTGAGGCGGTCGACACCGAGATCGCCCTGATCGCGCAGCTGGCAGAATCGACCCGGCTGCCGCTGGTCCGCTGGCATCTGCTGCGCCAGCAGGCCTCGCGCGCGGCGCTGGTCGGCCAGTTCACCACCGCGCGGGACCGGTCGGAGCAGGCCCGCCAGCTCGCGGTCCGGATTCAGGACGTCTCGGGCGCGGGCATGTCTTATGCGTTCGCCCTCTTGATGGCGAGCCTCCGCGGCGATGCCACCGAGCTCCAGCCGGATTTCTTCGAGGCTCTGGCGAAAGCCCCGCAGATCCCGATCGTCCGGGCCTCGCAAGCCGTGGCGTTGTTCGCGACCGGCCGGACCGACGAGGCGCGGGCCGTCTACGATACCCTCCGCCAGCTGCCTGCCGCCGGAGACAAGGACGTCCGCACGCTCGGCTCGCTCATCCAGCTGATCGAGCTGATGATCGCCTACCGGGACACCAGTACAGCGCAGGCCACCTACGACCTGTTCCACCCGCTCCTGGCCTACGGCAGTACCATCGGTTCAGGGCTGGTGAGCCTGCACGGCTCGGTGCACTGGCCGCTCGGCCGGCTGGCGGCGCTGCTCGGCCGCACCGAGCAGGCACTGGACCACTTCGCCTCGGCCCTGGCGGTGAACACCCGGCTCGGCGCCCGGCCGTTCGTCGTCGTGACCAGGCTGGACTGGGCTACGACGCTGGCCGGACGCGCGGTCGGTGACGACCTGGCGCAGGCCCGAGAACTCGCCCGGCAGGCCGCTGCCGAGGCGTGCCGCCTGAACATGCCCGGGCCGGCCGACCGCGCCGAACGCCTCGCCCGCGAGCTCGAGCAGGCTATCGGGGCCGCCAACCCGCTGACCCGGCGGGAACGGGAAATAGCGGGTCTCATCTCCGACGGCCTGACCAACCGCGTGATCGCCGACCGGCTGGTCCTTTCCGAACGGACCGTCGAGGGGCACGTGCGAAGCACCCTGGCCAAGCTGCAGCTGACCAACCGGACCGAACTCGCGGCCTGGGCGCTCCGGAACGCCGGCTCCTAACCCGGGCGGACGCCCGCGACGACGCCACCATCGAGGCCACGGGGACGGCGCATCTCGCCTATCTCGCGGCGACGCTGAACGTCCCGATTTCGCGGGCGGGCTCACCCAGGTGCCGCCGCCGAGGCTGCATTCGCGGAAGTCCTGACCGTGGTCGCGACCCACCCGACGTGATGGGCCATCGGGAACGCGCCGAACGCCGCAGGTCCGCGAGCATCCATCCGCGGATGCCTGCCCCAGCCTTCCCGCCAGACCCCCGTCACCTCGCCCGATTCAGGCTGCGCCGTCCCGATTTTCCATTAATGTGGCGTTCTACCTAAAAGATGGGGCAGGTTGCGCCAACCACCCCCTCCGCGGGGCCGGGTGGGCGGGCCCGGTGGAAGGCCGGCGAGGGCCTTACGCTTACGGGCCGCCGCCAGCGGGCCCCTAGGATGGCGTGCATGGCCATCACCCGTGGCGAGGTCGGGTACCTGGCGAGGCTGGCGAGGATCGCGCTGTCCGACGCCGAGCTCGACCACCTGGCGCCCCAGCTCGACCAGATCATCACCGCGGTCGCGCAGGTGCAGGAGGTCGCCGCCGATCAGATACCGCCGACCTCGCACGCCACCGGCCTGACCAACGTGTTCCGCGGCGACGACCCGGTGCCGTGCCTAGGGGCCGAGCTGGCACTCGACCAGGCGCCTGCGGTGCAGGATCAGCGGTTCAAGGTGCCGCGGATCCTGGGGGAGGAGTGATGGAGCTGGTCCGCATGACCGCGGCCGAGCTGTCGGCCGCGCTGTCGGCCGGGGAGGTCTCCGCGGCCGAGGTCACCCGCGCGCACCTGGACCGGATCGCCGCCACCGATGACCGCATCCACGCCTTCCTGCACGTCGCCGCCGACGCCGCGCTCGCGCAGGCCGCCGAGGTCGACGGCAAACGCGCCACAGGCGAGCCGCTCGGCCCGCTGGCCGGCGTCCCGGTGGCGGTCAAGGACGTGTTCACCACGGCCGGCATGCCCACGACCTGCGGCTCGCGGATCCTCGACGGCTGGCACCCCCCCTACGACGCGACGATCACCTCGCGGCTGAAGCAGGCCGGCGCGGTCATCCTCGGCAAGACCAATATGGACGAGTTCGCCATGGGCTCCTCGACGGAGAACTCCGCGTTCGGCCCCAGCCGCAACCCGTGGGACCTGAGCAAGGTCCCGGGCGGCTCGTCCGGCGGCTCCGCCGCGGCCGTGGCCGCCTACCAGGCGCCGCTGGCGATCGGCACCGACACCGGCGGCTCCATCCGCCAGCCCGCGGCGGTCTGCGGGATCGTCGGCACCAAGCCGACCTACGGCGGCTCGTCGCGGTACGGGGTGGTCGCGTTCGCCTCCTCGCTGGACACGCCGGGGCCGTTGGCCCGCACCGTGCTCGATGCCGCGCTGCTGCACGAGGCGATGTCCGGACACGACCCGATGGATTCCACGTCGATCGACGCGCCGGTGCCCCCGGTGGTGGCGGCCGCCCGGCAGGCAGACGTGAGCGGGATGCGGATCGGCGTGGTCGCCGAGCTGAGCGGCGAAGGCTACCAGCCCGGCGTGCTGACCAGGTTCGCTGAGGCGGTGGACGTGCTCGCCTCGCTCGGCGCCAAGGTGACCGAGGTGTCGTGCCCGCACTTCCGCTACGCCCTGCCCGCCTACTACCTGATCGCGCCGAGCGAGTGCTCGTCCAACCTGGCCCGCTTCGACGCGATGCGGTACGGGCTGCGGGCCGGCGACGACGGCACCCGCGACGCCGAGCAGGTGATGGCGCTGACCCGGGAGCAGGGGTTCGGCGCCGAGGTGAAGCGGCGCATCATCCTCGGCACGTACGCGCTGTCCAGCGGCTACTACGACGCCTACTACGGCAAGGCGCAGCAGGTCCGCACGCTGATCATCCGCGACTTCGAGGCCGCCTTCGCCCAGGCCGACGTGCTGGTGAGCCCGGCCACTCCCACCACCGCGTTCGGCATCGGCGAGCGCGCCGACGACCCGATGGCGATGTACCTGGCTGACCTGTGCACGATCCCGTCGGATCTGGCGGGCAACGCCGCGATCTCGGTGCCGTGCGGGCTGGCGCCAGACGACGGCCTGCCCGCCGGGCTGCAGGTGATGGCGCCAGCGCTGGCTGATGACCGGCTGTACCGGGTGGCCGCCGCAGCCGAGGCAGCATTGACCGAACGATGGGGGCAGCCTCTGCTCGGCCATGCGAGAGGGCTGGACGCATGACGGTCAGCTACGAAGCGGCGCTGCAGCGGTATGAGCCGGTGTTCGGCCTGGAGACTCACGTGGAGCTCGGCACCGCGACCAAGCTGTTCTGCGGCTGCCCGGTGGCCTTCGGCGGCGAGCCGAACTCCCAGGTCTGCCCGGTCTGCCTCGGTTTGCCCGGATCCCTGCCAGTGGTGAACCGCGTCGCGATCGAGTACACGATCAGGATCGGCCTGGCGCTGAACTGCACGATCGCCTCATGGTGCCGGTTCGCGCGGAAGAACTATTTCTACCCGGACATGCCGAAGAACTTCCAGATCTCCCAGTACGACGAGCCGCTGTGCACCGACGGCTACCTGGACGTCGTCGTCGGCGGCAAGACCGTCGGTGTCGGCATCGAGCGGGTGCACCTGGAGGAGGACACCGGCAAGTCG
>JAFAPY010000243.1 GCA_019246795.1 Streptosporangiaceae bacterium | reverse complement strand
GCTGGCCAGGCGGCGGTGCGTCACCGCCTCGCCGGCGAGCGCACGGACCCGGGCGCGCGTCGCCTCGTACCGGCTGATGACCTGCTCCGGGCCGAGCAGGCCCGCCGCCACGATCAGGCGCGCGGTGCCGAGCAGCGGGTCGCGGGCGTAGTCCGCCGCGATCTCGGCCTCGCTGCGGTAGCTGACCTCCGCGTCGCTGCCGGCGTGGCCGAGGAAGCGCACCACCTTCAGGTGCAGCAACGCCGGCGAGCGCCCGGCGCGGACGTAGGCGGCGGCCGCCGCGGCGGCCTCGAAGCAGGCGGCCGGGTCGCAGCCGTCCGCGCCGAAGTAGCGCAGCGCGGGCCGGCCGGAGTGCGCCGCGGCCACCCAGCCATCGGGGGTACGCACGCTGATCCCCAGGCCGTTGTCCTCGCAGACCAGCAGCAGCGGCACCGGCAGGCCCTGATAGGCCGCCCGGCAGGCGGCGTTGATGGCGCCGACGGCGGTGGAGTGGCTCGCCGAGGCGTCGCCGAAGCTCGCCACCGTGATGGCGTCCGCGGGCCAGCGGGACGCGACGCCCAGCTTGGCGGCACGTCCGATGGAAAACGCGACCCCGACGGCCCGCGGCAGGTGCGAGGCGATCGTGGAGGTCTGCGGGATGATGGCGAGGTCGCGGTGCCCGAAGACCTTGTGCCGCCCGCCTGCGATCGGCTCGTCGCTCGCGCCGACCAGCCCGAGCAGCACGTCCTGCAGCGGCCGGGAGCCGGGAACCTGCGCGGCGCGGGCCAGGTAGAAGGCGCCGGAGCGGTAGTGCAGCAGCGCGGGATCCGACGGCCGCAGCGCCGCCGCGACCGCCGCGTTGGCCTCATGCCCTGCGGAGCCGATCGTGTAGAAGCCGTGGCCCTCGGCGCGCAGGTACCGTGCCGCCAGGTCCAGGTGCCGGCTGCCGGCCTGGGCGTCGAACAATGCGATGGCCTGCTCGCCGGTCAGCCTGGTCCCGGCCGCGACGAAGGCGGCGGGGTCTGGCGCTCCCGCGTTTCCGCTGCACGGCAGCGCGCGCACCGCGGAGCCGAACCGCTGGTCGAGTTCTTCTTCAGGGGTCATCTGCCGGGGCCGCCCGAGTGTCACCAGGTGAGGCGGAACGACTCGTCTGCGCTCAGCTCGGTGACGTCCATCTGCGCCTTCTGCAGCGATCCCGAGTAATCCCAGTTCATCGACTGCCAGCGGGTGAACTGGTCCAGCACCCAGATGCCGGACTGGCGCGACCCGTTGCCGGACCTGCCGTTGCCGCCGAAGGGCAGGTGAGCCTCCGCGCCGGAGGTGGAGTTGTTGATGCTGACCATGCCCGAACAGATGCCGCGGCGGAACCGGAACGCCTCGGCCGGGTCGCGGGTGTACAGGGACGACGACAGCCCGTAACCAGGCGCGTTGGCGAGCTGGATCGCCTCGTCCAGATCCCGGTAGCTCATCAGGGCGACCAGCGGGCCGAAGGTCTCCTCGCGAAACAGCGCGTCCTCCTCCCGCAGGCCCGCCACGATCGTCGGATGATAGAAGATGCCGATCTCCGGGTCGCCGAGGAAGCCCTCCCGTGGATTGGCCGCGGTGATCCGGCCGGTGCCGGTCGAGCCCAGCAGGCGGTGATGCGGCCCGATCCAGCTCAGGTACTCCTCGAACCGGCTGCCGAACCGGGCGTCGAGCATCGGGCCGAACAACACGTCACCGAACGGGTCGCCGACCACCGCCCGCCTGGTAGCCTCGTCGAACTTGCCGGTGAACTCGTCGGTCACGTCCTCGTGCACGATCACCGTGCCGAGCGAGGTGCACCGCTGGCCGGCCGTGCCGAACCCGGAGAACAGCGCGGCCGCCACCGCCAGGTCGATGTCCGCGCTCGGCGCGACCACCATCGGGTTCTTGCCGCCCAGTTCCAGGCACGGCGACTGCAGGTGCCTTCCGGCCAGCTCCCCGATCCGGGCTCCCACCGTGCTTGAGCCGGTGAACCCGACCTTGTCCACGCAGCCCTCGCCGAGCGCGATTCCCAGCCCGGCGAAGGTTTCCTCTCCATCGGCCAACACCACGTTCAGCGCGCCGTCGGGCAGGCCGCCCCCGCGGACCACAAGCTCGAACAGTGCGCGGGCGCTCGCGGCCGCGTACTCCGCCGGCTTCCAGACCACGCTGTTGCCGCACAACAGGGCCGGGATGAGGTACCAGGACGGGACGGCCACAGGGAAGTTCCCTGCGGTGATCACAGCGACGACGCCGACCGGATTCCGGAAGGTGAACAGCTGCTTGTCCGGCATCTCGCTCGGCACCGTGTGGCCGTAGAGCCTGCGGCCCTCGCCGAGAAAGAAGTCGCAGGTGTCAACGACCTCGCGCACCTCGCCGAGCGCCTCCGCGTAGGGTTTGCCGATCTCCAGGGTCACCAGCCGGGCCAGCGCGTCCGCGTTCGCCTCCACGGCACGGCCGATGTGCGCGATCGCCCGGCCGCGGACCGGGGCGGGCACGTCCGACCAGGACCGCTGCGCAGCCCGTGCCGCCCGTGCCGCACCGGCGAACGTCTTCGCGTCGCCGAGGGAGACCTCGGCGACCACCTCGCTGGTCCGCGCCGGGTTCACCGAGCAAAGCCGGCCGCCCGGCGCGCCTGTTACCTCGTTCCCCGCGATCACCGACGAGACGTTACGGTTCATCGGACACATCCTGTTCTGTTCGTGCTGCTGTACTCTCCGGCCGCTCCGGCATCGCCAGCTGCTGGCATCTTTGCACGCTAGGCAGCTTAAGCCGATGGGCTGTGTGGCGGTGGACCTGCCGGATCGGGCAGGTCATACCGTCACAGGCTGATGCCGAGCAGGGCGTCGGCGGTGTCCCTGACCAGCCGGGCGCCGGAGGCCTCCGCGGGGGTGATCCGCGTCGGCGGCAGGGCGAGCAGGGTGTCGGCCCAGTGATCGACCACGGCAAGCGCGTGCGGGGAATCGAGGTCGTCGCGGAGCCGGGCCCGCACTCCGGCGAGCACCGCCTCGGCCCGGCCCGCACGGCCAGGGCCGGGCTGAACCGCCTCGGCACGGGCCAGCGCGCTGCGCCAGCGGGCCAGCCGGGCATCGGCGTCGGCCAGGGTCGTGTCCGTCCACTCCCAGTCCGAGCGGTAGTGCTGCGCCAGCAGCGCCATCCGCACCGCCATGGGATCGGCGCCGCCGACCAGCAGCTGATTGACGAACACCAGGTTTCCCAGCGACTTGGACATCTTCTCGCCGCGGTAGCCGACCATCCCGGCATGGGCGTACACCCGCGCGAACACCGTGCCTTCTCCCCGGTGGCCCGCGGCGAAGGCGACCCGGGCGTGCGACGCGCTCATCTCATGGTGCGGGAACACCAGGTCTGAGCCCCCGGCCTGCACGTCGAAGGCGGTGCCCAGGTACCGGGTGGCGATCGCCGCGCACTCGACGTGCCAGCCGGGCCTGCCGCGGCCGAACCGCGAGTCCCAGGCGGGCTCGCCGGGGCGTTCCGCCCGCCAGACCAGGCAGTCCAGCGGGTCCTTCTTCCCCGGCCTGCCCGGGTCACCGCCGCGGCGGGCGGACAGGTCGGCCATTTCCGCGAGGCTGAACCCCGATGGCGTGCCAGGCCCGGACAGCGCTCCGAAGTCCGGGTCGGCGGACTTGGCGAAGTAGACATCCTCGTCGACGTTGTACAGCGCGCCGCGTGCCGCCATCCGGGCGTTGAACGCCTCGATGACGGGCAGCGCCTCGACCGCGCCGACCAGGTGCGTGGGCGGCAGGATGCGCAGCACCTCCATGTCGGCGCGGTACCGCCGGATCTCGCGGCCGGCCAGCTCGCGCCAGTCCTCGCGATCGCGCGCAGCCCGCTCGAGCAGCGGATCGTCGACATCGGTCACGTTCTGGACATAGATCACGCGGAACCGGCGCCCAGCCGCCGATTCCGCGTCGAGCCAGGCGCGGACGAGCACATCCCAGGCGGTGAACGTGGCGGCATGCCCGACGTGCGTGGCGTCGTAGGGAGTGATGCCGCAGGCATACAGCGTGGCCACCGGGCCCGTCGCGGCGGGGACCAGTTCACCTGTGGCGGTGTCGTGCAGCCGGGGCGCCGGGCCGCTCCCTGGCAGCCTGGGCACATCCGCGCCGCGCCAGGAATCCATATCCGCCAGGCTATCTCCCGCTTCGCGCGGCTCGCGGGGGGCGACGCCCCCCCCCGGCCGCGCGAGACCGCGGCGCGATGTGGCGGGTTGAGGAGGCGGGTGGGGGCTCAGCGGGGGGTTCTAGGGGGCGCCCCCCGGGGCACGCACAGCCTGCTCGAAGGCGTAGGCGAGGGCGATCAGCCGCGGCTCGGTCCAGCGGGGCCCGAAAAAGGACAGGCCGACCGGCAGGCCGGAGACATACCCGGCGGGCACCGTGACCGAAGGGCATCCGGCCACCGCGGCCGGCCCCGAGGTGTGGAACACGTCGTGGTCGCCCAGCACGTAATCGGTCAGCCACGCCGGGCTGGCCGTCAGCGCCACGATGGCCTCAAGGCCGTGCTCGGCAAGCGGTGCCGAGACGGCGGCACGGGCCAGCCGGGTCGCCTCGCGGCGCGCCGCCAGGTAGTCCGGGTCGGCCAGGTCTCCGCTGGTGGCCTCGGCCTGCTCGAAGATCTCCTGCCCGAACCTGGACAGCACCAGGTCCCCGTTCCGCTTGTTGAAATCGATCAGTTCAGCCAGGCTGCGGGGCGCGCGCACCGCGAAGCCGAAGTCCGCCAGGTAGGCCAGGTAGGCGTTGATGCCGTACTTGAACTCATACCGCAGGGCGGTGAACTCGGGCTCGGTGATCTTTTCCGCGCCGGGGAGCGGCACCGGATCGGTGACGATGGCACCGAGCGAGCGCAGCGTGGCGACCGCCATGTCCAGCACCGCGACGGTAGCGGCGCCGGCCGCCGCCGATCCTGCGCGCCAGATCCCGAGCCTGGCACCCTCGGCTGCCGCCGGGTCCAGCGTCCCGGCAAACGAGGCATCGAAGCCGCCGGCGTCGGCTCGTTCGGGCGGACAATCACCGGCCGGTGCGACGGGGTCTTCGGGGTCGGCGGCAGCCAGCACGGACAGAAGCGCCGCCGCATCGGCGACGGACGTCGCCATCGCGCCCGCGGTGTCCTGCACCGGGGAGATCGGCACGATCCCGCGGCGGCTGACCAGCCCGTTGCTGGGCTTGATGCCGACGATCCCGCAGGCGCTGGCCGGGCAGACCACCGAGCCGTCGGTCTCGGTCCCGACCGCCAGCGGCGCCAGGCCGGCGGCCACCCCTGCTGCCGACCCGGAACTGGAACCCGACGGGTTACGGTCCAGCGCGTGCGGGTTGGCTGTCTGGCCGCCCAGCGTCGACCAGCCGCTGGTCGAGTGCGTGGACCGGAAGTTGGCCCACTCCGACAGGTTGGCTTTCCCGATGATCACCGCACCCGCCTGGCGCAGCCGCGTGACCAGGAACGCGTCGCCGGGTTGGGCGGACAGCAGGGCCGGAGAACCGGCGGTCGTCGGCATGCCCGCCACACCGATATTGTCCTTGACCAGCACGGGGACGCCCTCCAGCGGCCCGTGCGGCCCGCGTGCCGCCCGGGCCGCGTCGCTGGCCGCCGCCTCCGCCCCGGCGCCCGGGTTGACGGTGATCACCGCGTGCAGCGCCGGGTCGAGCTGGCTGATCCGCTGCAGGCAGAAGCCGGTCAGGGCCGCGGAGGTGAGCGCACCCGAGGCCATCGCCGCCTGCAACTGCGCCAGCGAGGCGCGGCCGGCGCTGATCCGGGTGCCAGGGATCACGTCACGGGGGACCGGCATGCCGGAAGGATAACCGGCCGGCGAGGCCGCCTGCGGGCAGCGCGGACCCGGCCGGCGGCCCGGTCCCGCGCAGCGGCGTCACCCGGGCGGGAACGGTCACGGCTTCGGCAGCCAGGAGACGTGCCCGGCCAGCAGCGCGTAGCCGACGAAGGCCACGGCGTCGATCAGCGCGTGCGCGATGATCAGCGGCATCACCCGGCCCCACCTTCGGTACAAGACGCCGAAGATCGCGCCCATGACCGCGTTGCCGATGAACGCGCCCGCGCCCTGGTACAGGTGGTAGGAGCCGCGGATCACCGCGCTGAGCGCGATGGCCCGTGACGGCCTGACGCCGAGCCGGTCCAGCCTGCTCAGCAGGTAGCCGATGACGACGACCTCTTCCAGGACCGCGTTCTGCACCGCCGATGCCAGCAGCACCGGGATGCGCCACCACACGTCGGGCAGGTTCTCCGCCACCACGTTCAGCTCCACGCCCAGGTGGTATGCGGCCAGGTACAAGCCAAGGCCGCTGCCGCCGATCACCGCGGCCAGCGCCGCGCCCCTGGCCAGGTCCCTGCCCGGCTGGCGCCCGTCCAGGCCGATGGACGACGGCCGCTCCCCCGCCCTGGCCAGCAGGTACAGCACGAGCAGCACCGGGGCGAGCGACAGCGTGATGTTGGTGAGCTGCAGGAACAGGTCCAGCAGCGGCCGGCCGGGGGCGAGCGAGCCGTTGAGCACCGCGTGCTGCCTGCCCAGCGCCCGCCGCGCGGTCAGCGAGCCGATGAAGTCGACGACGGCATACAGCCCGCTCGCGCCGAGCGAGACGGCCAGCACGGCGACGATCTCCCACCGCAGCAGCCGGCGGCTCTGCGGGCTGGCCGGAGCGGCCGCCGGCTCCGGCCCGGCCGCCGGCTCCGGCGCGGCCGCCGGCTCCGCCGCGGTACCGCCCGCTGGCTGCGCCGCGGTACCGCCCGCTGGCTGCGCCGCGGTACCGGCGTGCGCCGCGGCGGCGGGGGGGCTCGGCTCGGTCATCGCCCTCCAGTATCGCCCCGCGGCGAGAATGAGATGCTCGCGAAGCGCGGCACGCGGTCGCGGGTGACCTCCCGCGGGGAGCCGGCAGGCACGGTGAAGGTTTGGTAACCCTCAGGCTGTCATGCGGGACAGATGTGTTTCACGATTCATGAGCGCCTTACGATGCGGCCAGTCCCCGCTCCGTCCCGAAAAGATCTTGACGGATAAGTGCTCCACGAAGGATAACGCGCCAGAAACGGCCGCTTTTTCTACGTCAAGCACAAATCCTACGCGATAAGCCTATCCCTTATCGTACTGGTGATCGGATGGCGGCCAGAGCGCGGCGGGCCGGGCGCGGCACGGGCACGGCGCGGCGGGCCGGGCGTGCCCCGCCGGGCCGACGCGTACCTGGCGAAAAGTTACTAAGCTCGGTACGTCAGCCCCGGCGTGCTACCGAGCAGAGGTCATCATGTACCAGCCCTACCCGTCCAGCGGCCAGCCGGTCCAGCCGCAGCGGCCGGAACCTCCCGCGTCGGTGCTGAACGCGGTCAAGCTCATGTACGCCGGAGCAGCGGTGAGCACCGTGAGCCTGATCATCTCGCTGACGCAGATCAGCGGCACCAAGGCCGCGATCAGGAAGGCGCGACCCAACCTCACCCTGACGCAAGTGAACCAGCTGAACACGTTCATCGTCGCGCTGGCGGTGGTCTCCGGGGTGATCGGGATCGGCCTGTGGCTGTGGATGGCCTGGGCGAACAACCAGGGCAAGAACTGGGCGCGCATCCTGTCCACGGTCCTGTTCGGCCTGGCCACGCTTGACTTGTTCGGCGTGGCAAGCCAGCCGAAGACAGCGATCACCCTGATCTTCCCCGTGCTGATCTGGCTCGTCGGCCTGGGCGCGGTGGTGCTGCTGTGGCGGCCCGACTCCCGCGCGTTCTTCAAGCCGCGGGCATTGGCGTGAGGCCAGGCACGGTCGTCTTCTCCGCGGTCCCGACGCTGTTCGGCAGCGACGGCGAGCTGGACCTCGACGCCAACCGCAGCCTGCACAAGTTGCTGGCGGGCCTGCTGGACGGGCTGTTCGTGACGGGGACCACTGGCGAGTTCCCGGCCCTCGACGACGCAGAAAGGCTGTCGCTGGCCGAACTCGCACTCGCCGAGGCAGGTCCGGATCGGGTCATCGTGCACGTGGGCGCCGCGGACGCCCGGCGCGCCGCCCGGCTGGCACGTGCCGCCGTGGCGCTGGGCGCCACCCGTATCGCCGCGATCACGCCCTACTACCTGCCTGCGCGGCCCGACGAGCTGACCGGCCACTACCGCCGCATCCGCGACGCAGCGCCGGACCCGCAGTGCTACGCCTATATTTTCCCAGAACGAACAGGGGTGCCCGTACCCCCGCCGCTGTTCGCCCAGATGGCAGCGGCGGCAGGGCTGGCAGGCGCCAAGGTCAGCGGCTCGGCCGCGGCCGAGCTGCCCGGTTACGTCGCCGCGGCGCCGGGACTGGCCTTGTTCACCGGCAACGACGCGGACCCCGCGGCTGCGATGCGAGCCGGCGCGGCGGGCGTGATCTCGGGGCGCAGCGCGGCATACCCCGAGGTCTACGCGGCCCTGATCGCAGCCGTCCGGGCCGGCGATGCCGTCCGGGCCGGCGCGCACCAGCAGGCGGTTGACCGGATCGTCGCCACAGGAGCCAGCATCGGCAGGCTCAAGCACGCGCTGCAGCTGCGCGGCCTCGGCACCGCCACGGCCCGGATGACCGTCGATCCTCCGGGCCCGGACGTGGCCGCCGCCATAGCGGCCGAGGTCAGGGCCCTGCCCGGGCTCTAGCCACCCCGCGCGGAAATCCGCGGCAAACAGACGTCAACCTCAGCTCCAGGTGGCGCGTCCTTAGTAGTAAGAGAGCCGGCGTGAGAGCGGGCCGCCGGGTCTCAGAGCGGCTCGGCAGGCGTGCGGGTGCCGAGCGGCAGGCCTGGCGAGAGCGGGGCGCCGGGCCGCTACCGGCGAGGGCGGGGCGCCGGACCTGCCGGGGTCCCGGGGCGGCACGCAGCAGCTGCCGCTCCCGGGGCCCCAGCGGGGCCGCACGTCACCGGGCACCGTCGAGGACCTGGTGCGCGCGGGCGATGAGCAGCGGCACGGCCCGGCCCTCGGCCTCGAAGCCCTCCCCCACCGTCTTGCGCTGCAGGTAACGGGCGTGAATGCCCTCAAGCACCACGGCCAGCTTGAAATACCCGAACGCCATGTAGTACCCGATCCGCGAGATGTCACGGCCGGTGCGGCTGGCATACCCGGCCGCGAACCCGGCCCTGGTCAAGAAGCCAGGCGTGGCGGTGGCGTCGGTCGTCACCCCGGGCCCGGCGGGCGTGCCCGCCGGGGCCAGCCAGCCTTCCTCCCCCGGGTCTGTCCAGTAGACCAGGGTGAGGCCCAGGTCGGCGAGCGGGTCACCCAAGGTGGCCATCTCCCAGTCGACGACCGCGGTGATCCGCGGCCGGGGCGACAGCGACACCAGCACGTTGTCCAGCCGGAAATCCCCGTGCACCAGCGTCACCTCCCCACCCGCCTCCCCGGCCCCCTTCTCCGGCAGCGCGGCAGTCAGCCTGGCTACCAGCTCGGCGTAACCGGGCACCTCCCTGGTCGCGGACAGCTGCCACTGCCGCTGCCAGCGGTCCAGCTGGCGGGCCAGGTACCCGGCTCCGCGGCCGAGGCCGGCGAGCCCGACCGCCGCGACATCGACGCCGTGGATGGCGGCGAGCATGTCGGCAAGGCGCTCGGCCAGGTCCGCGGCCTGCGCCTCGGTCAGCGCCGCGGTATCCGCCCTGCTCCGCAGCACCACACCCGGCACGTGCTCCATCAGGTAGAACGGAGCGCCGATCACGGCCGCGTCGGTGCAGGACGCGAGCGCTGCGGCCACCGGAACGTCCGTGCCCGCGAGCGCGCTGATGACCCGGAACTCCCGTGACATGTCGTGCGCGGTGGGCAGGACGTGGCCGAGCGGCGGCCGGCGCAGCACCAGCAGCCGGCTCCCCGACGGCGAACCAACCGCAAGCCGGTAGGTGAGGTTCGAGCGGCCGCCGGCGATCAGCTGGATGTCCCTCAGCTCGACCGGCACGCCGAGGTCGCCGCCGAGGAGGTCGTTCAGCCAGCTCTGCAGGCGTGCCGGGCTGGCGATTCCCGGCGGGACGCGGCCGATGGTCATGGTCTACCGAATAGTAAAGCGGACAGAACTGGAACCAGCACAGGACAGAACTGGGATCTTTCTTGCCGCCGCCCTCTGGACTAATCACCTGTCCTGGCGTAAGCAGGGTAAAAGGGAAAGCCGAAGGCAGAAGGTCTAGACCGTTCGTGGGAGGTTAGCCTGTGGCGGACGCGTGGTTGCCGGGCGCGAGGCGTATCCGGGCAGGGAGCGACGGGGGACAACTCGGGGGAGGCGCACCGCGCGTCGTATGGCTGACTCTCGGCGTCGACCCGCGGGTGATCTCGGTCTGGTCGGCCGCGCAGCGGCTCAACCAGGAGGAGCGGCCACCGCACCTGGTGTGGGATCCGCTCACCGGCAACGTCGCGCAGCTGCTGCCGATCGTGCGGGCCGGCCGCGCGCTCGGCGCTCCGGAATCCCTGGAGTACGCGCCGGACCGGCTGCCGTACCGCTGGGCACCGGTGAACCGGGAGGGCAGGCTGTGCGTGCAGATCGGGGTGCTTGGCCGGGCGAGCGAGCCGTTCACCAGCTACCCGATGATCGGGCTCGGCGATATCTTGTGCTGGCTGGACTCCTGGCAGATCCCCAGGCGCTGGCCGGCCGGGCCGCCGGCGCCGTTCCGGCAGGCCAGCAGGCCGCCCAGCCGGGCGCTGTGGGCGAAAGGCGGCCACTTCGGCGCTTCCCAGGTGCCTGACGCCGACTACGCCGGGCCGGGCAGCATCGACATCGGCCAGCTGGTGACCGCGCACCCGATCACCCCCGGGCTGCCGGAGCCGCGGCCCGACCGGGCGGCCGCGATCCAGCTGGGCCTGCCTGCCGGGCACGACATCCCGGTGGCCGCGTCGCTGACCGCCGCGGGGGTGTCCTAGGCCGTCTCGGTCCCGCCGTGGGCGTACGGTGGGGGATCGTGAGCGAGCCTGACCTGTCCAGCACCCCGCGCACCGCGCTGCGGCGGCACGCCGAACGCGGGCACGCCGATCGCCAGGCCCTGTATGCCGTGCTCGACGCCGCCCTGATCTGCCATCTCGGGGTGGTGGCCGCGGGCGCGCCGCGCGTGCTGCCCACCGCCTACGCCCGCGTCGGCGACACCGTCTACCTGCACGGGTCCACCGCGAACGCCAGCTACCGGGCCGCGGCCGGCCGGGAGGTGTGCGTCACCGTCACGCTCCTGGACGGCCTGGTCTATGCCCGTTCGGTCTTCAGCCACTCGATGAACTACCGCAGCGCGATGATCTTCGGCGTGGCCCGGCCGGTCACCGATCCGCCCGAGCGGTCGGCGGCGCTGCGGGCCATCACCGAGCACCTCACCCCGGGGCAGTGGTCCTACGCGCGCCAGCCGACGCGGAAGGAACTCGCCGCGACGTCGGTGCTGGCGCTGCCGCTCACCGAGGCCTCGGTCAAGATCCGTGCCGGCGGGCCGTCCGATGAACCTGAGGATCACGCGATGGACGTGTGGGCCGGCGTGGTGCCGGTGGCGGTGGTGTTCGGGGCCCCGCAAGCCGATGCCGCGCTGCGGCCCGGGATCGGCGTCCCCGGGCATGTCCGCCGGCATGCGTCGTGATGCCACTGCTCGGTCGGTATCCCGTCCGTTGTGGCAACGCAGCGCAGTCGAGGCCATACCCTTGGGAGGATGAACGACCGGCTCGTGTGGATCGACTGCGAGATGACCGGGCTCGACATCGAGCGCGACGCCCTGATCGAGATCGCGTGCCTGGTAACCGACGCCGACCTCACCGTGCTCGGCGAAGGCGTCGACCTGGTCATCAAGCCGCCCGCTGAGGCGCTCGCGGCCATGCCCGACGTGGTCCGGGAGATGCACACCGCCTCCGGCCTCCTCGCGGAACTGCCGCACGGGATCACGGTGTCCGAGGCTGGGGAGCTGGTGCTCGGCTACGTGCGCGGATACGTGAGCGAGCCGAGGAAGGTGCCGCTGTGCGGGAACTCCATCGCGACCGACCGCTGGTTCATCGCCCGCGACATGCCGGAACTCGACGCCTACCTGCACTACCGCATGATCGACGTGTCCAGCCTCAAGGAACTGGCCCGGCGCTGGTACCCGCGCGCGTACTTCGCCTCCCCCGCCAAGCACGGCGGCCACCGGGCGCTGGCCGACATCAAGGAAAGCGTGCAGGAGCTCCGGTACTACCGGGACGCCATCTTCGTCCCGCAGCCGGGGCCGGACTCGGTGACCGCGCGTGAGATCGCCGCGCGGTACACCCGGCCCCAGGGACCGCTATACTAAACTCGGTCGCGCGATGTCCCTCGGGCAGCGCGCGTTCTGCTTGTCGGTTCGCGGCCGGCGGCGCATGGTGGGCGTAGCTCAGCTGGTTAGAGCACCAGGTTGTGGTCCTGGGTGTCGGGGGTTCGAGTCCCCTCGCTCACCCCACTTGATAAGGCGGGTGACCTGCGGGTTTGACGGGAGCCCGAAGTTTTTCCTAACCCGCTTGTTAGGATTTTTGTTAGGACATCTGTGTGACGTCGATCACATGGAGTCTCATGGCGTGTGATGCCGTCCTGCGGTGCAGTGTCAAGGTCGTCTATCCAGAACTCAGCCGGTGCTGTTCACCTGACCGAACGACGCCCGCTGTCTGCCGGTGGCGACGCCGCGGCGATGAGCAGGCGACGCCGACCGCGAGCAACTCGGTCGGCTGGCCGTCTGTTCGGCGCTTGGCCCAGCCTGCCGATCTCGGTGCACGTAAGGTGTCGCTAGGAGGTGGTGGGGGGTGCCGCGTAAGGTCCTGGTCGCGCAAGGCGATTTTACGTTCGATCTGATCGAGACGCCTGCCGAAAATGAGCATCACCTGCAGGAAGTGATGAAGAACAGTCCGACGCTGCTACCCGTTGACGACCTGGGGATCACCGGCCCGTTGCTTGTCGTGGGCCGGGAAGCCAGCGTCGCCTCCGGGAGCATCGACTTGGTAGCCGCCGTTCCCTCTGGTGACCTGGTACCGGTGGAGTTCAAGGCCGGCCCGCAGAACCCGGACTTCCGGCACGCCTTGGCTCAGCTCATCGACTACGGCTCGGATCTGTGGGGGATGACCATCGAGGAGTTCGACAAGGGGATCGTCCAGCGGTACCTGGAAGGACCCCACTGCCCGCCCGACCGGAAGGCCTGCGGGAATTGGCCGCGCTGGTGGAGTTCGCGTGGGCGGCGGACGAGCCCTGGGCCTGACGTTTGAATGGGGCACCAAGGGATCATCCATCCGCCTGGCTACTCCAGACCGCTCGGAGCCGCTGTCGGTGGGGTGGATCTTTCCTGGCGTCCCGAGCTGGTCAGGACTGACGCACCTAACCCTGGGGTACGACAGTTCCTCCGCCAGGCATACACCCTCCGTCATCGGCGCCCTTGACACCTACCTAGAGCAGCTTTCGCGGATTGTCGGGGCCAAGGCAGTCACAGCAAAGGCCTTGAAAGGCTACACATGGACGCCGCCTCAGGTGACCAGCGTCAAGACGCAGATTATTGAGACGCTGGAGGCGCTGGTGGCCGCCGCCAGCGGTGCCGAGCCGGACCAGCCAGCACCTGGCTCATTCTCTTGACTCCTGCTCCTGGCAGCCGCCCAGCCGCTCGCGTCGACTACGCGGTTGCACAAGCATTGATTTAGGTGATACAGAGAGTTATCGCTGTTCACGCCACGCTACTATAAGGGAAATGGCAGTCATTATTCCGTGGACCGAGGCTCGCCCGGCGGGCAAGATGGGTGGCCGTGTACGGCGAATCCGCCCCGGCCAGGGAGAGCGCTGTGAGTAACCCGAAGCGAGCCTTCGACCTTGCATTTGCCGACGCCTGCGAGGCGGCTGACTTCGAGACCGCAAAAATTCACCTTGGTCATGCCATGGACGAGCTGTATCGCCTGTACGAACTCGCGAAGAAGTCACCTTCCAAAGCAGACAAAGGGGCACGGGATCAGGCTCTCATTAAGATCCCGCCGACGGCGAACTGGGCACCGTTGGACTGAGAAGAGACTACAGGCAGCAGCGCTGGGTGCGACCTAATCCCCCGGCATTACCCCGAGCCCGAGTACGACGGCCTCGATAATGAGTGCCACGCCGACCACGAGATCCCAGCGGAGACGAATGGGAATAAAGCGGGAAACCACTCGCCCGAGCTGCAGGCCGACAAGAGTCATCAAGAAGGTGATGGTGCCGAATAGCGCGGCTGGAACCAACGGGGAGAGGCCGAGCAGGCCCAGGCCCGTGCCGGCGATCAAGTTGTCCAGGCTCAACGGCACGGGGAGACCGAAAATCGTCCAGCAGTGCTCCGCCTCGAGTTCCTCCTGGGTCGAGGTCCGCAATGCCCGGACGATAAGGTAAAGGCCGTACAGGCCGAGTGCGGCGGCCCCGACTGGTTCGGCTATACCGTCGCCGATCTTATGGCTGATGTCATGCCCGAGCAGAATTCCCGCCAGCGGCGCCACGCCATCGAAAAGACCGAACACCAGGGCGATTTCGATGGCTCGGCGCCACGCGAACCGGAGCGGCCCGAGGATGACAGCCGTCCGGAAGTTGTCCAAGCTGAGGGCAAAGCCGAGGATTATGAGGTTGAGGAACATATCGCGGCTCTGGCTAGCCCTTTACCGGGCGGTCCGGATGCGGCCGGAAGGTGAGTGGTGTTCTGGCCGGCTGGGTGTCGGAATTAGCGGCCCGGACCGCTGCGGCGACGAGCCCGTGATCGGGGGAGAGGTGACAGACCGGGTCGGTCCGGGCAGCGTCGCCGGTTAGCTGGAATGCCTGGCAGCGGCATCCGCCGAAATCGATCTCGCGGCGGCCGCAGCTTCGGCACGGATGGGGCATCCAGCCTGTTCCCCGGAAGCGCTGGAAGAGGGGAGACCGCTCCCAGATCCATGCCAGCGGGTGCTCGCGCACGCTGACACGAGGAAGGGGAAGAGCGTGCGCGGTCGGACAGGGAAGCACGTCGCCGTTGGGCACCACGGTGAGCTGGCGCCGACCCCAGCCGCCCATACAGGGTTTGGGGTATCGGCTGTAGTAGTCAGGAACGACGTAGATGATCTCTATCCGGCCGTCCAGTCGGCCTCGCCTCGCGCGCACCGTCGCCTCCGCGCACTCGAGCTGAGCCCTGCTCGGCAGCAGCCCGTCCCGGTTGCGCCAGGCCCAGCCGTAGTACTGCGTATTGGCCAGCTCGATGCGGTCCGCCCCCAGGTCCGCCGCCATGTCCAGAATGCGGTCGACCCGATCGATGTTGTGGCGGTGGAGGACCACGTTCACGGTGAGCGGCCAGCCTAGGCTCTTCACCAGCCGGGCCGCCGCTTTCTTGCGCTCGAAAGACCGCGCGCCGGCGATGCGGTCGGCCAGGGTCGGCTCATCAGCCTGGATGCTGATCTGGACGTGATCGAGGCCTGCGGCGCGCAGCAGCTCGGCGCGGCGAGGCGACAGGCCGAACCCGCTGGTGATGAGATTCGTGTACAGGCCCACTCCGCGGGCGCTGCGCACGATCTCGACAAGGTCGCGACGTTGCAGCGGCTCACCACCGGAGAGGTGAAGCTGCAGGACGCCTAGCTCGCTGGCCTCGGCTAGCACTCGTTGCCACTCCTGCGTGGTCAGCTCGTCGCAGTAGTCGCCGAGGTTGAGGGGGTTGGAGCAGTAGGGGCAGTGCAGCGGGCAGGCGTAGGTGAGTTCGGCCAGCAGCCCGAACGGCCTATCCATCGCTGACCTCCACGCGCCGCTTGGCGAGCAGGTCGGTGAGGAACAGCCGCACCTCGTCGTCGACCACGCGGTCATATCGGGCGTGCAGCTCCGTCAGGATGCCGGCCACCGTCCGCTCCCCGTCGCACAGCTCCAGGATTGCTGCGCCCGTGTCGTTCAGCACGGTGACCGTTTCCGGCGTCAGCAGCACGTATCGCTGCCTCGCCGGGTCGAATGTCAGCCGAACGTGCGGCGCGAGGCGGGGACGCCCGGCGTCGCTATCGATCGGCATAGGCATGGTCGATGGCATCCAGCATGCTCCACAGAACATCGCATTTGAACGATAGTGCTGCTACGGCCCGCGCCTGCTGCTCCGGGGTCTGGCAGTGCTCCGTCACCACCTGCAGGGCGTGCGCGGAGTCGCGCGGTGCCTGCGTCAGGCGAGCCCGGAAGTAGGCGAGCCCCACAGGATCGATCCAGGGATAGTAGCGCTCGAACGCGGCGATACGTTCGGCCATCAGATCCGGCGCGAACAGCTCGGTCAGTGAGGAGGCCACCGCCTCGACCCACGGCCGAGTGCGGGCGAAGGTGACGTATGCATCAACGGCGAACCGGACCCCCGGAACAACATACCGCTCGTCCTCTATCTCTTTCCGCGTCAGCCCCGCTGCTTCGCCCAGGCGCAGCCACGCCTCGATGCCGCCGTGGGAGTCAGCCGTGCCGTCGTGGTCGATGATGCGCCGGATCCAGCGGCGACGTACTTCGGGCAGCGGGCAGTTGGCGAGGATGGCGGCATCCTTGCGAGGGATGTTCTCCTGGTAGTAAAAGCGGTTGGCTACCCAGCCCTGGATCTGGCGGCGGCTCAGGCCGCCTTCGTTCATCTTCAGGTGGAAGGGATGGAGGCTGTGGTAACGCTGGGATTGCGCGCGCAGCGCTGCCACGAAGCCGTCGGTTTCCGTCGCCGTCACCATGACTCTCACATCCGCAGTTCCAGGCCGTCCACGGCGACCTCCATGCCGTGCTGCTCGACGATGCGCCGCTCCGGCGAATCCTCCAGCAGGATCGGATTGGTGTTGTTGATGTGGGTGTAGATCGTGCGCTCGATGGGCAGCAGAGCCAGCCGCGCGAGACTGCCGTCAGGCCCATCGATCGGCAGGTGCCCCATCTCGCGTGCCGTCTTGTCGGCCAGTCCGAGCCGGATCAGCTCGTCGTCCCGCCAGCAGGTTCCATCGACGAGCAGGCACGCACAGTCATCGAGCTGGTCGCGCACCACGGTTATGTCCTGCACTGCTGGTAGATAGACCAGTGCCCGGCCGCTGCGCTCGTCGGTCAGGCGGTAGCCTACGACCCGGCCCTTCCCGGTGCCTGAGCCGAACCGGGCCCGCTTCGTCGTGGCGACGTCAAAGGCCCGGTACGACAGCCCGTCCGCCAGTGGTACCTCAGCGCCCGGCATGACCGGCCGCCACTGGACCGGGCAGTAGGCTTCGAGCGTCCGGAGCAGTGACGTCCCGTCGTAAAGGGTGTCGCGCACCGTCTCGGTGGCGTGCAGTTCGAGGCCGCGTCCCTCCCGCAACAGCAGCAGGCCGAGCGTGTGATCGAGTTCGGCGTCGGTGAGCACTACGGCCTGCAGGGGCACCGACCTCTTTCCCGTGCCGCCGAAGAGATCGCTCGAGGGGTGCAGAGCGGGGAAGGACTCGATCTGAACCCGGATATCGGGCGAGGCGTTGAACAGGAACCACCGGCGGTCGTCGGAGCTCACGGCGATCGACGACTGGGTGCGCGGGCGGGCCTGCCGGGAGCCGTCCCGAACCGCGCGGCACGGCGGGCAGGCGCAGTTCCACTGCGGGAATCCCCCGCCTGCCGCCGATCCCAGCACTCGCACCCACATGCCGATCCGCCATCCCGTTTACCGGCAGGGCGCCGGACGGCATCGTCCGGCGCCCTGCCCGGCTATAACCAGTCCTGGTCCTTCCAGGCGCCCATGTATGCGGTCACCTCAGCAGAGACCCTGATCTCCTCGGAAGCAGGGGGCTTCCAGACCGACCGCTCGGGTCGGGGGACGAAGGTCTTCTTGGCCATCGCTGTCACCTCCTTCCTCGCCGGTCTCTGGGCGGCGTCCGCCGGGTCCGTGCGGCAGCCGCACGGATCGGGCGGACGGGACTGCGGCGCTATTCCGCCAGCGCGAATACGAACAGAGCGGCTCCGTGGGGCGCCCCGAGCATTCCGGGGACGAACCCTTCGACCCAGCCGCCCCAGCCGCTCGGCGCGGCGATGTACTGCCGGCCGCCGACGCTGTAGGTCGTCGGGCTGCTGTGGTGGCCGCTGCCGCACTGGAACTGCCACAACAGCTCCCCGGTGCGAGCGTTGAATGCGTTGAACATGCCGCCGGGTGCACCGGCGAACACCAAGTCGCCTCCTGTGGCCAGCACCGAGGCGCACATCGGCACCTCGTGGCGCCAGCGCCACACCTCACGGCCCGTGCGCGGATCGAAGGCGCTCACGGATCCGGCTATGTCCTCGGCGTCCACCTGGACGCCCGCACCCCAGTATGGAATGCTCTCCTTGAACTCCCTGCGGCGCCGCGTGGCCGTCGCGCCGATGTCCTGCACCGGCACGTAGAGGAGCCCGGTCTTCTGGCTGTAGGCCGCGTGCGTCCATTCCTTGCCGCCTGCAGGTCCCGGCCAGAAGTGGACCGGCTCCCCCTCCTTGTCGGGGTATATCTTTGGCGTCACCTTGCCGCTGGCGTCGATCTCGCCCCAGGTGATCCGGTCTACGAACGGGAACACCCGGATCAGCTGGCCGTTCGTCCGATCCAGGATGAAGCAGTACCCGTTCTTGTCGAAGTGGGCCATCACCTTGCGGCCGTCCATCTCGAAGAGGATGTGCTCCGAGATGCTGTCGTAGTCCCACACGTCGTGCGGGTTGTACTGGTAGTGGAAGCGGATCTGGCCATTGTCCGGGTTGACGGCGACCATGCTGTCGGTGTAGAGGTTGTCGCCCGGCCGCACCTCTCCGTCGAAGTCGGGTGCCGGGTTACCGGTCCCCACGTACAGCAGGTTCAGTTCCGGGTCGTAGGTGCCGGTGATCCAGCAATTCGCCCCGCCCCGCGCCCAGGCCTCCCCTTCCTTGGGCCAGGTTTCGGACCCGGGCTCACCGGGCTTCGGCACCGTGTAGCAGCGCCAGACGTGCTCTCCGGTGTCGAGATTGAAGGCGTCGATGTGGCCGCGCACCCCGAATTCGCCGCCCGAGCTGCCGACGATGACCATATCCTTGACGATGAGCGGCGCCAGCGTGGCGCTCTCACCGGCCCGCACGTCGCCGTACGTCTTGTCCCAGACGGGCTTGCCGTTGGCGGCGTCAAGCGCGACCACGTGAGCGTTCTGGGTCACGTAGAAGACCTTCCCCTTCGCCACCGCGACGCCGCGGTTCACGTTGCCGCAGCACAGCGACGTGTCGAACGGGACCGCGTGCTTGTATCGCCACAGCTCCTGCCCGGTCCTGGCGTCCAGTGCCCAGCACCAGCCGTCCCAGCCCGTGACGTACATGACGCCGTCCACGACGACCGGCGCGGCCTCGAACGCGTACGTTGTGGCGCCCGCCTGCAGGCCGGTGCCCCCGCACTGGAAGACCCACGCGGGGGTGAGGCGCCGGACGTTGCCGGTGTTGATCTGCTCCAGCGGGCTGTAGCGCTGTCCGTCATAGGCGCCGTAGTAGGTGAGCCAGTTATGCGGCTCCGAGCGGGCCTGAAGAATGCGCTCGTAGGTGACGCTCCTGGCGACCGGCGGCGCGCTCCCAGCCACGAACGTCAGACTTACCTGGTCGACGGCATGCCCTGCGTCTACGTATGGTTCTGCCGTTTCTGTCATTTCCTGCTCCTTCCGCGGTCGTGGCGGGCCGGGGCGGCCGGCCTGCGGCCGGGGCTGCCACGGGTGGTCTACGGCCGGGCTGCGGCGGGCAGCCTATGGCCGGGGTTGCGGCGGGCGGTCGAGGCGAGCCTCCGGCGGAGCCTCCCCCATCACGACGATCGCCCCGGTCAGGCCCCGGCCTTCGTCGTTTCCAGTGGGCGAGCTGTACCAGTAGTAGCCCGGGCCGTCCAGGTTGAGGGTGGCCGTTCCCCGGGAATGGTTCACCAGCCAGATAAACTGGCTGTCACCGTTGCTCGGCAAGAGCGCGCAGTGCGTGTTCATGTCGTCGTTGATGAGCTCGAGTTCGATGTCACCCCCATGGGGCATGACGAGCACCGCCGGGTCCCAGACCAGCTGATCGGGCTGAATCCGGATCGTGGCGTGCATGCGGCCATCGGGCCCTTCCTCAGCGCGCCCGAGGTTTCCATTGCCGAGCAATCGGCCCAGCGTTGCCCCGTTCTGCTTGCCCAACTCCGCCAGCTGTTGCTCCACTCCGGTCGTCATCGGCTTGACCTCCTCGTAGGGCTGAAACGGTCTGGATACCGGGACGGACGGAGGCATCCGTCGCCGTCATGGCCCGCGTTCCGGACAGCTTCCTTGCCTTCCTTGCCTTCCTTGCCTTGCCTTCCTTGCCTTGCCTTCCTTGCCGTCGGCCGGGCGCGGCGCCGTGCGTTGCCGAACTCCCCCGGGGGTGCTTTCCGAGGGCAGAGATAACAGAGATAACGCGGCCAGTGTCGGCGGCGCCCAACCTCCTCGACGATGCGGCCGAGCTCGCCCGGGCGCGCAGCCGGGTGACCGTGGGCACGGGCGTTCTGCACCTTGGCGGGGCGTGCCGAACCGAGCCGCGCGATCCTGTCGTCCGGCTGCCAGATGCAATGCTCAAGGCCTTCCCCTCACCGGACCGCCGCATGGCTTGCGGCCCATTGCTGCCCGCATCTGCACATCACCCCGCTTCGGTTCGGCGTGCCGCGCGTTCCCCCTTGGAAGGCGGTCGCTTCGCGACTAGCCTTGTGACAAGCAAGCGCATCGCGGCATCGTCTACGTCATTGGTGAGCCGACTGGTGACAATGCTGGAACACTTCCTCCCCGTCGCCAAGGGGGATGGGATGAACGGTGCGGATGTTCAAATGAGCGGCGCCCCAGCCGCAACGAACGGGACCGCGTTCGCCGACGACAGCCTCAAGCGGGTCGCTGAGGCCTGGGAGGGCTTCACCGCCGGAGAAGACACCCTCGACGGGGTCCGGCCGGAGATCCTCACGTCGTGGTACCGGTGCCGCGAGGAGTACAGGGTCGATCCCCGCCTGGACCAGGCGCCGCCGGCCGCGCCTGACGAAAGCGCCCATTCGATCGAGCGCGATGTGGTGTTCACCGAGCTCGGTGGCCTGGCTACCAGCGCGGCCCGGGAGGTCGCCGGCCTCGACGGCCTCGTCACCGTGACCGACCCCGGTGGACGCATCCTGGCGGCCTGGGGAAGCCAGCGTCTGCTTCACCATGGCGCAGACAGCAACCTAGCACCCTGGTCGACCTGGTCGGAGTGGGCGAGCGGCACCAATGGCATGGGAACCGCGCTGGCATGCCACCATCCCGTGATGGTCAGGGGCCCGGAACACTGGTGCCGTGCCTTTCACCCGTGGGTGTGCGCCGGTGTCGCCGTCCGGGACGTGATCACCCACGACCCGCTGGCGGTGCTCAACATCTCATGCTGGAAGACGCCGTTGCCCGATATGGTGCTGCAGTGGCTCCGCAATGCCGCCACCGCAACCGAGGCCAAGCTGCGGCAACGGGCGCATCACACCGGCATCCTACTGGCGGCTGCCTTCGCCGATGCCCGGGTGCCGCCCGCGACGCCGCTCGCCGCGGTGGACCCAGCCGGAAACATCGTATTGGCTAATACCGAGGCCGCCGCCTTGCTGGGCACTCCGGCGGACGTCCCGGCCTACACGCCGACCCACCGCTGGATTGCCCAGCTGCCCACGCTGCCGCAACTGGTCCGTCGCGCCATCGAGCGCGCCCGCCAGGACCCCCAATGGGCGGGATCCACGCAGGTCTTCGTGCCCTTCCTCGCCGCCCCCGTCCCCGTTTCGGCCCGCCCCGTCTCGGCCGGAAATCAGGTGATCGGCCTGCTGCTCGCCTTCGGTTCCCCGGGTGGGAACCCCCCGTTCGGAGAGCGCCCGGACGATTCCCTCCTCGGCGCCACGCCCGCCCGTGCAGTCCCCAGCCGGGTGGTCGGTATGCGGGACGACCGGTGGGTCATGCTCGACCCCTGCGAGATTCGCTTCGCCGAGGCCGACCGCAACAATGTCTGGCTGAAAACCGATCAGGGATTGCTGCGGGCTGCCACCCGCGGCCTCGACCGGCTTGAACAGCAGCTCGAAGGCAAGGGATTCCTCCGCGTCCACCGCCGGTTCCTGGTCAACCTCAGCCGCATCAGGGAGATAGAACAGGGCTTTAAGGGAACGCTGTTCCTCACCACCGACACCCACACCCACGAAACTGTGCCCGTCGCCCGCAGGCAAGTGCCCCACCTTCACCGGGCACTCGGCTTGTAGGGGACCCCGGTGCCCCGCCGGTGGACGCGGCCGGCATTTGGTCCCTGTCCGCCAGATGCTGCCTCCGGAAGGCCTCAAACGATCCAATCGTGTCACGTACACAGCGGCTGATAGTCGTCCTGCTCCTAAACGCCGGCCTCGTCACGGCGCTTGTGATCGTCGGGCTAGCTGCGCATTCGCTGGCGGTCTTCGCGGCGGGCGCCGACTACTTCACAGACGCCGGCGCCATCGGCATCTCGCTGCTTGCGAGCTGGCTCGCCAGCCTGCCGTCCAGCTGCGCCCGTCCGCGCGGCTACCCCAACGCCACGAACATCGCGGCGCTGGTCAACGCCGGATGGCTACTCGTGCTGAACATGGGCATTGCCGTGGCGGCCATACAGCGCCTAGTCACAGGGATCCGCCGCGTGGAGGGCCTTCCCGTGCTGATCGTCAGCGCCGTCGCGGCTGCTGTCATGCTGGCCGGCGCGCTGGTCCTCGGCGGCGGCAACCGCCGCAATGGTGATGAAGACCTGAATGTCAAGGCGGTCCTGCTCGACACCACCGCGGACGCAGCCGCGGCGGCAGGCGTGGCAGTCAGCGGCGCGATCATCCTCGGCGTCCGCGGCTGGTACTGGCTTGACCCCGCCACGGCCCTCTTCATCGCGGTGATCGTCGGCTACCACGCTCAGAAGCTCGCCCGCAAGATCACGGCGGCATTCCGGTCGGCGTGACAAGAGCGAACGCCCCGCTGCCGCGCGTCGGGCCGGCAACTGCACGCGCAACCGATATCCCAATCGACAAGTTAAGCTGCATCCAGCGACGCCGTTCCCTCGGCCCGCCCGGTGCTGCTGCGCGGCCTGCGGCGAGGGCTGGTCTTCTTCGCCGACTGCCAGAGCGACAAGGGCGCTGAGCTGGCGGCCAATCCGCGGGCGGCTGCCGTGCTGCACTGGCTTGTTCCGGCACACCGTCAGGTACGCGTGGCAGGGCCGGTTGAACGGGTGAGCCAGGACGAACCGGACCAGTAGCTGGAGCACGCGCGCCCCCGCCGCCCGCCTCAGCGCGGCCGCCTCGCGCCAAGGCCGCGTCGTCGCCAGCCGGGCGGTCCTGGAAACGCGGCTCCATGACATGCTGCGACGCCACCCTGGCGGAGCCGATGTTCCCGTCGCAACGCTGGGGCGGCTTCCGGGTGCTGCCCGCCCGCGTCGAGTTCTGGCAAGAATCGCCGGACGGCCTGCACGACCGGATCCGCTACCGGCGGGGAGACGACGGCTGGATCATCGAGCGGCTGGCGCCGTAACGATCCCGCGCCGATCCCTGACGGTCGACGGTGGCGAAGAACGCCGCGATGGCGCGGCCTACGAGCTGTGGCTCCTCGGCGGCGGCGGCCAGTAGTGAACGCGCGGGCAGGCATCGCGATTTTGTGAGTGGGGCAGCAGTGGGGCAGGCGAGAGGGTCTCAGGTGGCTCTCAGTGGGCGCGAGAATGCCAACCGGCCGACTAGGAATCGCTGAATAGCAGGGGTATCCGCAACTTCTGCTGCCGACCAGCATTGTTGTGGTCCTGGGTGTCGTGGGTTCGAGTCCCATCGCTCACCCCAC